>NZ_KB892160.1:0-294633 GCF_000373685.1 Streptomyces sp. PsTaAH-124 | reverse complement strand
AGACGGATCAGCGGAACCGCGCCGCATCGAAATTCGCCGCACCCATGTGATGCCGCGCATTGTCACCCTGCTCCTGATCACCCGACGAGAACGCACCGTCCATCCCCGACTGACCACCCACAATCGCCGACAACGACGAATTCAACTCACGCGCGATCCCGTCCGCCCGCCCCTTGAACTCATCGAACATCCGCCGCCCCGTACCGTTGAACTTCCCCTCCAACGGCTCCACCGCCTGCACCAACTGACGGATCAACGACCCCAGATCATCACTCGACCCACGCGAATCACGCGACAACGTCGACAACGTCTGCGCACCCATATCGAACTTCACGCCGAACTCGCCTCCCCCTGAAGCGGGTTGCACCGCCCTCGGTGAACAACCCTCCGTGAACGTTTCCGCCTCTCCATGTTCACAACCGGCCATCACCGTCGCAACCGTGTTGCGTCACAGGGCTGCCACAACCGGTGACCATCGCGGCGGAAGCGGCCGTTCACCGCGGTCCGCACCGCGCCGTCCGCTGGTCACGGCACCCCGGCCCGTACATCACGATCTGGTCACAGACTCTTGCCCCGCGCCGTGTAATCGATTCCAATCCCTCGTGTAATCGATTCCACGAGGAGGTGGAACGGCGATGGCGAGCATCAAGGACGTCGCTGCCGAAGCGGGTGTCTCCGTGGCCACGGTCTCGCGCGTCCTGAACGAGCACCCGTCGGTCAGCGCCGAGGCGCGGGCCCGTGTGCGGGCCGCCGTCGAGGCGCTGGGCTACCGGCCGAACGCCGTCGCCCGGTCGCTGCGCACGGACCAGACCCGCACGCTCGGGCTGGTCATCAGCGACGTGCTCAACCCCTACTTCACCGAGCTGGCCCGCTCCGTCGAGGAGGAGGCCCGCGCGCTCGGCTACAGCGTGATCATCGGGAACGCCGACGAGCGGCCCGACCTCCAGGACCACCACGTACGGACGCTGCTGGACCGCAGGATCGACGGGCTGCTGGTCTCCCCCACCGACGGCGGTTCGCCGCTGATGCTCCAGGCCGCGCGGGCGGGGACGCCCATGGTGTTCGTGGACCGGTGGATCAAGGGCGTGGACGTGCCGGTGGTCCGGGCGGACGGGCAGCAGGCGGTGCGTGATCTCGTCGCGCACCTGTGCGGGCTCGGCCACCGGCGGCTCGCGATCATCGCGGGCCCGGCGGCCACCACCACCGGCAGCGAGCGCGTCCGGGCCTTCCGGGACGCGCTGGCCGCGTACGGGCTCGCCCTGCCCGACGCCTACACGGGGCAGGGCGACTTCCAGGCGGAGAGCGGGCGGCGGGTCACCGAGGGCTTCCTCGACCTGCCCGAACCGCCCGAGGTGATCTTCGCCGCCGACAACCTGATGGCGCTCGGCGCGCTGGACGCGATCCGCGCCCGCGGGCTGCGGGTGCCGGACGACATCGCGCTGGCCGCGTTCGACGACATCCCGTGGTTCGTGCACACCGATCCGCCGATCACCGCCATCGCCCAGCCCACCGGCGCGCTGGGGCGGGCCGCCGTGCGGGCGCTGGTGGACCGGGTCGAGGGGCGCGGGCCGGAGTCGGTGACCCTGCCCGCCCGGCTCGTCGTGCGCCGCTCGTGCGGCGAGTCCGCGTCCCCAGCCTCCCCCGCCTCCCCCGGCTTGCCCGGTTCCCCCACCTCCCCCGGCTTGCCCGGCTCCCCCGCCGAGCCGTCCGCTGCCGTGACCGTCGTCCCCGGCGTACGGGAGCCCGCCGCCGGTGCCGGAGCCGTACCGGAGGACGAGTCCTTCGCAACGAACAGGAGCATGCCGTGAGCGACCCGGACGAGTTGCTGCGCATCGAGGGCATCCGGAAGACCTTCCCGGGCGTGGTGGCGCTGGACAGCGTCGACTTCGACCTGCGCCGCGGCGAGGTGCACGTGCTGCTCGGTGAGAACGGCGCGGGCAAGAGCACGCTGATCAAGATGCTCTCCGGCGCCTACACCCCCGACGCGGGGCGGATCCTGGCCGGCGGCGAGGAGGTGCGCATCCACGGTGCGCAGGACTCCGAGCAGCTCGGGATCGCCACCATCTACCAGGAGTTCAACCTGGTCCCCGATCTGACGGTCGCGGAGAACATCTTCCTGGGCCGCCAGCCGCGCCGCTTCGGGATCATCGACCGCAAGCGGATGGAGACGGAGGCCGCCGCCCTGCTCGACCGGGTGGGGGTCACGGTGTCGCCCCGCGCGCGGGTGCGGGACCTGGGCATCGCCCGGCTCCAGATGGTCGAGATCGCCAAGGCGCTGAGCCTGGACGCGCGCGTGCTCATCATGGACGAGCCGACCGCCGTGCTGACCTCCGAGGAGGTCGAGAAGCTGTTCGCGATCGTGCGGGCGCTGCGCGCCGACGGCGTGGGCATCGTGTTCATCACGCACCACCTAGAGGAGATCGCCGCCCTGGGCGACCGGGTCACGGTCATCCGGGACGGGCGCAGCGTGGGCCAGGTGCCCGCCTCGACACCCGAGGACGAACTGGTCCGGCTCATGGTGGGCCGCTCCATCGAGCAGCAGTACCCGCGGGAGCGGGCCGAGCGCGGCGAGCCGCTGCTCACCGTGGAGGGGCTCACCCGTGACGGCGTCTTCCACGACGTGGGCTTCGAGGTGCACGCCGGTGAGGTCGTCGGCATCGCGGGGCTGGTCGGCGCGGGCCGTACGGAGGTCGTGCGGGCCGTGTTCGGCGCGGACCCGTACGACAAGGGGGACGTCCGGGTCGCGGGCGTGCGGCTGCGGCGGCACGACGTGAACGCGGCGATGGCCGCCGGGATCGGGCTGGTGCCTGAGGACCGCAAGGGCCAGGGCCTGGTCCTGGACGCCTCCGTGGCGGAGAACCTCGGTCTGGTGACCCTGCGCTCGACCTCGCGCGGCGGGCTCGTCGACCTCAAGGGGCAGCACCGGGCGGCGGAGCGGATCGCCGGGCAGCTCGGTGTGCGGATGGCCGGTCTCGGCCAGCATGTGCGGACGCTGTCCGGCGGCAACCAGCAGAAGGTCGTCATCGGCAAGTGGCTGCTGGCGGACACCAGGGTCCTCATCCTCGACGAGCCGACCCGGGGCATCGACGTCGGCGCCAAGGTCGAGATCTACCAGCTCATCAACGAGCTGACCGCGGCCGGTGCCGCCGTCCTGATGATCTCCAGCGATCTGCCCGAGGTGCTCGGCATGAGCGACCGGGTGCTGGTGATGGCCCAGGGCCGGATCGCCGGGGAACTCCCGGCCGACCGGGCCACCCAGGACGCCGTGATGGCGCTCGCCGTCGGTTCGCCTGCCCCGCCCGCCCCCGCGGCCCCCTCGAACCCCGCGACCCCTGTGAACGGAACGACCGAAGTGGAGGCCCCCCGTGGCCACTGACACGCTCAAGAGCAAGGCGGGCGCGGGTGGCGCCTCCGGCCTGCGCCGGCTGCTCCTCGACAACGGCGCGCTGACCGCGCTGATCGTCCTCGTCATCGCGCTGTCCGCGCTCTCCGGTGACTTCCTGACGACGGACAACCTGCTCAACATCGGTGTCCAGGCGGCGGTGACCGCCATCCTGGCCTTCGGTGTCACCTTCGTCATCGTCGCGGCGGGCATCGACCTGTCGGTGGGTTCGGTGGCGGCGCTCTCGGCGACCGTGCTGGCCTGGAGCGCCACCTCGCACGGCGTGCCGGTCGCCCTCGCGGTGGTCCTCGCCGTCGCCACGGGCATCGCGGCGGGCCTGGTCAACGGCTTCCTGATCTCCTACGGCAAGCTGCCGCCGTTCATCGCGACGCTGGCCATGCTGTCGGTGGCGCGCGGGCTGTCGCTGGTCATCTCGCAGGGCTCCCCGATCGCCCTGCCGGACTCGGTCTCGCACCTGGGCGACACGCTCGGCGGCTGGCTGCCGGTGCCGGTGCTGGTCATGGTCGTGATGGGGCTGATCACGGCGTTCGTGCTGGGACGTACGTACATCGGACGTTCGATGTACGCGATCGGCGGCAACGAGGAGGCGGCCCGGCTCTCGGGGCTGCGCGTGAAGCGGCAGAAGCTCGCGATCTACGCCCTGTCCGGGCTGTTCGCCGCCGCCGCGGGCATCGTGCTCGCCGCCCGGCTGTCCTCCGCGCAGCCGCAGGCCGCCAACGGCTACGAGCTGGACGCGATCGCCGCGGTCGTCATCGGCGGCGCCTCGCTGGCGGGCGGCACCGGCAAGGCGTCCGGGACGCTGATCGGCGCGCTGATCCTCGCGGTGCTCAGGAACGGCCTCAACCTGCTGTCGGTGTCGGCGTTCTGGCAGCAGGTCGTCATCGGTGTGGTGATCGCGCTGGCGGTGCTGCTGGACACGGTGCGCCGCAAGGCGGGGGCGACCCCGCAGACGGCGGGCACGGGCAGCGGCGGCGGCAAGGGCAGGCAGGCGGCGACGTACGGGCTGGCGGCCGTGGTGACGGTGGCGCTGGTGGCGGCGACCTCGCTGCTGCACACCGGGTCCGCCTCGACCACGCCGAAGCTGGGTCTCTCGCTGTCCACGCTGAACAACCCGTTCTTCGTGCAGATCAAGTCGGGCGCCCAGGCCGAGGCGAAGAAGCTGGGCCTGGACCTGACGGTCACCGACGCGCAGAACGACGCCTCGCAGCAGGCCAACCAGCTCCAGAACTTCACCAGTTCCAGCCTGGGCGCGATCATCGTCAACCCGGTCGACTCGGACGCGGCCAGCAACTCCGTGAAGGCCGCGGGCAAGGCGGACATCCCGGTGATCGCCGTGGACCGCGGCGTCAACAACGCGAAGACGGCCGCGCTGGTGGCCTCCGACAACGTGGCCGGCGGCGAACTGGCCGCCAAGAGCATCGCCGAGAAGCTGGGCGGCCACGGAAAGATCGTGATCCTCCAGGGGCAGGCGGGCACCTCCGCCGCCCGTGAGCGCGCCGCCGGTTTCGCCCAGGGGCTCAAGGCCTTCCCGGGCATCCAGGTGCTCGCCCAGCAGCCCGCGGACTTCGACCGCACCAAGGGGCTGGACGTGATGTCGAACCTGCTCCAGGCCCACCCGGACGTGCAGGGCGTGATCGCCGCCAACGACGAGATGGCGCTCGGCGCGGTCAAGGCGCTCGGCTCCAAGGCCGGTACGTCGGTGCAGGTGGTCGGCTTCGACGGCACCCCGGACGGGCTGACCGCCGTGAAGAACGGCACGCTGTACGCCTCCGTCGCGCAGCAGCCCAGCCAGCTCGGCCGGATCGCCGTGGACAACGCGCTCAAGGCGGTCCAGGGCAAGCAGGTCGCGCCGACGGTGAAGGTGCCGGTGAAGGTGGTAACGAAGGAGAACGTGGCCGGGTTCAGCGGCTGACCGGTGACCGGCCCGTCCCCCCGATCTCTCAAGGCCCTCAAGGAGACACAGCGCATGTACGACTACGACCTGCTGGTCGTGGGGTCGGCCAACGCCGACCTGGTGATCGGCGTCGAGCGGCGGCCCGCGGCCGGGGAGACGGTGCTCGGCTCCGACCTGGCCGTCCACCCCGGCGGCAAGGGCGCCAACCAGGCGGTGGCCGCCGCCCGGCTCGGGGCCCGTACGGCCCTGCTGGCGCGGGTCGGCGACGACGCGCACGGCCGGCTGCTGCTGGACTCGCTGCGGGCGGCCGGCGTCGACCCGGCGGGCGTGCTGGCCGGGGGCGCCCCGACCGGGGTCGCGCTGATCACGGTGGACCCTTCCGGGGACAACAGCATCGTGGTCTCGCCGGGCGCCAACGGCCGGCTGACCCCGGACGACGTCCGCGCCGCCGCCCCGCTCGTCGGTTCGGCCCGGGTGGTGTCCGCGCAGCTGGAGATCCCGCTGGAGTCGGTCGTGGAGGCCGTACGGCATCTCGCGCCGGGCAGCCGGTTCGTGCTGAACCCGTCGCCGCCGCGCCCGCTGCCGCAGGAACTGCTGGACGCCTGCGACCCGTTGATCGTCAACGAGCACGAGGCGAAGGTGATCCTGGGCGGTGACGACGGAGCGGGCGACGCCCCGGAGGACTGGGCGCGGGCGCTGCTCGCGCGCGGGCCGCGCTCGGTGGTGGTCACCCTCGGCGGCGAGGGGGCCCTGGTGGCGTCGGCGCAGGGGGTGTCCCGGGTGCCGTCGGTGCGGGTGGACGCCGTGGACACGACGGGCGCGGGCGACGCGTTCACCGCGGCGCTGGCCTGGCGGCTCGGCGCGGGCGCGTCCCTGCCGGAGGCGGCGGCGTACGCGGCCCGGGTGGGCGCGGCGGCCGTGACCCGGCGGGGCGCGCAGGAGTCGTACCCGACGGCCGCCGAGGTCGACGCGCTCGGCCCCGCCGTCGCCCGGGGCGGCTCCCGGTGAAGAAGGCGGGCATCCTCAACCGGCATCTCGCCGGTGCGCTGGCCGAGCTGGGGCACACGGACGAGGTGCTGGTGTGCGACGTGGGCATGCCGGTACCGGCCGGGCCGCGCGTGGTCGACCTGGCGTTCCGCGCCGGGGTGCCGTCCTTCGCCGAGGTGCTGGACGGGCTGCTCGCGGAGCTGGTGGTGGAGGGCGCCACGGCGGCGGCCGAGATACGCGGCGCCAATCCGGCGGCGTCGGCGCTGCTGGACGGCCGCTTCCCCGGGCTCGTCCTGGTCCCGCACGAGCGGCTGAAGGAGCTGTCGGCGGGCGCGCGTCTGGTCGTACGGACCGGTGAGGCGCGGCCGTACGCCAACGTCCTGCTGCGCTGCGGGGTGTTCTTCTGAGCTGAGGTGAGGTGGCGGTCCGGGAGCGGTGCCGGACAGCTTCGAGGGGGCCCGGTCGTCGACCCGGCCCCCTCGGCTCTTCCCCTCCTGCGCCGGAACCCGTGGCTCCCCCCGAGCCTCCCCGGGTCGCCCCGGGCCCCCTCCGGGGGTTCCGACGAGAGATACGACACGCCTCGGGCCGGAAGGGTTGCATCCGTTCGCGATTATTTTTCGGGTGACTGCTTTCCGGGTGGCTGCCTTCCGGGTGCCGGATCTGCGGGTGCCGGATCTGCGTGTGCCGGGTCCTCCGGCGCCAGGGCCCGCGTCACCGCGTCCTGTGTCGCGTGGCGGCCCCGCAGGCGTTCCGTGGCCAGGCGGGCGACGACGCGGTCCAGCAGCGCGGGGTCACCGAGCAGATGGGCCCGGCTCTCGTCCAGGAGACGCTTCACCAGTTCCCCGAAGAGGAGGATCCCGGTGGCGGGGTAGTGGCGGGGGTGCCTGCTGAACCGCGCCACCCAGTCCTCGTAGGGGTCACGCAGCGTCAGATGCAGATATCCGCTGCCGTGCCGCCAGGGGCCCGGCAGTCCGCCGAGCAGACCCGCGACGCCGTACTGCCCCCGGGCCGGGTTCTCGCCGCCCAGCGTCAGCTTCACGCCCGGCATCAGCCGGGACCAGGCGACCGACCGCCCCGGCCCGCCGGGCTCGTGCCGGTGCATCCCCTCCGGCCGGAACTCCACCCAGTCGTTGTCCGGCCGGCCGCTGTCGCCCACCACCCAGAGGCCGCCGGTCCGTTCCAGCGGCCCCAGGACCGTCCCTGTCTGCGTCATTGCGTCATTCGACCACGTGCTCGACGAACCGTCCCGCTGTTTCCGCCAGTACCTCGCGGCCGTCGCGCGCCCACAGCTCCTCGTTGAAGAGTTCGACCTCGACGAAGCCGGTGTACCCGGCCGCCTCGACGCGCCGCTTCCAGGCGCGCAGGTCGACGGAGCCGTCACCGAGCTGCCCCCGCCCGTTGAGGACGCCCGCGGGCAGCGGGGTGGTCCAGTCGGCGAGCTGGAAGGTGTGGATACGGCCGCCCGCGCCCGCGCGCGCGATCTGCTCGGGCGCCCGGTCGTCCCACCAGATGTGGTACGTGTCCACGGCGACGCCGACCTGCCCGGCGGGGAAGCGTTCGGCGAGGTCCAGGGCCTGGGCGAGGGTGGAGACCACACACCGGTCGGCGGCGAACATGGGGTGCAGCGGCTCGACGGCGAGGCGTACGCCGCGTTCGGCCGCGTAGGGGCCGAGGACGGCGAGGGCGTCGGCGACGCGCTCGCGGGCGCCGTGCAGGTCCCGGTCGCCGGTGGGCAGGCCGCCGGAGACCAGGACCAGGGTGTCGGTGCCGAGCGCGGCGGCCTCGTCGATCGCGGCGTGGTTGTCGGCCAGCGCCCCGGCCCGCTCGGCGGGGCCGGTCGCGGTCAGGAAGCCGCCCCGGCACAGGGTGGTGACGGTCAGCCCGGCGTCCCGGACCAGCTTGGCGGCGGCCTCCACGCCGTATTCGCGCACCGGTTCGCGCCACAGGCCGACACCGGGCACGCCCAGCCGGGCGCAGGCGTCGGTGAGTTCGGGCAGGGAGAGCCCGCGGACCGTCATCTGGTTGACGGAGAAGCGGTCCAGGCCGGGTGCGGGGTTCATGAGGTCACTCCGTACAGGGAGAGCAGGGTGCGCATCCGGTCCTCGGCGAGCCCCGGGTCGGGGAACAGGCCGAGCCGGTCGGCGAGTTCGTAGGCGCGGGCCAGGTGCGGCAGGGAGCGGGCCGACTGGAGGCCGCCGACCATGGTGAAGTGGCTCTGGTACCCGGCCAGCCACGCCAGGAGGACCACGCCCGTCTTGTAGTAGCGGGTGGGGGCCCGGAAGAGGTGGCGGGAGAGTTCGACGGTGGGGTCGAGCAGGGCGCGGAAGCCGTCGGCGTCCCCCGTGTCCAGGACACGGACCGCCTCGGCGGCCAGCGGGCCCAGTGGGTCGAAGATGCCCAGCAGGGCGTGGCTGAAGCCCTGTTCGTCGCCCGCGATCAGCTCCGGGTAGTGGAAGTCGTCGCCGGTGTAGCAGCGCACGCCCTGCGGGAGGCGGCGGCGCAGGTCGATCTCGCGCTGCGCGTCCAGCAGGGAGACCTTGATGCCGTCGACCTTGTCGGGGTGGGCGGCGATGACCTCCAGGAAGGTGCCGGTCGCCGTGTCCAGGTCCGACGAGCCCCAGTAGCCCTCCAGCGCCGGGTCGAACATCGGGCCCAGCCAGTGCAGGACCACCGGTCCGGCGGCCTGGCGCAGCAGGTGGCCGTAGACCTCGTGGTAGTCGTCGGGGCCCTGCGCGGTGGCGGCCAGGGCGCGGGAGGCCATCAGGATCGCCTGGGCGCCGGACTCCTCGACGACGGCGAGCTGTTCCTCGTAGGCCGACCGGACCTCGGCGAGGGTGGCGGTCGCGGCGGTCATGGCGGTCAGCTGGTCGGTGCCGACGCCGCAGGCGATGCGGCTGCCGGTCGCTTTCGCCTCGGCGGCGGAGCGACGGATCAGTTCGGCCGCCGTGGGCCAGTCCAGGCCCATGCCGCGCTGGGCGGTGTCCATCGCCTCGGCGACGCCGAGCCCGTGGGACCACAGATGGCGGCGGAAGGCGAGGGTGGCGTCCCAGTCGACGGCGGCGGGCGAGTCGGGGGTGGTGTCGGCGTACGGATCGGCGACGACGTGCGCGGCCGAGAAGACCGTACGGGAGGTGAAAGCGCTTCCCGGGCCGGAGCGCACTGCGGGCAGGGGCTCGGTGCGCGGTTCGTAGGCGCGCAGAGCGCCGTGCGCGTCGGGGAGGTGCAGGGTCACAGGCCGATCTCCGGTACGTCGATACGGCGGCCCTCGGCGGCGGAGCGCAGGCCCAGCTCGGCGAGCTGGACGCCGCGGGCGCCGGCCAGCAGGTCCCAGTGGTAGGGGGCGTCGGCGTAGACGTGCCGGAGGAACAGCTCCCACTGGGCCTTGAAGCCGTTGTCGAACACGGTGTTGTCGGGCACCTCCTGCCACTGGCCGCGGAAGTCCTCGGTGGCCGGGATGTCCGGGTTCCAGACCGGCTTGGGAGTGGCGGAGCGGTGCTGGACGCGGCAGCGGCGCAGGCCCGCGACGGCCGAGCCCTCGGTGCCGTCGACCTGGAACTCGACGAGTTCGTCGCGGTGCACGCGCACCGCCCAGGAGGAGTTGATCTGGGCGACGGCACCGCCCTCCAGCTCGAAGATCCCGTAGGCGGCGTCGTCGGCGGTGGCGTCGTAGGGCTTGCCCCGCTCGTCCCAGCGCCGCGGGACGTGGGTGGCGGTGAGCGCCTGGACGGAGGTGACCCGGCCGAACAGCTCGTGCAGCACGTACTCCCAGTGCGGGAACATGTCGGTGACGATGCCGCCGCCGTCCTCGGTGCGGTAGTTCCAGGAGGGACGCTGGGCCTCCTGCCAGTCGCCCTCGAAGACCCAGTAGCCGAACTCGCCGCGCACGGACAGGATGCGGCCGAAGAAGCCGCCGTCGATCAGGCGCTTCAGCTTGAGCAGGCCCGGCAGGAAGATCTTGTCCTGGACGACGCCGTGCCGGATGCCCGCGGCCTCGGCGAGCCGGGCCAGTTCCAGGGCGCCGTCGAGACCGGTGGCGGTGGGCTTCTCGGTGTAGATGTGCTTGCCCGCGGCGATCGCCTTGCGCAGCGCCTCCTCGCGGGCGGAGGTGACCTGGGCGTCGAAGTAGATGTCCACGGCCGGGTCGGCGAGGACGGCGTCCAGGTCGGTGGAGAAGTGCTCCAGGCCGTGCTGCTCGGCCAGCGCCTTCAGCGCGTGCTCGCGGCGGCCGACCAGGACCGGCTCCGGCCACAGCACGGTGCCGTCGCCGAGGTCGAGGCCGCCCTGTTCGCGCAGCGCGAGGATCGAGCGGACCAGGTGCTGGCGGTGGCCCATGCGCCCGGTCACGCCGTTCATGGCGATCCGCACCGTCTTGCGTGTCACGTCAGTGCCCGTCCCTTCGTACGGCGTACCGCGCCTGCAGCCTCCCGGACAGCAAGCGCTTTCTATCCGAGGGAGAAGCTAGCCTCTGGGCGGCGTCGCGGACAAGGGCGGAGGCGGAACGTGTCGGCCGGGCGGGCGGATCCGGTGGCAGGGGCGGCTCGGCGGGGCGGTCCGGGCGCATGGGGCCGAGGTGGTCGTCCCGTCCGGTGGGACGCGGTGGTCCGGGCGGGCAGGAGCCACCGTGCCCCCTGGGCACGACCCGTCGCGCCCCGAGGGCAGGAGCCCTCGTACGCTGCGGGCAGCGCCTGTTGTCCGAGCGGGCGGACGCGGACGTCCCCGGGGGCCGTAAGGTCGGCACGACACCGCGGCCGGCACCGGCCGTACGGCGGTGGTGTGATCACTCACGACGACGAGCTGCACGACCGGAGGACGACGAGATGACGGTGACCCTGGCGGACGTGGCGGCCCGCGCCCAGGTCTCGCCCGCGACGGTGTCGCGCGTGCTGAACGGCAACTACCCCGTCGCCGCGGCCACCCGGGAGCGGGTCCTGAAGGCGGTCGACGAGCTGGACTACGTGCTCAACGGTCCCGCGAGCGCCCTCGCCGCCGCCACCTCCGACCTGGTCGGCATCCTGGTCAACGACATCGCCGACCCGTTCTTCGGGATCATGGCGAGCGCGATCCAGTCGGAGATCGGCGGTCCGGGCGGCCGGGCCGGCGGCGAACGGCTGGCGGTGGTCTGCAACACCGGCGGCTCGCCCGAGCGCGAACTCACCTATCTGACGCTGCTCCAGCGGCAGCGGGCCGCCGCGGTCGTGCTCACCGGCGGCGCCGTGGAGGACGCGCCGCACGCGGCGGCGGTCGCGGCGAAGCTGCGCCGGCTCGCGGAGGCCGGCACCCGGGTGGTGCTGTGCGGACGGCCGCCCGTGCCGGACACCGGAGCCGTCACGCTGGCCTTCGACAACCGCGGGAGCGCGCGGCGGCTGACCGCGCATCTGACCGGCCTGGGCCACCGGCGGCTCGGCTACATCGCGGGCCCGCGCGAGCGCACCACCACCCGCCACCGCCTGGAGGGCCACCGCGAGGCCCTGGCGGCGGCCGGCCTCGACGACGATCCCGCGCTCACCGTGCACGGCCGCTTCGACCGCCGCTCCGGCCACGAGGCCGCGCTGGAGCTGCTGCGCCGCGAGCCCTCGCTCACCGCGATCGTCGCCGCCAACGACTCCGTCGCCCTGGGCGCCTGCGCGGCCCTGCGCGAGTCCGGGCTGCGCGTCCCGCAGGACGTCTCCGTCGCGGGCTTCGACGACCTGCCCTTCAGCATGGACGCGGTGCCCTCCCTCACCACCGTCCGCCTGCCCCTCGCCGAGGCGGGCGCTCGCGCCGGCCGCATAGCCATGGCCCGCGAGGAGCCGCCACCGGGCGGGATCGCCACGGTGCACGGGGAACTGATGGTGCGGGGGTCGACGGGAGTGCCCCGGGAACAGCGGGGGTGACCTGCCGGGCCGCCCGGCACCCGCACCGTGCCGAGGTGGCTCGTGCCGGGGTGGCTCGTGCCGAGGTGGCTCCTCGTCGCGACGGTCACGGCCCGCGGGCGGTCCGGCGCACTCCTCGTGACAGCCCGGCAGCCCGTGCCCGGGTCCGGGTCCGGGTCCGGACTCGCCGGAGCCGGAACCGGGCACGGGGCGGGGCCTGTTGTGCGGGGCGGGCGGGTTACGGCCGCAGGACGATCGTGTTGATCGGGGTGAGGTCCGTCCACCTCAGGTAGCCGGCCTGGACGGGGACGTCGCATCCCGTGCCGTCGGCGCCCCTGCACAGGCTCGCGGTCCAGCCGTCGGTCTGGTTGTTGAACACCCAGTGGTAGTTGTACTTGTTGTGTATCTTGTGCACCCCCCGGGTCCAGAAGATGTCGGTCGGCTTGCCGTTCAGCCCGCTCAGACCCTCCGCGTAGACGCACATGGCCCCCACGGGGCAGTCCTCCGACGCCGCGGACGCCGACCCCGCTCCGGCACCCAGCAGTCCGGTCGCGAGCGTGATGGATGCGGCGCCTGCCGCGAGTACGCGCTTGAGGCGGTTCATCAAAGTCCCTCCGTATGGTTCGCTGAACCGTTCCGGCTCTGCTGCCGGTGGTTCGCCGGCCGGTGGTCAGCCGGCTCTTGATCGCGCGTCAGCCTAGTGCGGTGTCATGTACTCCACAGAGGAGAACACGCCCGGTTCCGTGCCCGGACCGATGAGTTCCGGCGCCGGTCCCGGTCTGTCTCGCGTACCGAACGGACAGCGAGCGGGAGGCATCCCATGCGTGTCGTCGTCACCGAGTTCATCAGCCTCGACGGGGTCGTGCAGGCGCCCGGAGGGCCGCAGGAGGACACCGACGGGGGGTTCGCGCACGGCGGATGGTCGCATCCGTTCTTCGATCCGGAGGTGCTGGGCGGGGCGTTCGCGGCCGGTCTCGACCGGGCGGAGGCGCTGCTGTACGGGCGCCGCACGTATCTCACGATGGCCGCGGCCTGGCCCGAGCGGGCCGGGGACCCCTTCGCCGACCGGCTCAACTCGCTGCCCAAGTACGTCGTGTCCGACACCCTCGACGACTCCGCGCTGACCTGGGAGAACACCGTACGCGTCCCGGGCGGCCAGGCGCTGGGGAAGGTGCGCGGGCTGCGGGCGTCCGGCGGTGACGGGGAGCTGGCGATGATGGGCAGCCCCACCCTGGTGCGGGCGCTCCTGGCCGCGGACCTGGTGGACGAACTGCGGCTCGCCGTGATGCCGGTGCTGCTGGGCGGCGGCAAGTCGGCCTTCCCCGTGGACGGGGTGCTGCGGACCTGGGAACTGGTGTCGTCGGCCACCGCCAGGACCGGCGCGCAGCTCAATGTGTTCCGGCCCGTGCGGCGGGCCGCCGGATCGCCCGCCTGACCGGCGGAACCGGTACGGGCGGCCGCGGTGGCGCGTAGGGTCCGGGCCATGAAGCTCGCGTTCTCCACTCTCGGTGTCCCCGGCCTGCCCGTTCCGGAGGTCCTCGCGCTCGCTGCCGCGCACGGCTACGACGGCGTCGAACTCCGCGCCCACCCCGAGGAACCGGTGCACCCCGGCCTCTCCCCGGCCCGGCGGGCGGAGACGGCCGCCCAGTTCGCGGCGGCCGGGGTGGAGGTGCTGGCCGTGGCCGGATACGCGCGGGTCGCCGCGCCCGGCGACGACGCTCCCGTACTGGAGGAGATCCGCGGGCTGCTGCGGCTGGCGCACGACCTGGGCGCGGGCGCGGTACGGGTCTTCCCGGGCGCCGGCACCGCGCTGCCGCCCGAGGAGTCCGACGCCGTCGCGGCCCGGCGGCTGGGTGCCGCCGCCGAGGACGCCGCCGCCCTCGGCGTCCGCATCCTGCTCGAGACCCACGACTCGCACCGCACCGGCGCCGACGCGATCCGCGTCCTCGGCCCGGTCGGGCACCGGCAGGTGGGCGCGCTGTGGGACGTGATGCACACCTGGCTCGGCGGTGAGCAGCCGTCGCAGACCTGCGCGGCGCTCGCCCCGCACCTCGGATACGTCCAGGTCAAGGACATCGCGTCGGCCGAGGACACCACCCCGCTGCCGCTGGGCGCGGGCGTGCTGCCGCTCGCCGGATGCGTGGCGGCGCTGGCCGGGGCCGGCTGGGACGGCTGGCTGTGCTGGGAGTACGAGAAGCGGTGGTACGAGGCGGCGGCGCCGCTGCCCGGACTGCTCGGGCCGGGACGGGAGTACCTGGACCGGCTGCTCAGCGCGTCGGCGTAGCGGGCGCGGGCCGGTCCCCTTCCTGGTCCCGGCTCCGGTCCCGGTCCGTGCGGGCCGTCCGTTCGACTGCCCGGCGCACCCGGGCCTCCAGTGCCGCGCGGCGCTCGGGCCATTCCTCGGCCGTGATCGAGAAGATCGCCGAGTCCCGCAGCCGCCCCTCCTCGCCGGGCACCGAGGAACGGGACCAGTTGCGCAGGACGCCCTCGAAGCGCGCGCCGACGCTCTCGATCGCGGCGCGGGAGCGGCTGTTGCGGGCGTCGGTCTTCAGGTCGACGCGGGCGGCCTCCCACACCTCGAAGGCGTGCCGGAAGAGCAGGTACTTGGCCTCGGCGTTGATGCCGGTGCCCTGCGCGGAGCGGGCGAGCCAGGTGAAGCCGACCTCGACGGCGTCGAGGCGGTCCTCGTCCCGCCAGCAGCGCGGCTCCCAGAAGGAGGTGGCGCCGACCGCGCGCCCGGTGGCCAGGGAGATCTGCGCGTAGGGCGCGAGGCGGCCGGTGGCCGCGCGGGCGAGCTGCCCGTCGATGTAGGCCGCGGCCTCCTCCGCCCGGGGCACCCAGGTGTACGCGTAGGTACCGCGGTCCTCCTCCGCCGCCACCGCGAGGTCGGCGGCGTGCCGCTGCTCCAGCGGCTCCAGGCGTACGAGGGTGCCCTCCAGGACCGGGCCGGTCAGGGTGATCGTCACGCCTGGAGTGTGGCGTACGGGTCCGGTGGCGTCGACCGTGTTTCAGCCGGTGGGCGCGTCGGGCGGCCCTTGCCCGGCCGCCGGTGCCCGATCGCCGCCGTGGCCCGGTCGCCGCCGTGGCCAGGCCGCTCCTGCCCGGCGGCCTTCGCCGGGGCGGGTCAGACCCGCCGCGAGGCGACAGGAACCGTGACCCCGTCCGGCGCGGGGGCATCCGCGGCCGTCCGTGCGGGAACGTCCGCCGGGGCGCCCCCGGCGCTCCCCGTACGCGCCTCCGCGCCGCCCCTCCTCCCCGGTGCGCGCGACGTCAGTGCCACGCCGCCCACCAGCAGGGCCGCCGCGCACCAGCGCAGGGGGGTGACGGACTCGCCCAGGAAGAGGGCCGCCGCCGACATGCCGAAGACCGGGACCAGCAGGGAGAACGGGGCGACGGTGGAGGCGGGGTGACGGCGCAGCAGCCAGCCCCAGGCGCCGAAGCCGAACACGGTGGTGACCCAGGCGACGTAGAGGACCGTGCCCGCGCCCTGCCAGTCCAGGCCGCGCAGGGCGGCGAGGTCCTGGGAGGGGCCCTCGGTCAGCAGGGAGAGGCCGAGCAGCGGCAGGACCGGGACGGTGCTCACCCAGACCATGAAGTTCAGGGAGTCCGGCGGGGCCGCCTTGCGGGTGAGGACGTTGGAGACGCCCCAGCAGGCCGCCGCGACGACGACCAGGACGAAGGCGCCCAGCGGTCCCGTGGTGCCCTCGTCCACGGCGGCGACGGCGATCCCGGCGAGCGCCACGCCCATGCCGGCCAGCCGCAGCCGGGTGGGGCGCTCGCCGAGGGCGGCGAAGGCGAACAGGGCCGTGAACACCGCCTGGATCTGGAGCACCAGGGAGGACAGCCCGGCGGGCATCCCGTGGTCCATGCCGACGAACAGCAGGCCGAACTTGGCGACGCCGAGCACCAGTCCCACGCCCACGATCCACTTCCAGGCCACCTTGGGCCGGCCCACCAGGAAGACGGCGGGCAGCGCCGCGGCCAGGAAGCGCAGGGCCGAGAACAGCAGCGGCGGGAAGTGGCCGAGGCCGACCTCGATGACGGTGAAGTTGACGCCCCAGACGGCGGCGACGAGGACGGCGAGGAGGACGTGGGGTGGTCGCATGCGTCGAGGATCACTCGCCCGGACCGTGTAGCACCAGCGATGATTGCTGCACTGTTGGATGCAGCAACGCTAACCGGTCGCAGCGTCGCCCCGCGGGGGCGGCGGCCGGCCGCGCCGTCCTGTGGGAGGAACCGTGCTCGATCTCCAGCGCCTGCGCGCCCTGCACGCCGTGTCCGTGCACGGGACGGTGGGGGCGGCGGCCACCGCGCTCGGCTACACCTCCTCGGCGGTGTCCCAGCAGATCGCCAAGCTGGAGCGGGAGACCAGGACCGTCCTCCTGGAGCGCGAGGGGCGCGGGGTGCGGCTCACCGACGAGGCGCACCAACTGGTCTCGGCCGCGCGGGAGTTGCTGGCCATCGTGGAGCGGGCGGAGACCGATCTCGAGGAGCGGCGCGGGGTGCCGTCCGGACGGCTGGCCATCGCGGCGTTCGCCTCGGCGGCGCGCGGGCTGCTGCCGGGCGTGCTCGCCGACCTGGCCCGGCGGCACCCCGCGCTGGACGCCCGGCTCAGCGAGGTCGACCCGCATCTGTCGGTGGATCTGGTCGCCAAGGGTGCCGTGGACCTGGCCGTGGCGCACGACTGGGACATCGCGCCGCTGCCCGCACCGGCCGGGGTGGAGCAGATGGCCGTCGGGGACGACGTGTGCGATCTGCTGGTGCCGGCCGGGCATCCGTTCGCGGGGCGGAGCGCGGTGCGGCGCGCGGAGCTGGGCGGTGAGCGGTGGATCTGCCAGCCGCCGGGCCGGGTCTGCCACGACTGGCTGCTGCGCACGCTGCGGGCCGCCGGGCACGAGCCGGACGTCGTCCACCAGGCCGACGAGAACCCGACGCTGGTCGCGCTGGTCGCCGCGGGCCTCGGGGTGGCGCTGATCCCCCGGCTGGGCCGGGGGCCGCTGCCCGAGGGGGTCGTGGAGGTGGCGCTCGATCCCGTGCCCGTACGGCATCTGTACGCGCTGTGGCGCGCGGGGGCGGCCCGGCGGCCGGCCATCGCGGAGACGGTGCGCACCCTGCGGGAGCACTGGCCGGCGGTGTCGGCGCACACGCCGCGGACCTCCTGAGCCCTCCGGCCGGGGCTGTGCGCCCCGCCCACCGGGCTCGCGTCCCCCGTCCTCCGGGCCCGGCCGCCCCACCGCCCGGGTCCGTGCGTTCCCTTGACTGGCAGAAACTTCCCGGATATTGGTGATCCCTCGGAAGTTTCCTTCAGTGGAACCCCTCCGGAAGGAGCGCACGTGCACGACACCACACGCCCCTCCTCCCCCTCCGACCTCTCCGACCTCTCCGACCTCTCCGGCACCTCCGGCCCCTCCCCCTCCAGACGCGCCGTCCTCGCCGCCACCGCCACACTCACCGCCGCCCTCGCCGTGGGCGCCACCGGCACCGCTCAGGCCGCCGCCCCGCACGACGACCGCCGGCTGCGCGCCCTCGTCGCGCGGATGAGCCTGGAGGAGAAGGTCGGCCAGCTCTTCGTGATGCGGGTCTACGGCCACTCCGCCACCGACCCCGACCAGGCCGACATCGACGCCAACCTCGGCGAGATCGGCGTCCGCACCGCCGCCGAGCTGATCGCGAAGTACCGCGTCGGCGGCATCATCTACTTCACCTGGGCCCACAACACCCGCGACCCGCGGCAGATCGCCGCCCTGTCCAACGGCATCCAGCGGGCCTCGCTCCAGCAGCCGCGCGGGCTGCCCGTCCTGGTCGCCACCGACCAGGAGCACGGCATCGTCTGCCGGGTCGGCAGACCCGCCACGCTCTTCCCCGGCGCCATGGCCGTCGGCGCCTCCGGCTCCACCGCCGACGCCCGCACGCTGGGCCGGCTCTCCGGCACCGAACTGCGCGCCATGGGCATCAACCAGGACTACTCGCCCGACGCCGACGTGAACGTCAACCCGGCCAACCCGGTCATCGGCGTACGGTCCTTCGGCGCCGACCCGGACGCCGTGGCACGGCTGGTGGCCGCCGAGGTGAAGGGCTATCAGGGCGCGCGGGTCGCGGCCACCGCCAAGCACTTCCCCGGGCACGGCGACACCGCCGTGGACAGCCACTACGGCTTCCCCGTCATCACGCACAGCCGGGAGGTGTGGGAGAAGCTGGACGCGGTGCCGTTCCGGGCCGCGATCCGGGCCGGGATCGACTCGGTGATGACGGCGCACATCCAGTTCCCGGCGCTCGACGACTCCGGCGACCCGGCCACGCTGTCGCAGCCGATCCTCACCGGCATCCTGCGCGGCGAACTGGGCTACGACGGGGTGGTGATCACCGACTCGCTCGGCATGGAGGGGGTGCGCACCAAGTACGGCGACGACCGGGTGCCGGTGCTCGCGCTGAAGGCGGGCGTGGACCAGCTGCTCAACCCGCCGGACCTGGACGTCGCCTGGCACGCGGTGCTGGACGCGGTGCGCGGCGGCGAGCTGACCGAGGCCCGGCTCGACGAATCGATCCTGCGCATCCTGCGGATGAAGGACCGCCTCGGCCTCTTCGACGGCCCGTACGTCTCCGAGCGCCAGGTGCCGTACCGGGTCGGCACCCGCGAGCATCTGGCGGCGGCCGACCGCATCGCCGAGCGGACGACGACACTGCTGGTCAACGAGGGCCGGCTGCTGCCGCTCTCGCGCCGCGGCCACCGCAGGATCCTCGTGGTGGGCGCCGACCCGGCCTCGCCGTCGGGCACCACGGGCCCGCCGACCGGGGTGCTCGCCGCCGCCCTCACCGAACTGGGCTTCACCGCCACCGCCCTGTCCACCGGCACCGCCCCGGCCCAGGCCGTCATCGACCGGGCGGTCGCGGCGGCGGCGCAGGCGGACGCGGTGGTGGTGGCGACGTACAACGTCACGGCGGGCAGTTCCCAGCGCACGCTGGTGGAGCGGCTGACCGCGACGGGCCGGCCGGTGGTCGCGCTGGCCGTGCGCAACCCCTATGACGTCGCCCAGCTCCCGTCCGTACCGGCGTTCCTGGCCGCGTACTCCTGGACGGACGTGGAGGTGCGCGCCGCGGCCCGGGTGATCGCCGGGCGGGTGCGGCCGCGCGGGAAGCTGCCGGTGCCGGTGCAGCGGGCGGACGACCCGGCGCGGGTGCTGTACCCCGTCGGGTACGGCCTGACGTACTGAAGGTACTGAACGTACTGATCAGCGGGCCGCGCGGCGGTGGGCCGCGCCCGGAGCCGGTGCTCCGGGCGCGGCCTGCCGCTCAGCGGCCGCCGTGCGACCGGATGCGGGTCACGGCCTCAGCGCGCGCTCGCGCTCCGTCTCCCGGGCGTCCAGCTTCGCGTCCGGGCGGGCCAGCGGGCGCGCCGCCGACGGGTCGTCCCGCACCGCGGCGGGGGCGACGCCCGCCCAGTCCAGGATCCTGGCCGTGGCCAGCGCCTGCTGGTCGGGGACCAGGCCCGCGACGTTGGCGCCGTGGTTCATGCCGGGCGCGGTGAACACATAGGAGTCACGCGCGCCGTGCCCGAGGCGGAACCGCTCCGAGCCCCACGGGTCGTTCTGCCCGTACACGAACAGCATGTGCCGGGCGTTGTGCCGCACCCAGCTGTCCACGTCGGGCATCACCCACGGCTGGAAGCGCATCGGGATGGAGCGCGGCACGAAGTTGCGCGGCGGCTGGTAGCCGTAGCGGATGAGCTTCTTCTCGATGTGCGGGAAGTGGATGGTGGGCGCGCCCATCTGGGTGCCCGCCTGGTAGTAGTACGGCGTGTAGGTCTCCAGGCCCTGGTCGGTGTAGGCGGAGAAGCCGGAGATGGTGTCGACCGAGTCCCAGATCTGCTGGTCGGTGGCGTGGCGGGCGTCGGCCGGGATCGTGTCGCAGTCCGACAGCAGGCTGTACTGCCAGAAGCCCCACACATAGTCGAGGACGACCGCCTCGTAGGCGCGGTCCAGGCTGCCGATGGTGGTGAAGGTGTTGTGGTGGTCGGCGGCGTACTGGGCGTACTTCTTCTCCAGCGGCTCACGGCGCACCAGGGCCTCGCGCTGGACGGCGCCGAGGCGGTCGCGGCACTCCTTGGTGCCGACCGTCTCGAAGAAGCGGTCGTAGGCGGAGTCCTCGTCGTTGACGACGTCGTTGGGTGCCACGTAGGCGACGACGCCGTCCATGTCGCGCGGGTAGAAGCGCTCGTAGTACGTCGCCGTCATCCCGCCCTTGGAGCCGCCGGTGGCGATCCAGCGGTGCGAGTAGACCTTCTTCAGCGCCGTGAAGAGGCGGTGCTGGTCGCTGGCGGCCTGCCAGATGTCGAGCTTGGACCAGTCGGCCGGGGCCGGGCGGGACGGGGTGAAGAAACGGTACTCCAGGGAGACCTGGTTGCCGTCGGTGATCCGGGTCGGCTCACTGCGGCTGGGGTTGGTGGAGACGTTGTAGCCGCTGGTGTAGAACACCGTCGGGCGGTCGACTCCCTTGTGCAGCAGGGTGAACCGCTGCTGGAAGGTGCCCTTGGACGGGTGCCGGTGGTCGACCGGCTGGGTGTAGTTCAGGACGAAGTAGCGATAGCCGGTGTAGGGCTTCTCCTCGATCAGGCTCATGCCCGGTATGGACAGCAGCCGGTCCTTGATGTCGGTGCCGGTGGCTCCCTGCTGGGCGGCGGTGGCCGCCCCGGCCGTGCTGACGGTGCCGACGAGCACCACCAGTGCCAGCAGCCATCTGAGCGCCTTGCGCATGCACACTCCCCTGTGAGACAGATGTGCGCCGGAAGCTATCGGAGCAACTCGGGTGCGCACCAGGGGAGTCGAAGAATTGATCGGCTCGCGGCGGGCGGGCCGCCGTCCCGGTCAGCGGCTCAGCACAGGATCCAGCCGCTGCTGACCGTCCGCTTCCCGACCGCGCCGGTGACCCGTACGCAGCGGTGCCCGGCGTGCACGGTGACCGGGCCCGCGTGCTGGGAGTAGCGGCCCCGGTCGGTGACCGGGCGGTTGCCGCGCGCCTGCACGCTCACCGACATCGCCTGCGGCCGCCCGGCGCGCGCGGGGACCGTGACCGCGCACACATAGCCGTTGCTCCGGTAGACGCGCACCGACCCGGCGGCGAACGACAGCGTCTTGACCTGGCGCCCCGAGCAGGCGGCGGAGGCCGCCTGGGCGGCGCCGGGCAGGGCGAGCGAGAGCAGCCCCGATCCGGTCAGCACGGCCAGGCCCAGCGCCAGCCGTCGGCGCAGCACAGCCCTGTCCACGGTCACCTCTCCCCTCACGTCCCCTCACAGCAGGCACATCGGCGTACGCGTGTACGGACGCCGTACGCACCTCGGACGGTTGCCCCGGCCGGTCACCGGGGGACGCCGACCGGCTCCTCCGGCTCGGCCGCGCCGGTGAAGGTGCGCCACAGCGCGGCGTAGTGGCCGTCGAGGGCCAGCAGCTCGTCGTGGGTGCCGTCCTCGGCGACCCGGCCGTGGTCCAGGACCACCACCCGGTCCGCGCGGGCGGCCGTGGTCAGCCGGTGGGCGACCACCAGCGTGGTGCGGCGGCCCGCGAGCCGGTCGGTGGCCTGGTTGACCTGCGCCTCGGTGGCCAGGTCGAGGGCGGCGGTCGCCTCGTCGAGCAGCAGGACGTCCGGGTCGACCAGTTCGGCGCGGGCCAGGGCGATCAGCTGGCGCTGGCCCGCGGAGAGATTGCGGCCGCGCTCGGCGACCTCGTGCAGATAGCCGCCCTCCAGGGTGGCGATCATCTCGTGCGCGCCGACCGCGCGGGCCGCCGCCTCCACCTCGGCGTCGGCGGCGCCGGGGCGGCCGTAGGCGATGGCGTCGCGGACGGTCCCCGGGAAGAGGTACGCCTCCTGCGGGACCACCCCGAGCCGGTGGCGGTACGCCGTCAGGTCCAGCTCGCGCAGGTCCGTGCCGTCCGCGGTGACCCGGCCGCCGGTCGGGTCGTAGAACCGGGCGACCAGCTTGACCAGGGTCGACTTGCCCGCGCCGGTCTCGCCGACGAAGGCGACGGTCTGCCCGGCGGGGATGCGCAGGTCGATGCCGGTGAGGGCCTGCTCCTCGGCCCCCTCGGCGCCGTAGGCGAAGCGCACGTCCTCGAAGGCGATGTCGCCGCGCAGCGCGGACACCTCGCGGGGCCGCTCGGCGGGCTTCGTGGACGCGGGCTCGCGCAGCAGCTCCTGGATGCGGCCCAGCGAGACGGTGGCCTGCTGGTAGCCGTCGAAGACCTGGGAGAGCTGCTGGACGGGGGCGAAGAACAGGTCGATGTAGAGCAGGTACGCCACCAGGGCGCCGGTGGTCAGCGTGGCCGCCTCGACCCGGCCCGCGCCCGCGATCAGCACGGAGGCCGCCGCGACCGAGGACAGGAACTGCACGAACGGGAAGTACACGGAGATCAGCCACTGGCCGCGTATCCGGGCCCGGCGGTAGCTGTCGCTGCGCTCGGCGAACCGCCGCCCGCCGTCGCGCTCGCGCCCGAACGCCTGCACGATCCGCAGCCCGGCCACCGACTCCTGGAGGTCGGCGTTGACCGCCGACACCCGCTCACGGGCCAGCTCGTACGCCTTCACGCTGGCCCGGCGGAAGAAGAACGTGGCGATGACGAGCGGGGGCAGGGTGGCGAAGACGACCAGCGCGAGCTGTACGTCGATCACCAGCAGCGCGACCATGATGCCGAAGAAGGTGACCACCGAGACGAACGCCGTGACCAGGCCGGTCTGGAGGAACGTCGACAGGGCGTCCACGTCCGTCGTCATCCGGGTCATGATCCGGCCGGTCAGCTCGCGCTCGTAGTAGGCGAGGCCGAGCCGCTGGAGCTGGGCGAAGATCTTCAGGCGCAGCGTGTACAGGACGCGTTCGCCGGTGCGGCCGGTCATCCGGGTCTCGCCGGTCTGCGCCGCCCACTGCACGAGCACGGCGAGCAGCCCGAGCAGCGCGGCCGCCCAGACGGCGCCGACGGCCGCCCTGGTGACGCCCTGGTCGATGCCGTGCCGGATCAGGACCGGCAGCAGCAGGCCCATCCCGGCGTCCAGGGCGACCAGGGCGAGGCTGGCCAGCAGGGGCAGCCCGAAGCCGCGCAGCAGATGGCGCAGGCCGTAGGAGTCCTCGGGGCGTACGGCGCGGGCCTCGTCGACGTCGGGGGTGTCGGTGGCCGGTGGCAGGGCCTCGACCTGGGCGAGCAGTCCGGGGGTGGCGGGCATGCCGGCGGTGGCGGCGTCGCGCGGTTCGCGCTCGCCCGTCCACAGCTTCGGGGTGATGCCCCGCTCGGCGTCGAACTCGGCGTCCAGCTCCGCGCGGACGGAGGCGTCCTCGGGGGGCGCGGCGGGCGGGGTGTGGCCCGGGGAGACGTCGCCGAGTCCGTCGGGGTCGGTGAGCAGCCGCCGGTAGAGCGCGGAGCGCTCCTGGAGCTCGTCGTGGGTGCCGAGGTCGGCGAGGCGGCCGCCGTCGAGGACGGCGATGCGGTCGGCCAGGGCCAGGGTGGAGCGGCGGTGCGCGATCAGCAGCGTGGTGCGGCCCGCCATGACCTGGGCGAGCGCCTCGTGGATCTCGTGCTCGACACGCGCGTCGACGGCGGAGGTGGCGTCGTCCAGGACGAGCAGCCGCGGGTCGGCCAGCAGGGCGCGGGCCAGGGCGACGCGCTGGCGCTGGCCGCCGGAGAGGGTCAGGCCCTGCTCGCCGACCTCGGTGGCGTAGCCCTCGGGCAGCTCGGTGATGAACCGGTCGGCCTGGGCGGCGCGCGCCGCGGCGGTGATCTCCTCGTCGGTGGCGTCGGGGCGGCCGTAGGCGATGTTGGCGCGGATGGTGTCGGAGAAGAGGAAGGAGTCCTCGGGGACCAGGCCGATGGCGGACCGCAGCGACCTGAGCGTCAGCTCGCGCACGTCGTGGCCGCCGATCAGGACGGCGCCGTGGGTGACGTCGTAGAAGCGCGGCAGCAGCAGGGAGAGGGTGGACTTGCCGGAGCCGGAGGAGCCGACGACGGCGAGGGTCTCGCCGGGCCGGATCGCGAAGGACAGGCCCTTCAGGACGGGACGGCCGTCGGTGTAGGAGAAGGACACGTCGTCGAACTCGACGGTCGCGGGCGCGTCCGCGGGCAGTTCCCGGGTGCCCTCGGTGAGCGTGGGCTCGGTGTCGATCAGCTCCAGGACGCGTTCGGTGCCGGCGCGGGCCTGCTGGCCGACGGTGAGGACCACGGCGAGCATCCGGACCGGGCCGACGAGCTGGGCGAGGTAGGTGGAGAAGGCGACGAAGGTGCCCAGCGTGATGTGCCCGTGCACGGCCAGCCAGCCGCCGAGCGCCAGCATCGCGACCTGGCCGAGCGCGGGGACCGACTGGAGGGCCGGGGTGAAGCGCGCGTTCAGCCGGATGGTGCGCAGCCGCCCGGCGAAGAGCCTGCGGCCGACCGCGCGCAGCTTGGCGGTCTCCTGCTCCTCCTGCCCGAAGCCCTTGACCACGCGGACCCCGCTGACCGCGCCGTCCACCACGCCCGCCACGGCGGCGGCCTGCGCCTGCGCGTACCAGGTGGCGGGGTGCAGTCGGCGGCGGCTGCGCGAGGCGATCCAGCCGAGCGCGGGGGCGACGGCGAGCGCGATCAGGGTCAGCGGCAGCGAGAGCCAGGCCATGATCGCCAGCGAGATCAGGAAGAGCAGGACGTTGCCGATGGTCATCGGCAGCATGAACAGCAGACCCTGGATGAGCTGGAGGTCGCTGGTGGCGCGGCCGATGACCTGCCCGGTGGACAGCTCGTCCTGGCGGCGGCCGTCGAGCCGGGTGATCGACTCGTACATCTCGGTCCGCAGGTCGTGCTGGACGTCGAGGGCGAGCCGGCCGCCGTAGTAGCGGCGGACGTAGGTGGCCGCGTAGACGAGGAGAGCGGCGCCGATCAGGGCGCCGGCCCAGGGAGCCATGGCGCGGCTGCGGTCACCGACGACATCGTCGATGATCACCTTGGTGATCAGCGGGACCAGTGCCAGGACGGCCATTCCGGCGAGGGAGGAGCCGAGCGCGAGGACCACGTCCCTGGGATGGCGCCACGCGTACGAGGCGAGCCTGCGCACCCACCCTCGTGTCTCCCCCGGCTGCGCTGCCACGTCGGTGCCTCCCTGACGGCCTGATCTTCCGGAAGGCACCAACACGGACGGCCGCGGATTTCATCCCCCCGCAACAATGCGCGTGCGGGCGGGGACGGTCCGCGAAGGGTCAGATCCGGACGCGGAGGTAGTAGAACCGCGTGGTCTGGGCCGCGTTCGCGTTGTCGTCGCTGACCAGCAGGACGCGCAGGCGGCCCCGGGTGTCGTGGCCGGCGACGGTCATCCCCTCGATGTTGTCGAGGAGCGGGTTGGGCTGGGGCTGGTGGGCGGTGGCGCCGAGCGAGGGGCAGGCGGCGAGGTCGGTGAGCAGGGTCTTGCCGATCAGCCGGACCCCGGACTGCCCGGTCAGGTGTTCGATGCCGCTGGTGTCGGTGGCGCGGCGCGGGTCGGCGAGGTAGAGGCGGACGGTGTTGCCCACGCCCGCGGTGAAGCCGCGCTCCAGGACGAGCAGCCGGCCGTCCGGCACGGCCTGCACCTCGGGGACGCCGAGGCTCGCGTCGTCGGTGCGGTAGGCGTACTGGGCGCCGAGCCGGAAGTGCCCGTCCCGGGTGCGCTGCCAGGTCTGGAAGCGCACCGTGCGGCTGTCGTCGCCGCTGAGCGCGTACTCCATGGACGCGAGCAGGGTCCGGCCGCCGGGCAGCAGGGTCAGGCCCTCGAAGGTCTGGTTGGCGGTGGCGCGGCCCGCGGGGGCGACGCGCAGCGCGCCGGGCACCGGCAGCCGGTCCAGGATGCGGCCGTCGCGGGAGTAGCGGCGTACGGACGGCTCGGTCTCGGAGGTGATCAGCCGGGTGCCGTCCCGGTCGACGACCAGGCCCTCGGAGTCGAGCGGCGCGCCCTGCTCGTCGGCGAGCGCGGTCACGCCGGTCGGCTTGAGCGTGCGGCGGTCCAGCGTGAACAGCTCGGAGCGGTCCGAGAGGGCGGCGAGGTCGCCGTGCCGGTCGCGGGCGAGGGCGGAGAAGTTGCCGGTGTAGGAGCCCCGGTAGGTCGTCTTGTCGAGCGCGTCGGAGAAGCGGTCGAGGGAGACGGACGGGGAGCAGACGTGGTCCCGGGCACGGCCCTGGGCGGGGTCCGGGGCGGTGGTGGCGGCGGCCGGTCCCGCGGTGAGGCAGGTGGCCGCCGCCAGGCCGGCGGTGACGGTCGCGAGTACGGTTCTCAGGCGCATGACCGTCACCGTAGGGGCCCCGGGTGACTCGGGGGAGACCGCCTCGTGAAGCGTCAGCCGGTCGGCGGCAGCGGGACGGTGGCCTCCCGGGGCCGGGTCGTCGGGTTGAACCCGGTCACCGGGCGGTGCGGCAGCGAGACGGTCCGGCCGAGGTCCTTGTGGACGGCACGGGCGATGTTCTGGATGGTGGCCACGCCGTAGTCCATGGTGCTGTTGTCCTGGGTGAGCACCGTGACGGTGTAGTCGTGGCCGGGGCCGTTGAAGGTACCGACGCTGTGCACCCGCCAGCCGTGCGTGGCCCGCTCCAGCCAGCCGTTCTTGACGTGCACGGCGACCGTGGAGGGCGCTCCGGCGGGGGTGCCCCAGCGCTGCGAGGCGACGACCTGGCCCATCAGTTTCAGCATGTAGGCGCGGGAGTTGTCGCTCAGCACCGAGTTCTTCGCGGTGACCAGGGCGAGCAGCTTCTGCTCGTCGCGGGCGGTGATCTGGGTCAGGCCCCAGTAGCCGTCCTCGCCCGGCACGGTCTGGGTCATGCCGGCGGCCGAGAGGAAGCCCCTGACCTTGGAGATGCCCAGCTGCTTCCACAGGCTGGTGGTGGAGTCGTTGTCCGACTGGGTGATCATCGCCTGGGCGAGGGACGCCTCGCGGTCGGTGAGCTGACGGTCCGTCTTCTTCGCGTCCCACAGCAGGGTCGCGAGGACGGTCACCTTGACCACGCTCGCCGAGTCGTAGGCGCTCGACTCGCGGAAGGTGCAGGTCGTGTCGGTGCTGCGGTCGCGCACACCGACGGCGATGGAGCCCTGGCGGCCCGCCATCGCGGCGGTGATGTCCTGCTGGAGCCTGGCGGCCAGCCCCGCCTTGCCGGACGTGCAGCTGACCTGCGCGGGGGCAGCCGCGGCCGGGGGCGCGGCGGCCACACAGGGGACGAGCACGCCGGCGCCCGCACCGATCGCGGCGAGCGTCCTGACGCGTCGGGATATCCAGTGAGTCATACCCAGTGGACGCACGGACGGAAGGGAATGGTTGTACGAGTGCGGTGATTTCCGCCGACGCTGCCCGAACGGCCCCCGCGCGTACGGTGGATGGGCGGCCACCCGGCGGGTAGGAAGGGCACGTGGCAGAACAGAGGCCGAACGACCACCACGTGTCCGGACGGCTCCTCGCGGCGCTGTGGACCCTGCGCCTGCTGGCCGGGCGGCCGGGCGAGCCGCCCGAACCGGACGAACTCCTGGTCAAGGAGATGCCCATGGACTTCCTCGGCGAGGAGCTGTCGTCCGTGATGGACCACCTCATGACGGCCCGCCGCCGCGGCGGCGGCCACTGGAAGGCCGCCGCCGAGACCTTCCGCGAACTCCCCGGCCCGCTGCTCCCCCGGCGGATCCCCGGCCACACCATGAGCCCCGGCGAACAGCGCGCCTTCGTCGACGGCTACGCCGAACAGCGCACGGCGTACGCGGAGAAGTACGGGCACCTCGTGGCGGGGTGAGCGGACGGCGGCCGCCCGGCGGCGCTCAGCCCAGGTGGGTCGGTGCGAACATGCGCAGGACGGCGGGGAGGACGACGACCGAGGGGCCGGGGGTGGCCAGGGCCTTCGCGAGGTCCTGTTCCAGGGTCTCCGGGCTCGTGCGCACGCCGGGGACGCCGAAGGACTCGGCGAGGGCCGCGAAGTCCGGGCCGTTGAGGTCGGTGGCGGTGGCCCGGCCGAAGGCGTCGGTCATGTACTCGCGCAGGATGCCGTAGCCGCCGTCGTCCACGATCAGCCAGGTGACGTCCAGGCCGTACTGGCGGGCGGTGGCCAGTTCGGCGACGGAGTACAGGGCGCCGCCGTCGCCGGAGACGGCGAGGACCGGGCGGGTCGGGTCGGCCACGGCCGCGCCGAGCGCGGCCGGGAAGCCGTAGCCGAGACCGCCGGCGCCCTGGGCGGAGTGCATGGTGTTGGGCGCCTCGGCGTCGAAGGCCGACCACGCCCAGTACGCCAGGATCGTCATGTCCCAGAAGGACGGCGAACCGGCGGGCAGGGCGCGGCGCACGGCGGCCAGGACGTCCTGCTCCAGGGTCAGTTCCTGGGCGGCGATCCGGCCCCGGACCTTGGCCAGCAGCTCCCGCACCCGGTCGGCGGCCGTGTCGTCGGGGCGCTCCTCGGCGGTCTCCAGGAGTGCCTGGAGGGCGAGGCGGGCGTCCGCGTGGATGCCGAGGGCCGGGTGGTTGGACTCCAGCTTGCCGAGGTCGGCCTCGATCTGGACGATCCGGCCGCGCGGGGCGAACGTGTGGTAGTTCGAGGAGAGTTCGCCGAGTCCCGAGCCGACGACCAGCAGGACATCGGCGTCCTCCAGGAAGTCGGTGGTGTGCCGGTCCTCCAGCCAGGACTGGAGGGAGAGCGGGTGGTTCCAGGGGAAGGCGCCCTTGCCGCCGAAGGTGGTGACCACCGGCGCGTTCAGCCGCTCGGCGAGCGCCCGCAGCTTCCTGGCGGCGTCGGCGCGGACCACACCGCCGCCCGCGATGATCGCCGGGCGCTCCGCCGTGGCCAGCAACCGGGCGGCGACGGCGGTCAGTTCGGGGCGGGGCACCAGCTCCTGCGGGGTGGCGTCCACCGCCGTGACCTGCGGCAGCACGGTCTCGGCCAGCAGCACGTCCTGCGGGATCTCCACCCAGACCGGGCCGTGCGGCGCGGTGAGTGCCGACTGCCAGGCCGCCGCGAGGGCGGACGGGATCTGGGAGGCGGTACGGACCGGGTGGACGGACTTCACCACGCCCCGGAACACGGCGGCCTGGTCGGGCAGTTCGTGCAGATGGCCGTGGCGCCCGCCGCCGAGCCCGGCGACGGGGACCTGGCTGCCGATGGCGAGGACCGGCGCCGAGGCCGCCGCCGCCTCCTGGAGCGCGGGCAGGCAGGTGAGGGCCCCTGGGCCGGTGGACACCAGCAGCGGGGCGGCCTCGCCGGTGATCCGGCCGTACGCGTCGGCCGCGAAGCCCGCGTTGCCCTCCGTGCGCAGACCGATGTAGCGCAGGTCCGAGCGGCGCAGCGCGTCGAACACGCCCAGGGCGTGCTGGCCGGGCAGGCCGAAGACGGTGGTCGCGCCCAGCCCGGCCAGGGTCTCCACGACCAGGTCCGCGCCGGTGCGGCCCGGGGGCGGACTGAGCGCCGCCTCCGTCTGGGCGGGCGTCGGGCGGAGCACCAGGTCGTGGTCGTGGGTCACTTGGCTGCCTTCTCCTCGGCGATCTGACGGGCCATGATCGTGGTCAGCTCGTAGGCGGTGTGGGAGGCCGCCACCGAGGTGATCTCGGCGTGATCGTAGGCCGGGGCGACCTCCACGACGTCGGCCGACACCAGACGGCAGGAGGCCAGACCGCGCAGGATCTCCAGGAGTTCGCGGGAGGTCATGCCGCCGGCCTCGGGCGTGCCGGTGCCGGGCGCGTGGGCCGGGTCCAGGCAGTCGATGTCGATGGAGATGTACAGCGGCCGGTCGCCGATGCGCTCTCGCAGCTGGTCGGCGATCTCGTCGGCGCCGCGCCGGTAGACGTCCGCCGAGGTGACGATGCCGAAGCCCATCTTCTCGTCGTCGGTCAGGTCCTGCTTGCCGTAGAGCGGGCCGCGGGTGCCGACGTGGGAGAGGGCGGAGGTGTCGAGGATGCCCTCCTCCACGGCCCGGCGGAAGGGGGTGCCGTGCGTGTACTCGGCGCCGAAGTAGGTGTCCCAGGTGTCCAGGTGGGCGTCGAAGTGCAGCAGGGCGACCGGGCCGTGCTTCTTGGCGACCGAACGCAGCAGTGGCAGCGCGATGGTGTGGTCGCCGCCGAGGGTCATCAGGCGGGCGCCGGTGCCGAGCAGGTCGTCGGCGGCGGCCTCGACGGTCTCCACGGCCTCGTTGATGTGGAACGGGTTGACGGCGATGTCCCCGCCGTCGGCGACCTGGGCGAGGGCGAACGGAGAGGCGTCCTGCGCCGGGTTGTAGGGGCGCAGCAGCCGGGACGCCTCGCGGATGGCGTTGCCGCCGAAGCGGGCGCCGGGCCGGTAGGAGACACCGGAGTCGAACGGCACGCCCACCACCGCGACGTCGGCGGTGCCCACCTCGTCGAGGCGGGGCAGCCGGGCGAAGGTGGCCGGACCGGCGTAGCGCGGGATCCGGGAGGAGTCGACCGGGCCGCGGGGCGTCTCGTTGCTGATCATGATGAAAAGCCTTCTTTCCTGCGCTTCGTCGCGCATGTACTGCTTCAGGCGACTCTACTGGTGTGCCGGGCGGGTCCGGACGCGCGTTCGGGCCACGTCGGGCGGGGACTCCGGGTCCCCGGGCCGTCCCGGAGGCCGCCAGGACGGCCCGGGGCGCACCGACCGACACTAGGCGGCCGGGAAGCGGCTGCGAAGTGTACGTTTCCTCCATCCGAGCCGCCCTGGAAGGAGGAAACGCACACCATGCCGGACACCCCCGCACCGCAGCCCCCGCCCGCGTCTCCGGGCCCACCGGTCCCACCGGTCCCGCCGACCCCGCCCGTCCCGCTGTCCGCGCTGCTGGCCCGCGAGGACCTGGCCCTGCGCCTGCTCGCCGGGCCGAGCGGCCCCGGTGTCGTGATCCACGGGGCGCACACCACGGAGATGGCCGACCCCTACCCGTACCTGCTGGGCGGCGAGCTGCTGCTGACCGCGGGCGTGCATGTCCCCGGGCCCGCCGAGGGGGGCGTGCCCGCCGGGTACTTCGACGCCTACGTCGGCCGGATCGTGGCGGCGGGCGGGGCGGCCCTCGGCTTCGGTGTGGCCCCGGTGCACGACACCGTGCCTGCCGCCCTGGCCGCCGCCTGCGCCGGGCGCGGGCTGCCGCTGGTCGAGGTGCCCCCGCGGACCACCTTCGCGGCGGTCGCCCGCGCCGTGTGGCAGCTGATGGCCGAGGCGCGGCTGGCCGAGCTGCGCCGGGTCACCGGGGCGCAGCAGGGTCTGGCCGCCGCCGCCTCGCGGCCCGACCCGGTGCCGTCGGTGCTGCGTCGGCTGGCCCGGGAACTGGACGGCCCGGCCGTGCTCTACGGGCCGGACGGCGCCCCGGTCGCGCGGGCCGGGCGGGAACCGGCGGCCGGGGTGCCGGACGCGCTGGCGGCGCTGGCCGCCCGGGTGCGGCCCGGGGAGCGGGCGGGTGCGCGGGCGCCCAGCTCGGCCACCGACACCGGCACCGTCGCCGGGACCCGGCTGGCCGCCTACGCGCTGGGCGCGGGCCAGGGTTTCGTCCTGGCCGTCGCCACCGCGCGGCACGAGCCCGGCGACCACACCATCGCCTCGGTGGCCGCGGTCCTGCTGTCCCTGCTCACCGGCGAGCACCACGGCGGCAGCGGCGCCGAGCGGTCCGCCGCGCTGGTGCGGCTGCTGCTGGGCGCACCGGCCGAGGAGGTGGCGCCGCTGCTCGGCGCGGGCCCCTGGACCGTGGTGCACGCCCGTCCCGAGAACCGGCCGGACCGGCCGGACCGGCCTGCCGACCGGATCGCCGCCTCGGCGCTGGGCGCCGCCCTGGGCTCGCCCCTGGTGGACCTGGCGGACGACGGATCGGGGGTCGTACGGGTGCTGCTGCCCGCCGGCCGGGCACCGGCCGAGCAGCCCGGCTGGACGCTCGGGCTCAGCGCGCCCGCCGCGCCCGCGCAGTGGCCCGCCGCCGACACCCAGGCGGCCCGCGCCCTGGCCCGCGCCCGCGCCACCCGCACCGCCCTGGTCCGGCACGCGGACCGGCCCGCGCTGGACGACCTGGTGCCGCCCGCTGAGGCCGCCGCCCACGCGCGTGCCGTGCTCGCCCCGCTGGCCGGGCACCCGGCGCTCGCCGAGACGCTGCGCGCCTGGCTGTCGCTGCACGGCGGCTGGGACCGCACGGCGGTGGCGCTGGCCGTGCACCGCAACACCGTGCGGCAGCGGATCGCCCGGTGCGCGGCCCTGCTCGACGCCGACCTGGACGATCCCGACGTCCGGATGGAGCTGTGGTTCGCGCTCGGGCGCCGGGAGTGACCCGCGTCCCAGCCTCTCGCGTACGGCGCTCGCGCGCCGCCCGCTGCCCCACAATGGGAGCCATGCCGATACCCGGGACACCCAGCCGCGCCGAACTCGTCGACCACCTCGTCAGGACCCGTATCGCGGGGGACGTCGCCACGCCCCGCGAGAACAACCTGTCGCACTACCGCAAACTGGCCAACGGCGACCGGAACTACTGGCTCGGTCTGGAACTCGGCGACCGCTGGACCGATGAGCAGGACGTGCTCGCGGTGATGGCCGAGCGGGTCGGGGTCGTCGACGACCCGGAGCACCGCCAGGGCCAGGACACCATCGATCCCGAGCTGACCGTGGACGGCCTGGAGCGGCTGGCCGGGCGGCTGCGCAAGGCCGCCGACGGCGGGCAGCGGGTGCTGCTGGCCACCGGCCACCCCGGCGGGCTGCTGGACGTGCACCGCGCCACGGCCGCCGCGCTGCGGGCCGCCGGCTGCGAGGTCGTCGTCATCCCCGAGGGCCTTCAGACCGACGAGGGCTACGTCATGCAGTTCGCGGACGTGGCGATGCTGGAGCACGGCGCCACGCTGTGGCACACCCACTCCGGTGAGCCGATGCGGGCGATCCTGACCGGTCTGGAGCGCGCGGGCCGGCCGCTGCCCGACCTGGTCGTCGCCGACCACGGCTGGGCGGGCTGCGCCGGACAGCTGGGCGTGGACTCCTGCGGCTACGCCGACTGCAACGACCCGGCGCTCTTCCTCGCCGAGGCCGAGGGCACCGTCCAGGTGACCGTGCCGCTCGACGACCATGTGGTCAGCCCGCGCCACTACGACCCGATGACGGCGTATCTGCTGGAGCAGGCGGGCCTGGCCTGAGCGCCGCCGCACCTCAGGGCGGCGGGGCGGACCCGTGCGGGCCGCGCCGGGCGCGGCCCGGCGTCGGGTCCAGATAGACCCGGCCGACCAGGGGCAGCGCCGCGCGCAGCCGCTGCTCGGCCTGCTCGCACGTCCATTCGATCCGGGCGGCGCTCGCCCCGTCCCGGAGGTCGACCTTCGCCGCCACCAGCGCCTCCCGGGGCCCCTGCACCAGCGTGACCAGCTCCAGTACGTCCTCGATGTCGTCCAGGGCCAGCAGCTCGCGCCGGATCAGCTCCCGGGCGCCGGGCGGCAGCGGGCGGCCGATCAGCAGCTCCGCGTTGGACCGGCCCAGCACCCAGGCCACGTACAGCAGCAGCGCGCCGATGCACAGCGAGGCGAGGCCGTCCCAGACGCCCGAGCCGGTGAGCTGGCCGCCGAGCAGGCCGCCCGCGGCGAGCAGCAGGCCGACCAGGGCGGCGGAGTCCTCCATGACGACGGCCTTGACGGCGGTGTCGGCGGTGCGCCGGAACCAGCGGCGGAAGGGCACCGCGAGCCGGGCGGCCTCGCCGCGCGCCTGGCGCAGGCCCGTGCGCAGCGAGAAGCCCTCCAGCAGGAAGGCCACGGCGAGCACCAGGTAGGCCACCAGCGGATCGCCCGGCTGCTCACCCGCGACCAGGGTGTGCACGCCGTCGTAGAGGGAGAAGACCGCGCCGCCGACGAAGGTGGCGACGGCGGCCAGCAGCGCCCAGATGTAGCGCTCGGGGCCGTAGCCGAGGGGGTGCTCCTCGTCGGCGGGGCGCTCGCTGCGCTTGAGCGCGGTCAGCAGCAGGACCTCGGTGACGGTGTCGGCCACCGAGTGCGCGGCCTCGGACAGCATCGCGCTGGACCCGCTGAGCACTCCGGCGACCGCCTTGGCCAGCGCGATGCCGAGGTTGGCGAGGGCGGCGACGATCACCGTGGTGGTGCTCTCGCCGCCGCCGCGCCGTGCCTGCGGGCCGTCCCGGTCGTCCTGGTCGGTCTGCGCCATGCCCCTCAGTGTTCCCGGGGTTCCCGGGGAACGCGCACCACACCTTCCTGGATCACCGTGACGGCCAGCCGTCCGTCCTGGGTGTGGATACGGGCCTGCCCGAGCCCGCGCCCGCCGGACGCCGAGGGCGAGACCTGGTCGTACAGCAGCCACTCGTCGGCGCGGAAGGGCCGGTGGAACCACATCGCGTGGTCCAGGGAGGCCCCGACGACGTCCCCGACCGCCCAGCCGCCGCGTCCATGGGCGAGCAGCACCGAGTCGAGCAGCGTCATGTCCGAGACGTAGGTGGCGAGGACGACGTGCAGGAGCGGGGTGTCGACGTCGCCGTCGAGCTTGCCGTTGGCCCGGAACCACACCTGCGAGTGCGGCTCGCGGGGTGTGCCGTAGTCGCCGTACGGGGGTTCGCCGACGTAGCGCAGGTCGACGGCCTCGCGGGTCTCCAGGAGCCGTTCGACCACCTCGGGCGCCAGATGGCCGTAGCCGCGCAGCCGCTCGGCGGAGGCGGGCAGGGTCTCCGGGTCCGGCGCGGGCGGCATGGGCACCTGGTGGTCCAGGCCCTCCTCGTACGTCTGGAAGGACGCCGAGAGGTGGAAGACCGGCTGCCCGTGCTGGACCGCGACCACCCGGCGGGTGGTGAAGGAGCGGCCGTCGCGGATGCGGTCCACCGTGTAGACGATGGGCGCGCCGGGGTCGCCGGGGCGCAGGAAGTAGGCGTGCAGCGAGTGCGCGTGCCGGTCGGCGGGGACCGTGCGCCCGGCGGCGACCATCGCCTGCGCCGCGACCTGCCCGCCGAAGACGCGCGGGACGACGGCCGAGCGGGAGCGGCCCCGGAAGATGTCCTGCTCGATCCGCTCCAGGTCGAGCAGATCGAGCAGGGACCGCAGTGCCGTGCTCACGGGTCCTACAGGCCCATGTTCTTGGCGATGATCGACTTCATGATCTCGCTGGTGCCGCCGTAGATCCGGTTCACGCGGTTGTCGGCGTACAGACGGGCGATCGGGTACTCGTTCATGTAGCCGTAGCCGCCGTGCAGCTGGAGGCAGCGGTCGATGACGCGGTGGGCGACCTCGGTGCAGAACAGCTTGGCGGAGGCGGCCTCGGCCGGGGTCAGCTCACCGGCGTCCAGGGCCTCGGTCGCCCGGTCGGCGACGGCCTCGGCCGCGTCCACCTCGGCCTGGCAGGCGGCCAGCTCGAACTTGGTGTTCTGGAAGTGGGCGACCGGCTTGCCGAAGACGGTGCGGTCCTGGACGTAACTCTTGGCGAACCGGACGGCGGCCTTGGCCTGCGCGTAGGCGCCGAAGGCGATGCCCCAGCGCTCGGAGGCCAGGTTGTGCCCGAGGTAGGAGAAGCCCTTGTTCTCCTCGCCGAGCAGATCCTCGGCCGGGACCTTGACGTCGACGAAGGCTAGCTCGGCGGTGTCGGAGGTGCGCAGGCCCAGCTTGTCCAGCTTGCGGCCGACGGAGTAGCCCTCGGACCTGGTGTCCACCGCGAACAGCGAGATGCCGAAGCGGCGGTCGTCCTCCTTGGGCGCGGAGGTGCGGGCGCAGACGATGACCCTGCCGGCGTGCACTCCGCCGGTGATGAAGGTCTTGGCGCCGTTGAGCACGTAGTGCGTGCCGTCCTCGGACAGCTTGGCGGTGGTCTTCATGCCCGCGAGGTCGGAGCCGGTGCCCGGCTCGGTCATCGCGATGGCCCACATCTCCTCGCCGGTCACGAACTTCGGCAGGTACCGCTTCTTCTGCTCGTCGGTGGCCAGCATCTTGATGTACGGCAGGGCGAGCAGCACATGCACGCCGGAGCCGCCGAACTGCACGCCCGCGCGCGCGGTCTCCTCGTACAGGACGGCCTCGAACTTGTGGCTGTCCAGGCCCGCGCCGCCGAACTCCTCGGGCACGTTGATCCCGAAGACGCCCAGCTCGCCCAGCTTGTAGTAGAAGTCCCGGGGGGCCTGCCCGGCCGCGAACCACTCGTCGTACACCGGTACGACCTCGGCCTCGATGAAGGCGCGGAGGGTCTCCCGGAACGCCTCGTGATCCTCGTTGAACACCGTACGGCGCACGCCGCCCACCTCCGCGACCTCGACTGTCTAAGCGCTTGCTCACACAAACGTACCGACGAGTACGAGGCCAGTAAAGGGCCGGGCCGGTAACGCTCGTCACGCGGGAGCGGAGGAGGGGCTCGTCACGCGGGAGCGGAGGAGGGCGGGGCGCGGGCCGCCGCCCGGGGCGCCCCGCTCAGTCCGTCGCGGGCGACACCGCCGAGGCGAACGCCCCCCGCGCCATCCGGTGCAGCAGCTCCCCCATCGGCCCCCGTCCCGGCAGGGTCCCGCGCCGCCCCAGGTGCGGGGTCGAGTTCAGCAGGCCGAACACCGAGTGCACCGCCGAGCGCGCGGCGGGCTCCGCCAGGCCGGGGTGGACCCGGCGGACCACCTCCACCCACAGCTCGACGTACTGCCGCTGGAGCTGGCGCACCAGCTTGCGGTCGCTGTCCCGGAGGCGGTCCAGCTCGCGGTCGTGCAAGGTGATGAGGGAGCGGTCGTCGAGCGCGAAGTCGATGTGCCCCTCGATGAGCGAGTCGAGGACCGCCTCGGGCCCCGCCGTCCCGTCCGCCTCCGCCAGCCGCCGCTTCGCCCCGGTCAGCAGCCGCCCGCTGATGCCGACCAGCAGCTCCGCGAGCATCGCGTCCTTGCCGGGGAAGTGCCGGTACAGGCCCGGTCCGCTGATGCCCACCGCGGCGCCTATCTCGTCGACGCCGACGCCGTGGAAGCCGCGTTCGGCGAAGAGCCGCGCGGCTTCCCTGAGGATCTGCTCGCGGCGGGTGGGGGCGTCGGTTCGCGTGGCCATGAGAACAATTCTAGACAGCGGCGTTAGCGGTCGTTAACCTGAGGGAAATGGGTTAACGCTCATTAACAGTGGATCACTGGGTGAGGGGACCGCGAGGATGCAGGAGGCACCGGAGCTGACGAGCGCGGCAGACCCCGCGTCGGAGGCCTGGCGGGCCAACGAACAGGCGCACCGGGCGCTCGTGGAGGAACTGCGCGGCAAGCTGGCCGCCGCCCGGCTGGGCGGCGGGGAGCGGGCGCGCGAGCGCCACACCGCGCGCGGCAAGCTGCTGCCGCGCGAGCGCGTGGACGCCCTTCTCGACCCCGGTTCGCCGTTCCTTGAGCTGGCACCGCTGGCCGCCGACGGGATGTACGACGGGCAGGCCCCGGCCGCCGGCGTCATCGCGGGCATCGGCCGGGTCAGCGGACGCGAGTGCGTGATCGTCGCCAACGACGCCACCGTCAAGGGCGGGACGTACTACCCGATGACGGTCAAGAAGCACCTGAGGGCGCAGGAGGTGGCCCTGGAGAACCGGCTGCCGTGCCTGTACCTGGTGGACTCGGGCGGCGCCTTCCTGCCGATGCAGGACGAGGTCTTCCCCGACCGGGAGCACTTCGGGCGGATCTTCTACAACCAGGCGCGGCTGTCGGGCGCCGGGATCCCGCAGATCGCCGCGGTGCTCGGCTCGTGCACGGCCGGCGGGGCGTACGTCCCGGCGATGAGCGACGAGGCGGTCATCGTCCGCAACCAGGGCACGATCTTCCTGGGCGGCCCGCCGCTGGTGAAGGCGGCCACCGGCGAGGTCGTCACCGCCGAGGAGCTGGGCGGTGGCGAGGTGCACGCGCGCACCTCCGGCGTCACCGACCACCTCGCCGAGGACGACGCGCACGCGCTGCGCATCGTGCGCACCATCGTCTCCACCCTCCCCGCGCGCGGGCCGCTGCCCTGGGAGGTCACCGCCCCGGCGGAGCCCAAGGCCGACCCGTACGGGCTGTACGGCGCGGTGCCGGTGGACTCCCGCACCCCCTACGACGTGCGGGAGATCATCGCGCGCGTGGTGGACGGCTCCCGCTTCGCCGAGTTCAAGGCCGAGTTCGGGCAGTCCCTGGTCACCGGCTTCGCCCGGATCCACGGCCACCCGGTCGGCGTCATCGGCAACAACGGCATCCTGTTCTCCGAGTCCGCCCAGAAGGGCGCCCACTTCATCGAGCTGTGCGACCAGCGCGGCATCCCGCTGCTGTTCCTCCAGAACATCTCCGGCTTCATGGTGGGCCGCGACTACGAGGCGGGCGGCATCGCCAAGCACGGCGCCAAGATGGTCACGGCGGTGGCGTGCACCCGGGTGCCCAAGCTGACCGTGGTCGTCGGCGGCTCCTACGGCGCGGGCAACTACTCCATGTGCGGCCGGGCCTACTCGCCCCGCTTCCTGTGGATGTGGCCCAACGCCAAGATCTCCGTGATGGGCGGTGAGCAGGCCGCCTCCGTGCTGGCCACCGTCAAGCGCGACCAGCTCGCGGCGCGCGGCGAGGAGTGGTCCGTGGAGGACGAGGAGTCCTTCAAGGCCCCCGTGCGCGCCCAGTACGAGCGCCAGGGCAACGCCTACTACGCCACCGCACGCCTGTGGGACGACGGCGTGATCGACCCGCTGGAGACCCGGCAGGTGCTGGGCCTGGCCCTGACCGCGTGCGCCAACGCCCCGCTGGGTGACCCCCAGTTCGGCGTCTTCCGGATGTGAGGGGGACCTGCTGACCATGTTCGACACAGTTCTGGTGGCCAACCGCGGCGAGATCGCCGTCCGTGTCATCCGCACCCTGCGCGCCCTGGGCGTGCGCTCGGTGGCCGTCTTCTCCGACGCCGACGCGGACGCCCGCCATGTGCGCGAGGCCGACACCGCGGTGCGCATCGGCCCGGCGGCCGCGGCCGAGAGCTATCTGCGCACCGACCGGATCCTTCAGGCCGCCGCCCGCACCGGCGCCCAGGCCGTCCACCCCGGCTACGGCTTCCTCGCGGAGAACGCGGAGTTCGCCCGCGCCTGCGAGGCGGCCGGTCTGGTCTTCATCGGACCGCCGGCCGACGCGATCTCCCTGATGGGCGACAAGATCCGCGCCAAGGAGACGGTCGCGGCGGCCGGGGTGCCGGTGGTCCCCGGCTCCAGCGGCTCGGGCCTGAGCGACGGACAACTCGCCGACGCGGCCCGCGCCATCGGCATGCCGGTGCTGCTCAAGCCGTCCGCGGGCGGCGGCGGCAAGGGCATGCGGCTGGTGCGCGAGGAGGAACTGCTCGCCGAGGAGATCGCCGCCGCCCGCCGCGAGGCCCGCGCCTCGTTCGGCGACGACACCCTCCTGGTCGAGCGCTGGGTGGACACCCCCCGGCACATCGAGATCCAGGTGCTGGCCGACGGACACGGCCGGGTGATCCACCTCGGCGAGCGCGAGTGCTCGCTCCAGCGCCGCCACCAGAAGATCATCGAGGAGGCGCCCAGCGTGCTCCTCGACGAGGCCACGCGCGCGGCGATGGGCGAGGCGGCCGTGCAGGCGGCCCGCTCCTGCGGCTACCGGGGCGCGGGCACGGTGGAGTTCATCGTCCCCGGCGGCGACCCGTCCGCGTACTACTTCATGGAGATGAACACCCGCCTCCAGGTGGAGCACCCGGTCACCGAGCTGGTCACCGGGCTCGACCTGGTCGAGTGGCAGCTGCGCGTCGCCTCCGGCGAGCCCCTGCCGTACGCGCAGGAGGACATCACCCTCACCGGGCACGCCGTGGAGGCCCGGCTGTGCGCGGAGGACCCCGCGCGCGGCTTCCTGCCCTCGGGCGGCACCGTGCTGCGGCTGCGCGAGCCGCAGGGCGACGGGGTGCGCACCGACTCCGGGCTGAGCGAGGGCACCGAGATCGGCAGCCTGTACGACCCGATGCTGTCCAAGGTGATCGCCTACGGCCCCGACCGCGCCACCGCCCTGCGCAGGCTGCGCGCGGCCCTCGCGCGGACGGTCACGCTGGGCGTGCCGACCAACGCCGGGTTCCTGCGCCGGCTGCTGGCCCACCCGGCGGTCGTGGCGGGCGACCTGGACACCGGCCTGGTGGCGCGGGTGGTGGACGAACTGGTCCCCGCGGGCGTGCCGGAGGAGGTGTACGAGGCCGCCGCCGCGGTCCGCCTCGACGCGCTGCGCCCGAAGGCCGATCGCGCGGACGGCTGGACCGACCCGTTCGCCGAGCCGAGCGGCTGGCGGCTGGGCGGGGAGCCGAAGCCGGTGACCTTCTGGCTGCGGGCGGCCGACCCGGTCGCGTACACCCCGCGCGGCAGCCACACGGTCGACGGCGACACGGTCTCCGTCACCCTCGACGGCGTCCGCCACACCTTCGAGCGGGCCGGTGACTGGCTGGGCCGCGACGGCGACGCCTGGCACGTGCGCGACCACGACCCGGTGGCCGCCTCCCTCACCCGCGCGGACCGGGCGGGCGCCGACTCGCTGACCGCGCCCATGCCCGGCACGGTCACGGTGGTGAAGGTGGCCGTCGGCGACGAGGTGAGCGCCGGACAGAGCCTGGTGGTGGTCGAGGCGATGAAGATGGAGCACGTCATCTCCGCCCCGCACGCCGGGACCGTCACCGAGCTGGACGTCTCCCCCGGCGCGACCGTCGCCATGGACCAGGTGCTCGCGGTCGTCGCCCCGCACGAGGAGGACACCGCCGCCCCGGCCGCGCTGCCCGACGAGGAAGGGACGGTGCGGTCATGACCGCCCCCGAGGCCCTGCCCATGGTCGTCCCGGCCCCCGACCTGCCGCAGCGGGTCAGGATCTACGAGGTCGGACCGCGCGACGGCTTGCAGAACGAGAAGCTGACCGTGCCCACCGAGGTCAAGGCGGAGTTCATCCGCCGCCTGGCCGGTGCGGGCCTGACGACGATCGAGGCCACCAGCTTCGTCCATCCGAAGTGGGTGCCCCAGCTCGCCGACGCGGAGGCCCTGTTCCCGCTGGTGCGCGATCTGCCCGGCGCCTTCCCGGTGCTGGTGCCCAACGAGCGCGGTCTGGACCGCGCCCTGGCGCTGCACGCGGACCGGGTCGCCGTCTTCGCCAGCGCCACCGAGTCCTTCGCCCGCGCCAACCTCAACCGGAGCGTGGACGAGGCGCTGGCCATGTTCGCGCCGGTGGTGCGGCGCGCGAAGGACGCGGACGCGCGGGTGCGCGGCTATCTGTCCATGTGCTTCGGCGACCCCTGGGAGGGCGCCGTCCCGGTCCACCAGGTCGTCCGGGTCTGCCGGGCGCTGCTGGAGATGGGCTGCGACGAGCTGAGCCTCGGCGACACCATCGGCGTCGCCACCCCCGGCCAGGTCCTGGAGCTGCTGGCCGCGCTGAACGAGCAGGGGGTGCCGACCTCGGCGCTCGGTGTGCACTTCCACGACACCTACGGCCAGGCGCTCGCCAACACCCTGGCCGCGCTCCAGCACGGCGTCACCACCGTCGACGCCTCCGCGGGCGGCCTCGGCGGCTGCCCGTACGCCAAGTCCGCCACCGGCAACCTCGCCACCGAGGACCTGGTGTGGATGCTGCGGGGCCTCGGCATCGACACCGGGGTGGACCTCGGCCGTCTCGTCGCCACGAGCGAGTGGATGGCCGCGCACCTGGGCCGCCCGAGCCCCTCCCGTACTCTCCGCGCCCTCTCCCACAAGGAGCAGTGATCGACGATGAACCACCGCCTCACCCCCGAGCTGGAGGAACTGCGCCGCACCGTCGAGCAGTTCGCGCACGACGTGGTGGCGCCCAAGATCGGCGACTTCTACGAGCGGCACGAGTTCCCGTACGAGATCGTGCGCGAGATGGGCCGCATGGGCCTGTTCGGGCTGCCGTTCCCCGAGGAGTACGGCGGCATGGGCGGCGACTACCTGGCGCTCGGCATCGCCCTGGAGGAGCTGGCGCGGGTCGACTCGTCGGTGGCCATCACCCTGGAGGCGGGCGTCTCGCTGGGCGCCATGCCCGTGCACCTGTTCGGCACCGAGGAGCAGAAGCGGACCTGGCTGCCGCGGCTGTGCGCGGGCGAGATCCTGGGCGCGTTCGGGCTGACCGAGCCGGACGGCGGCTCGGACGCGGGCGCGACCCGTACGACGGCCCGGCTGGACCCGGACACCGACGAGTGGGTGATCAACGGCACCAAGTGCTTCATCACCAACTCCGGCACGGACATCACCGGCCTGGTCACGGTCACCGCCGTCACCGGCCGCAAGAGCGACGGCAGGCCCGTGATCTCCGCGATCATCGTGCCGTCCGGCACCCCCGGCTTCACCGTGGCGCCCGCCTACTCCAAGGTCGGCTGGAACGCCTCGGACACCCGCGAGCTGTCCTTCACCGACGTCCGGGTCCCGGCGGCCAACCTGCTGGGCGAACAGGGGCGCGGCTACGCGCAGTTCCTGCGGATCCTGGACGAGGGCCGCATCGCCATCGCAGCGCTGGCCACCGGCCTCGCCCAGGGCTGTGTGGACGAGTCGGTGAAGTACGCCAAGGAGCGGCACGCCTTCGGCCGCCCGATCGGCGCCAACCAGGCGGTGCAGTTCAAGATCGCCGACATGGAGATGAAGGCCCACACCTCGCGGCTGGCCTGGCGCGACGCGGCCTACCGGCTGCTGGCCGGCGAGCCCTTCAAGAAGGAGGCCGCCCTCGCCAAGCTGTACTCCTCGACGATCGCCGTCGACAACGCCCGCGACGCCACCCAGATCCACGGCGGCTACGGCTTCATGAACGAGTACCCGGTGGCCCGGATGTGGCGCGACTCCAAGATCCTGGAGATCGGCGAGGGCACCAGCGAGGTCCAGCGCATGCTGATCGCCCGGGAGCTGGGCCTCACGAGCTGAACCGGAGCGGGAGGCCGCCGGGGTCCCGGCTCCGCCCCCGGACAGGCAGTGAGGTTAGGCTAACCTCCCCTGAACCGGTCCGGCGGCCTCCCGCCCTGTTCGAAAGCAGCCATCTCCATGTCCCACGCCCGTGCCACCACCCTCACCCGCCGCGGCATCCTCGCCGCGGGCGGCGCCCTCGGACTCGGGGCCGCGCTCGCGGCCTGCGGCAGCGAGAAGGCGAAGGACGGGGGCTCGGGCGACGGCGCGGGCGCCGGGAAGTCCGGCCCCTGGACGTTCGAGGACGACCGCGGCCGGACGGCGAAGGCCGGCAAGGTGCCCTCCTCCGTCGTCGCGTTCGTCGGCGTCGCCGCCGCGCTCCACGACTACGGCGTCCCGGTCAAGGGCGTCTTCGGCCCGACCACCACCAAGGACGGCAAGCCGGACGTGCAGGCCGGCGACCTGGACGTCACCAAGGTGACGGTGCTGGGCAACGAGTGGGGCCAGTTCAACATCGAGAAGTACGCGGCCCTCTCCCCCGACCTCCTCGTCTCCACGATGTTCGACAGCGCCGGCACCCTCTGGTACGTCCCGGAGGAGCAGAAGAAGAAGATCTTCGCGCTGGGCGCCCAGACGGTCGGCATCTCCGTCTACGACCGCCAGCTCACCCAGCCGCTGGAGCGGATGCGGGCGCTCGCCGGGTCGCTCGGCGGCGATGCCACGAGCGAGCGGGTCAAGCAGGCCAAGAAGCGCTTCGAGGACGCCGCGGCCCGGCTGCGCGCCGCCGCGAAGGCCAAGCCCGGCCTCAAGGTGCTGGTCGGCTCCGCCAGCCAGGACCTGTTCTACGTCTCCGGCAGCAACCTCTCCGTCGATCTGGAGTACTTCAAGGCGCTCGGCGTGGACCTGGTCGAGCCCCCGGAGAGCGCCAAGAAGCAGGGCGGCGGCTGGTACGAGTCGCTGAGCTGGGAGAACATCGACAAGTACCCGGCCGACATCATCATGATGGACAACCGCTCCTCGGCCATCCAGCCCGCCGCGATCACCCAGGCCACCTGGAAGAAGCTCCCCGCCGTCAAGGCCGGCCAGGTCATCGCGCGCAACCCGGAGCCGATCCTGTCCTACGACAAGTGCGTGCCGCTCCTCGACGACCTGGCCAAGGCCCTGGAGACGGCGAAGAAGGTCGCCTGACCGCCGGGGGCCGCCGGGACTCGCACGCCGCCTTCCCAGGCATACCGAGTTAGGTTAGGCTTACCTCAGTTGACTGCGGGCGCCCCGGAGACGGTCCTCCGGGGCGCCCGCGGTCCGCCGCCGTCCGGGCCGGTCAGGTCACCCGTCGGTCCAGGGCACCTGCGGCGAGCGGTAGTACCCGATGCCCAGGGCGTCCCAGCGCGGCGCCTGCGCGGCGAGCCGGACCTTGTAGGTGTCCCAGTCGTGCGTGGCGGCGGGCGACCAGCCGAGCTCGGCGGCGCCCGGCAGCCTCGGGAAGGCCATGGTGTCCAGCTGCGCCGAGGTCGACAGGGTCTCCGACCACAGCGGCGCCTCGACGCCGCGCACCGCGGACGCGGGCGCCCCGGGCAGATAGGCGGCCGGATCCCAGTCGTAGGAGCGCCGCACCTCGACGTACCCGGCCCAGGCCAGGCCCAGCGGGAAGTCCTTGGTGTACTTCATGTCCAGGTACACCCGGTCGGCCGGGGAGAGGATCAGCCCGGTGCCGTGCCGCGCGGCCTCGGCGACCTGGGCCTTCTCGGCGGCGCTGGTGGAGTCCAGGCCCCAGTACTGGGCGAGCGCGCCCGGGGCCGGGGTGGCGCCGGTCAGCTGGTGCCAGCCGATGACCGTCTTGCCGTACTTGGCGACGATCGGCTGCACCCGGTTCATCAGCGTCGCGTAGTCCTCGTGGCTGGTGGAGTGCGCCTCGTCCCCGCCGATGTGCAGATAGCGGCCGGGGGTGAGCGCGGCCAGCTCGCGGATCACGTCGTCCACGAAGTCGTACGTCACCTCCTTGGGCGCGCACAGCGAGCTGAAGCCGACCTGGGTGCCCGTGTAGAGCGGGGGCGCCACGCCGTCGCAGTTCAGCTCCGCGTAGGAGGCGAGGGCCGCGTTGGTGTGGCTGGGCATGTCGATCTCCGGCACGACCTCCAGATAGCGGGAGGCGGCGTAGCGGACGATCTCCCGGTAGTCGGCCTTGGTGTAGTGGCCGCCCGGTCCGCCGCCCACCTGCGTGGAGCCGCCGTAGGTGGCCAGGCGCGGCCAGGAGTCGATGGCGATGCGCCAGCCCTGGTCGTCGCTCAGATGCAGATGCAGCTCGTTGATCTTGTACAGGGCGAGCTGGTCGATGTAGCGCTTGACCTGGTCGACGGTGAAGAAGTGCCGGGCGACGTCCAGCATGGCGCCCCGGTAGGCGTAGCGCGGGGTGTCGCGCACGGTGCCTCCGGCGACCAGCCAGGGGCCCCGCTGCACGGACTTCTTCTCGACGGCGGCGGGCAGCAGTTGCCGCAGGGTCTGCACGCCGTGGAAGAGCCCGGCCGGCTTCGCCGCGGTGATCGTCACCCCCCGGGCGTCGCTGTCCAGGCGGTAGCCCTCGGCGCCGAAGGGGCCCTGGGCCAGCCGGAGCCGGATGCCCGCCGTGCCGTGCGTGGTCAGCGGCAGCCGGTAGCCGGTGGCCGGGCGGAGCAGGTCCGCGAGATAGGTGCCGACCTGGCGCGCCTCGCGGGAGCCGTCGACACGGATACGGGTGCCGGACGTGATCCGGTACGGGGACCGGCCCGGCTCGACGGCCGCCGGGGCGGGGATCACCTGGCTCAGCGCGGTCGCGGCGGGCGCCGCTCCCCCGCCGGCGCGGCCGGCCGGCGCGGCGCCGACGGCGAAGGCGCCGGCCGCCGTCACCAGCAGCAGGGCGCCCAGGACGCGCCCGGCGCGCGGGACCCGGCCGGGGGTGGGGGTGGGGTGGGGCGTGGGGGTGGTTCGGGTGGAGAGGGACTTGCGGAGAGTCGTACCGCGGTGCCGTCTCACATGCGCTCCCTTCACACTCGGATCAGTACCGACCACTCTCCCGCACGGCGGTGAAAGAATCACCCCATGGCGGAAATCATCCAGAAGGACGGCGCCTGGGCGTTCGACGGCGACGCGCTGCGGCTGACCCCGGGGCGCGACCGGAACATCAGCGTGCTGCGCCGGACACTGGGTGAACTCTCCGTACCGCTCAGGGCGTTGGCCGGGATCTCGTTCGAGCAGGGCAAGCGGGCCGGACGGCTCAGACTGCGGCTGCGCGACGGCGCCGATCCACTGCTGCACGCCACCGGTGGCCGGCTGGCCGAGCCGCACGACCCGTACCAGCTGCTGGTGGAGCCCGACCGGTTCGGTGTCGCCGAGTACCTCGCCGACGAGGTCCGCAACGCGCTGCTGCTGGAGCAGGTGCCCACCGGTCCGGTGACGGAGTACCTGCTGCCCGGCCCGGCCGTGCCGCTGTCGGTGTCCGCCGGGGACGGCACGGCGAGCTTCGACGGGGAGCGGATCCGGCTGGAGTGGAACTGGAAGACGGAGGACGCCAAGGCCGCCGCCGGTCCGCGCGTCCTCGCCCCGGCCGACCTCACCGGGGTGGAGTGGCTGCCCGCCGCCGGGCTGGAGAACGGCCATCTGCGGCTGGCCGTGCGCGGCGCCCCCGACGCCGCCCCGCCCAAGTACGACCCGAACGCCGTCGAGCTGTGGGGCTTCAAGAGGGATCCGCTGATGGCGCTGGTCGCGGCGGCGGTGCAGGCCCGGCTGCCGCATCCGGCCGGGGCCGCCGCCGCGGCGCCGGGTCCGGGTCCGGCCGCCGCCGACGGCCCGGCCGGGCGCCGTACGGAGCGGGCGGCCCCGCACGGCGCGCCGCCCGCCGAGGACGAGCACGACGCGCTGCTGCGCCGCCTGCGGGAGCTGGGCGAGCTGCACCGCTCCGGGGTGCTGACCGAGGAGGAGTTCGCGCTCGCCAAGCAGGCGGTCCTCAAGCGCATGTGAGCGCATGCGCCCGGGGACCGTCCGCGGGTGCCGGAGCCCTACTTGGCGCGGCGCGACACCGTGAAGTGGTCGACCTGCGCGCCGGTCTCGGCGATGCCGCGCACCGTCAGCGTGGCCTGGCGGCCCCGGGAGGCCGGGGTGACGTCCACGCGCAGGAAGGAGTAGTCGAGGTAGCGCACGCGCGACCAGTCGACGGTCTCCTTCTGGCGGGCGCCGTCCTTGAGGCAGACGAAGGAGGACACCGCGTCGATGTCCTTCTCGTGGCCCTCGTAGGTCTGGTCGGCGCTGAAGGCGTACAGGCTCTTGCCGGCCGCGCCCGCGGTGACGTAAACGACGCCGTCGGTCTCCGGGTAGGCGGTGCCGCCGATCGGGAGCTTCTTGGTGACCTGGCCGCGCTTGATGACGTCGGTGCGCTCGTAGACGTGGTTGTGGCCGTTGATGACCAGGTCCACGGTGTACTTCTCGAACAGCGGCACCCACTCCTGGCGCACGCCCCCCTCCGAGGCGTGCGCGGTGGAGGTGCAGTAGGCGCAGTGGTGGAAGAAGACGACGATGAAGTCGACGTCCCGGCTGGCCCGGTACTTCTTCAGCTGGGTCTCCAGCCACCGGGTCTGGGTGCCGCCGGAGATGCCGAGGTTGGCCGGGATCTCGAAGGAGATGTCGTTGGCGTCCAGCGAGATGACGGCGGTGTTGCCGTAGACGAAGGAGTAGACGCCGGGCAGGTTCTCGTGGTCGGGGCCGTTGTCCGGGAGGGTCCAGCGGGCTTCCTCGCCGCCGTAGCCGTTGGGCGAGTACCAGGCCTCCATGTCGTGGTTGCCGTAGGAGACCATCCACGGGACCTGCTTGGCGACGGACTCGGTCTGGTACAGGAACTGGTCCCAGACGCGGGAGTCGAAGCCGCTGTCGCTGGTCTTGCCCTGGCCGGCCGGGTCGCCGTAGGCGATGTCACCGGCGTGCAGGTGGAAGGCCGGGTCCTGGCCGAGGATCAGCGCGTCGTTGGCCAGGCCGTGGTAGCTGACGCCCTGGTCGCCGAAGGCGGTGAAGGTGAACGGCTCCTTGTGCGAGGGCGCGGTGGTGAAGGTGCCCAGGGTGCCGGCCAGGTGGCGCTCGGCCGGGTCGAAGCCCTGGTGGCCGACACCGTAGTAGTACGTCCGGCCGGGGCGCAGATGGGTGAGCTTGGCGTGCAGGTAGTACTGGGTGCGGTCGCCGCTGGCGCCGACTCCGGCCGGGGTGTAGAGGGTGCGGACCTCGGCGGGTATCTTCCGCGACAGGTCCCAGGGGTGCGCGCCGACCCGGATGAACGGCTTCCTGACGGCGACCGGGACCTGCCAGGAGACGGTGATCTCGGTGCGCGGGTCGTTGCCGAAGGCGAGGTGGCGGCCGAAGGGCGCGACCAGCGCGCCGTCGACGGCGTCGGCCGAGGAGGCGGGGGCCGGGGACGCGGTGCGCTGGGCCGGCACCGCGGCCTGCGCGGCGGTGCCCGTCACGAACGCGCCACCCGCGACCGTGCCGAGGGTGACCGCGCCGCCCCGGATCATCGTGCGCCGCGAGAACTTGGAACGCAGGTACTCGTGCTGCTCGGCCATGCTCATGCGCTCGGCGAGCTTCTCGGGTACGCCCATGCGAGGAATGTCCATGGCGTCTGAAAATGGTCTACCGGTGCGACGGCGCGCGGGACGGGAGATGGACGGCACGCGAACAGCGGCTCACCAGCGCTTGAACTGTCGCTTGCCCGATATCGGGCAGGATTCTTGCGAAAGTGATCCCGGTACCCCAGGATCTACCGGGTGCACGACGAACTCGTAGATCATCTGACGCGGTCCACGCCCCTGAGCCGGGGCGAGGCGCTGCGGGTGGTCCAGGACGTGCTCGCCTACTTCGACGAGACGACCGAGGAGTTCGTCCGGCGCCGGCACCGCGAACTCCAGGCACAGGGCCTGGTGAACGCGGAGATCTTCGGACGGATCGCGGCAGACCTGAAGTACCGCGCGGTGGCACCGCCGGACCTCTCGCTGCGGCAGCTGCGGCGCATCGTCTACGGCTGACCGCGCGGCACACGGGCCGGGACCCGGCCGTGCCCCGCACGGCACCGGCACGGCATCGGCACGGGCGCGCAATCGACGCGGCATCAACTCGGGGAAGAGAGACTTGTATGTGCGGAATCGTCGGATACATCGGGAAGCGTGACGTCGCCCCGCTGCTCCTGGAGGGCCTGCAACGCCTGGAGTACCGCGGCTACGACTCGGCGGGCGTCGTCATCACCTCGCCGAAGACCCCGGGCCTGCGGATGGTCAAGGCCAAGGGCCGGGTCCGCGACCTGGAGGCGAAGGTCCCCGCGCGCTTCAAGGGCACCACCGGCATCGCCCACACCCGCTGGGCCACCCACGGCGCCCCCTCCGACGTGAACGCCCACCCGCACATGTCGGCCGACCAGAGGGTCGCCGTCGTGCACAACGGCATCATCGACAACGCCGCCGACCTGCGCCGCAAACTGGAGGCGGACGGCGTGGAGTTCCTCTCCGAGACCGACACCGAGGTGCTCGTCCACCTCATCGCGCGCTCGGAGGCCCAGAAGCTGGAGGACCGGGTCCGCGAGACCCTGCGCCTGATCGAGGGCACCTACGGCATCGCCGTCATGCACGCCGACTTCCCCGACCGGATCGTGGTGGCCCGCAACGGCTCCCCCGTGGTCCTCGGCATCGGCGAGAAGGAGATGTTCGTCGCCTCCGACGTGGCCGCGCTGGTCGCCCACACCCGGCAGATAGTCACCCTCGACGACGGCGAGATGGCCACCCTCAAGGCCGACGACTTCCGTACGTACACCACCGAGGGCACCCGGACGACCGCCGAGCCGACCACCGTGGAGTGGGAGGCCGAGTCGTACGACATGGGCGGCCACGACACGTACATGCACAAGGAGATCCACGAGCAGGCCGAGGCCGTGGACCGGGTGCTGCGCGGGCGGATCGACGACCGGTTCGCCACCGTGCACCTGGGCGGCATCAACCTGGACGCCCGCGAGGCGCGCGCGGTGCGCCGGGTGAAGATCCTCGGCTGCGGCACCTCGTACCACGCGGGCATGATCGGCGCCCAGATGATCGAGGAGCTGGCCCGGATCCCCGCCGACGCGGAGCCGGCCTCCGAATTCCGCTACCGCAACGCGGTCGTGGACCCCGACACCCTCTACATCGCCGTCTCCCAGTCCGGTGAGACCTACGACGTACTGGCCGCCGTGCAGGAGCTGAAGCGCAAGGGCGCCCGGGTCCTCGGTGTGGTCAACGTGGTCGGCTCGGCCATCGCCCGCGAGGCGGACGGCGGCGTCTACGTGCACGCCGGGCCCGAGGTGTGCGTCGTCTCCACCAAGTGCTTCACCAACACCTGCGTCGCCTTCGCGCTGCTCGCCCTGCACCTGGGCCGCATCCGCGACCTGTCGGTGCGCGACGGCAAGCGGATCATCGAGGGCCTGCGCAAGCTGCCCGAGCAGATCTCCGCGATCATGGAGCAGGAGGCGGAGATCGAGGAGCTGGCCAAGTCCTACGCCGACGCCCGCTCGATGCTCTTCATCGGCCGCGTCCGGGGCTACCCGGTGGCCCGCGAGGCCTCCCTGAAGCTCAAGGAGGTCTCCTACATCCACGCCGAGGCGTACCCGGCCTCCGAGCTGAAGCACGGCCCGCTCGCCCTGATCGAGCCCGCCCTGCCGACCGTGGCGATCGTCCCGGACGACGACCTGCTGGAGAAGAACCGCGCGGCCATGGAGGAGATCAAGGCCCGCAGCGGCCCGATCCTCGCCGTCGCCCACCAGCCCCAGGAGAAGGCCGACCGCACGATCGTCGTCCCCAAGAACGAGGACGAACTGGACCCCATCCTCATGGGCATCCCCCTCCAGCTCCTCTCCTACCACACGGCCCTGGCCCTGGGCCGGGACATCGACAAGCCCCGCAACCTGGCGAAGTCGGTGACGGTGGAGTAACCCCCGCCGGAGCCCGACATCACCACAACGGCCCTCCACGCGCTCGCTGTCGGCGCGTGGAGGGCCGTTCCCGTGCCGGGGAGCCGCCCGCTCCCCTCGCGGCGGTCCGGCGGGCGCGGCTATCCGGCGGCCGTCACGCCCCGGCCGGTCGCGCGGCGCGGGAGCGACGTGGGCCAGTGCGCGAGTGCCGCGGTCGCGGCGTACCAGGCCGCCGCCCCGGCCGCGACGGCGAACCAGCCGCCCGCCTTCGCCAGGCCGTCGCTGCCGGTGAAGGCCGCCACCGCGAGCAGGACCAGGGAGACGAGGAACAGCCCGTAGGTGCCCTGGGTGAGCGGGTCGCCGCCGGCCAGGGTGAGGGTGAGGACCACGGCGGCGAACAGGGCGAAGAAGAGCCCGGCGCCGTTGGCGGAGGCCCGGTCGCCCGCCGCGAGCGCCCAGGTGAACCAGAGGGCGCCGAGGACGGTGAAAGCCGTGCCGGAGGCGTGGTCGCCCTCCCGGAAGGCGAGCAGTCCGACGACGAACAGGGCGACGCCGCCGACATAGTGAGCGATCGTCACGGCGTCGGCGGCCGTGACGGAGTGGACGACCCTGGTGTGCCCGAGGCCGAAGGCCATCAGGGTGACGAACAGGGCGAGCCGTCCGGCGATCGTGGTGGTGGTGGTGCTTCCCGCAGAGACGTCGTTGGCCACGGCGGGCTCCCTTCTTGCCTGTGCGGTGCGGTGTCGGGTGACCGGTATATGCCCTTCACAAGGGCACAATCACCTTCTACGCACAGGTAACTTGAGCGTTGAACAAAGGGAGCCGGAATGGCCGGTAGTCGCGGTGTGCGGGCCGCACCCCTCAGGGGATGACGACGACCGGACGCTGCGCGCGCTTGGCGAGACGGCCGGCGACCGAGCCGAAGATACGGCCCACGATGCCGTGGGTGGAGCCGACCACGATCGCGTCCGCCGCGTACTCCTTGCCGACCTCTTCGAGTTCGTGGCAGATGTCCCCGCCGCGCTCGACCAGGATCCAGGGGACCTCGGCGAGATACTCCGCGCAGGCCAGTTCGAGGCCGAGCACCTCGGTGCGGTGGTCGGGGACGTCCACGAAGACCGGGGGCTCGCAGCCCGCCCAGACCGTGGTGGGCAGTCGGTTGGCCACATGCACGATGATCAGACCGGATCGGGTGCGGTGCGCCATCCCGATCGCGTAGGCGAGGGCTCGCTCGCTGGAGTCGGATCCGTCGAAGCCGACGACGACGCCGTGCTTGAACGCCGGATCGCAGGGATGGCGTGGCTCTTGTGCCGCCAGGGGTTCGGCCGCCGTGGGGTCGGCGACCGGCCGCTTGCGGTCCGCGGGTTCGAAGAATTCGTGACCGGCCATGGCTGTCTCGGCGAGGTGATCCTTTGTCGGGGACGACAATCTGCGGCGGAGCTGTGTCCGGGAATCGTCTTCCCGTCCCCATACCCGCAAGGGTACGGCCGCACTCCTCCTTGGCCCAGATCCCGCGCACTCTCCGTGGCGGTTCACCGGAGCATGCACGACAGGCGCCCGTAACGCAATGGTTGCTGCCCCGTACAGGCGGTTTGCACAGCATTCACTTGCCCCGGCCGTCCGGAACCCGTAAGACCGGTGTCTCGACACCACCCGGGGGGCCGCCGTACCGGTGGCCTCCGGTTCCGTACAGTGACCGACGGATCGAACACGCGTTGAACCCCGTGAGCCGCACCGCCGCAGGGAGCACCGTAGGGAGCACGCCGTGTCCGGACCCCGCACCGCATCCGGAAAACGCCCCTCGCCGCCGGAGCGGCCCGCCGGTGACAGCGCGGGCGACGTGGTCCGCTGGGCCGCCTTCAGCTGTGTCCTGGTTCCGGTGGTGCTGCTCTGGTGCGGCGCCTCGTCGGCCGGCGCCGTCGGCACCGCCCTGGGCCTGGCGGCCGTCACCGCGGTCTGCCGGGCGCTGCTGCGCCAGTCCGAGCGCGGCGCGGCCCGGCTGCGCGCCGAGGAGCGGGCCCCGCACCGCGGCCGCCACCAGCGGACCGGGACGGGAGCCCACCGGGGCGGCCGGCATCCGGGGGGACCGGGAGGGCCGGGGGGACCAGGAGGGCCGGGAAGTCCGGGCGGGCCGGGAGGGCCCGGAAGACCGGGAGGACCGTGGGGAACGACACCGGTCGACTGACCGGTTTCCATGCACGCGGCCGTATCTTTTCAGCCAACTTCTTGAACTGGCGCATCCCCCGCCCCCACACCCCCCCAACCCCCGTTTGACCTGCAAGAAAAGGGTCTCAGGGCCCCTGCGCACCCTACGGGGATTGGCCACCGCCACAAGGCGCACTTCCCTGCGCGCTGTGGGAGTGCAACGCTTCGTGATCGAATGCTTCACGCCAAGTTGCCATGTCGACAATGTGCCGGGTGTCGAACTGGTCACCGCGGCACGGCCGGACACAGTAGATTCGATCTTGATGTCTTACGGCGGGGGACTCGTGCAGGACCGAGGGGAAACGTGCAGGAGCGACACAACCGAGGAGCCGCGACCACCGAGGGGGGCTTAGCAGTATGAGCCACGACTCCACCGCCGCGCCGGAAAACGCGGTCCGGAAACTGTCCGGGCGCCGCCGCAAGGAGATCGTCGCGGTGCTGCTGTTCAGCGGCGGCCCCATCTTCGAGAGTTCCATACCGCTTTCGGTGTTCGGGATCGACCGCCAGGACGCCGGAGTGCCGCGCTACCGCCTGCTGGTGGCAGCCGGCGAGGACGGCCCGCTGCGGACCACAGGGGGCCTGGAACTCACCGCGCCACATGGCCTGGAAGCGATCTCACGCGCGGGCACGGTCGTCGTGCCCGCCTGGCGTTCGATCACCGCGCCACCGCCCGAGGAGGCGCTCGACGCGCTGCGCCGGGCACACGAAGAGGGCGCCCGCATCGTGGGCCTGTGCACCGGGGCCTTCGTGCTGGCCGCCGCCGGCCTGCTGGACGGCCGCCCGGCGACCACCCACTGGATGTACGCGCCGACGCTGGCCAAGCGCTATCCGTCGGTGCACGTCGATCCGCGGGAGCTGTTCGTCGACGACGGCGATGTGCTGACGTCGGCGGGCACGGCCGCCGGGATCGACCTGTGCCTGCACATCGTGCGCACGGACCACGGCAACGAGGCGGCCGGCGCGCTGGCCCGCCGCCTGGTGGTCCCGCCGCGCCGCAGCGGAGGCCAGGAACGCTACCTGGACAGGTCTTTACCAGAGGAGATCGGCGCCGACCCGCTCGCCGAGGTCGTCGCCTGGGCGCTGGAGCACCTCCACGAGCAGTTCGACGTGGAGACGCTCGCGGCACGGGCGTACATGAGCCGCCGTACGTTCGACCGCCGGTTCCGCTCGCTGACCGGGAGCGCGCCGCTTCAGTGGCTGATCACCCAGCGGGTGCTCCAGGCGCAGCGACTGCTGGAGACGTCCGACTACTCGGTGGACGAGGTCGCGGGCCGCTGCGGCTTCCGCTCGCCGGTGGCGCTGCGCGGCCACTTCCGGCGGCAGCTGGGCTCGTCCCCGGGCGGCGTACCGGGCACGCAGGCCGCAGGGCGAGCGACCGGTCGACGCCGCCGAGGCGCCGCTGGGCGCTGTGGGCCCGGGTGCCGGGACGGCCCAGATCCTGGGCGTCCCGCAGCCCTCCGGCCCGGTGTCCGCGCTGCACCCGGAGGGGCCGCTCCAGCACACGGTCCGCCGGGCACCGGCGGCACTGTCGGGCAGCCTGCCGGGCCAGCGCAGCGGCGGCTGAGGAACGGCGCCCGGGGAACCGCGAGGAACCCCGGGGGGCTCGGGCACCGTCCCGGGGCGGGAGCGCGCGCATCGCGCTCCCGCCCCGGGACGTGCACGGACGGTCCGGCCCGCGGCGGCTCGCCGTAAGGTGAGACACATGAACGATCGCATGGTGTGGATCGACTGCGAGATGACCGGCCTCTCGCTGTCCGACGACGCTCTCATCGAGGTGGCCGCCCTCGTCACCGACTCCGAGCTGAACGTGCTCGGCGAAGGGGTCGACATCGTCATCCGCCCGCCGGACGCGGCGCTGGAGACGATGCCGGAGGTGGTGCGTCAGATGCACACCGCGTCCGGCCTGCTGGCGGAGCTGCCCGGCGGCACGACGCTCCAGGACGCCGAGGAGCAGGTGCTCGCCTACGTCCGCGAGCATGTGAAGGAGCCCGGCAAGGCGCCCCTGTGCGGGAACTCGGTCGGCACCGACCGCGGCTTCCTGCTGCGCGACATGCCGGCCCTGGAGGGCCACCTCCACTACCGCATCGTCGACGTCTCCTCGATCAAGGAGCTGGCCCGCCGCTGGTACCCGAGGGCGTACTTCAACAGCCCCGAGAAGAACGGCAACCACCGCGCCCTCGCCGACATCCGCGAGTCCATCGCGGAGCTGCGCTACTACCGCGAGGCCGTCTTCGTCCCCCAGCCCGGCCCCGATTCCGACACCGCCAAGGCGATCGCCGCGAAGCACGTCCTGCCTGCTCAGCAGGGCTAGAAGGGTCCCTCGGAGGGGCGCCGCGAAAGTCGTGCGCGAGCACCCCTTCGGACCCTGTACACTTTTTCTCGGCCGGTCGGAGAAGCGAAAGCCTCCTCCACCACCGGTCATGGTGGGTGTAGCTCAGCTGGTAGAGCACCTGGTTGTGGTCCAGGATGCCGCGGGTTCGAGTCCCGTCACTCACCCTCACCGGAGAAGCCGGTGGCCCGGGAATCCTGGGTCACCGGCTTCTTCCGTTTCCGCCGCGGCAGACTCGGGCAATCGCCGGATGACCGGCGCAGGGGGCGGGAGCGCCGAGCAGGGCTGGGACGAACCCTGGTATCGCGGCTGGAGTACCTGGCGACGTTCTCGGTCGTGGCCCGGTGGATCGAGGAGTGCGCGGCCGAGACTGCCTCCTGAGCGCCGCGCCTACTTCAACGGCAGTTCGGCGAGCATCACGGCGTAGACCGGGGAGTCCGGGAACGGCTGCCGCTCGCCGATCTTCCGAAAGCCCCAGCCCTCGTACAGGGCCTGTACGCGCGGGTGGGTCACGTCGACCAGGAGGACCACGAAATCTTCGGGACGGTCCTCGAAAAGCGCCCGGGAGAGCGCGTCCGACACGCCCTGCCCGCGCCAGGAGGGGTGGACGGCCAGCTCGGAGTAGGCGAATGTCCGGTGTCTGTCGGGAACTTCCGCCAAGTACTCGCGCCACCACTCCCGGCCCTCGTCCGACGGGGCCCCGTAGGCGAAGCCCACCGGCTCCGCACCGTCGTAGGCGATCACGCAGGCGAACCCGTCCTTGCCGCCCCAGTGATCCACGAACCAGGGGAACTTCCTTTTGAAGTCGTCGTCCCGGTCGGGCCCCGCGGCTGCGGCGTGCAGGGCGATGAGCGTCTGACGGATCTCCGCCAGGTCATCGGTCCCGAAGTGTCGGATGTCCAGCCCGGCGGCGCTCACAGTCGGCTCCATTCAGTGCGATAGCGGTCGCCCCACTCTCGGGCGATCGAAGCGTCCGGCGCAAGAGTGATCAAGTCCCGGTAGTAGTCGCCGAGCAGAGAACGCATCCTGCCGGGGATCGGGTGTCCGGACATCAGTGTGAAGACCGTTGAGGCCGTCGAACACGCCTGGTCGACGTCGCGCTGGTGGAGCTGGGCCAGAGCGAGGCGGCACATGGCCAGCGCCCGGTTGCGCCGGAATTCCTCGGGGATCGTGGCCAGGGCGTTGTGAGAGGCGGCCTCCGACTCGGCTGCGTCCCCGATGCGGTCACGGACGATCGCGGTCATGGCCAACAGCTCGGCCGGTCCGTAGAAGGCGATCCACGACGGCGCGGTCCCTGCGGCTTCCGCCTTGGTCAGAGCGTCCTCTGCGTGCCCCAGGGACCGCAACGCGGCCTGCCGGTCCCTGAGGTTGGCGTGGCCGACGGCCGTACGGGCGTGAGCCAGGGAGGCGAAGAAGGGAACCCGTCGGGCGATGCCCGTGCCCTGCGCTGCGTAGGCGGCATCGACCGCCTCGGTGAACTCGTGCCGATGGTGGGCGAGCATCGCGTACGAGTTCCACACCCGCATCTCCGCGATGGGATCCTTGGCCATCCCCGCCAGGTACAGGGCCTTTCCCAGCAGGACGTGCGCACGGTCCAGCCGGCGGGCGTCGATGGCACTCCATGCCGCCGTGGCGGTGTAGTCGGCGGCCACGGAGAAGAGCCGTCGGCGGATGCGCTGGGTGGCCCCGAGCTTCTGCTTGGCCAGGGCCTCTTGGGCTCCGAGGAGGGCGGCCCGCTCCAAGCCCTCGTGGCCGCCTCGGCTGCGGTCGACCTCCATCAGAGCGTCCAGGCCCCGGCGGAGGCGGATGACATCGGAGGTGCCGACCTGAGGAGGAGCGCCGACAAGAGGGACGGACACAGCGACGGTCGTGCCGGTGGTGGCGGTGAGGAAGTTCCTGCGGTTCACAGGGGCCTCCAGAGAGTTCGAGGGGCGCCGTCGCTCTGGTGCGCTGAAGCCCAGCTCTACGGCGGTACAGCCGAATACTGCCTCCAACGCCTCCCTCTGTCTGGGGTGCGGCCACAGCGTCTTCCCGGTCAGCCAGTTGCGAACGGTGCGGTCGCTCACCGTCCCCTCGTGTCCCGCGCAGATCAGGCGAGCGTTCACCTTGTCGGCCAACTCGGCCTGCGTCAGCCCGCTCTCGCGCAGGGCACCGGCGAGGCTCCCGTTCTCCGTCACGTACCCAAAGTAGCGATCCGGTTCCCCTTGGTATCAGGGCTGCCGCGGAATTTCCGGTGCCCGCTGACGCGCACAGCACGGATTTTTCCTGCCGCCGGGAGGTCATGAGCCGTTCACTCGGGTACGGCCACACCGCAACCGCACTCCCAGAGGTCCTGATGACTGTGATGGCAAGGCCACACCCCACGGGGCGCCCCGGCTACTCCGAGACCCTCCCTGCTCTGGAGGAGAGTGCCGGGATCGCCCGCAAGCTCGTCCGTACGGCTCTGGCCGCCTGGCACCTGGAGGAACTGGCCGACACCTCGATACTGGTCGTCTCGGAGCTGGTGGCCAACGCGGTCAAGCACACGGACAGCCGCGTGATCCGCATCGTCGTCTCCCGGCCGGGCGAACGGTTCGTACGGATCGGCGTGGTCGACACAGCCCGGGGACTGCCGGAACCGGCTGAGCCCGGGGACGGCCTCCTCACCAACGGCCGGGGACTCCTGCTGGTCGACGCCCTCGCCGAGCGCTGGGGAGCCGACCCACACCCCTGGGGCAAGCAGGTCTGGGCCGAGCTGGACTGTGGGGTCGCCCGGTGACCGGGCGGGAGCCCTGGGTGGGCGACCAGGTGCACGACGGACACGCGAACCGGGAGGGCGTGATCACCGACGTGAAGAAGGGGACGTACGTCCTGCGCCCCCTCGGCAGGTACTCGGGCGGGACATGGCCGGCCTCCGACCCGGCGCAGCTCACTGTCACCGTGCCTCGCGAGGAACGGCTCCGCGAGTGGAGGCAGGCGTGGTCGTGCGCAGTACCGCCTTCTCCCTGACCGAGCGGCCGCCCGAGGCGACTTCGACGCCGCGACCACCGCGGCCGCGCCGAGGCCCTCCCGTCGTTCTCGGCGCCTCGCCGCCCCCCCCTCCCCTCAGTCCGGCAGGTTGCCGTCGCCGCCCAGGTTGGCGACCATGCGGCGCAGGACGTCGATCGTGGTCGCGAAGTCGGCCGGGGCGATGCCCTGGTGTGTCTGCCGGTGGACGCGTGCGCCGCGTTCCCTGGCGCGGGCGAGGCCGCTCTCGCCTGCCTCGGTCAGGGTCATGAGTCCCGCGTCCTCCGTGAGCCAGCCGCGGCCGGTGAGGTCGTCGAAGACGGCGTCGAAGTCGGTACCGAGGTCGTCCCACTTCGCCAGCCGCTCGGTCAGTGCGGCGCGGGTCCACCTGCCGGGGTCCCCGGCCACGTGGTTGAGTGTCCACCAGTGCGGCTGTGTGAGGTCCTCCACCGCAAGCTGTTCGCGGATGGCGCCGACCACCAGCCGGTACGCCACGCCGGTCCACGCCCCGATGGGCTGGGCGGCCAACTCCTCCTGCGTGTACTCCTTGAGCGTCGTGCTCATGTGCCCCTCCTCGTGCCTCTTGATCGACGGAATACGATGACCGTAGGACCTCAGGTTTGCTTGAGGTCAAGGACCGGGATGTCGTTCCCCGGAGGCCGGAGGGTGCCCGTGCGTGCCGAGCGTGTCCGTACCGAGCGGCTGGAGCTCGTCCCGCTGCGGGTGGAACATGCGCGGGAGATGGCCGGGGTGCTGGCCGATCCGGGGCTGCATGTGTTCATCGGCGGGGAGCCGCTGGACGAGGACGGGCTGAGGGCGCGTTACGAGCGGCTGGTGGGCGGGTCCGGGGAGGCGGGGGTCTCCTGGTGCAACTGGGTGCTGCGGGTGCGGTCCGGCGGGCAGTTGGCGGGCACCGTGCAGGCCACGGTGCGCGGCCGGGAGACGGCCGAGATCGCGTGGGTCGTCGGGACGGCCTGGCAGGGGCGCGGGTTCGCCTCCGAGGCGGCGCGGGCGCTGGTCGCCCTGCTCGGGCGGGCGGGCGTCGGCACGGTCGTCGCGCACATCCACCCCGGGCACCACGCCTCCGCCGCGGTCGCCACCGCCGCCGGGCTCGCCCCGACCGGGGAGGTCCAGGACGGCGAGACCGTGTGGCGGGGGACGGCACCGGCGCCCGAACGGTGACCGCCGGGCGCGTCAGGAGGACGTACGGACCACCAGTTCCGTGGCCAGCACCGCGTGCCGCCGCTCAGGGGCGGCCGACTCGGGCGGGCGGCGGTCGGCGATCTCGGTGAGCAGCAGGCCGATCATGGCGCGGCCCATCTCCTCGATGGGCTGGCGGACGCTGGTCAGCGGCGGGTCCATGTGGCGGGCGATGGCCGAGTCGTCGTAGCCGACCAGCGCCACGTCGTCCGGGATGCGGCGGCCCGAGGCGCGCAGCACCTGGCGGGCGCCGGCCGCGGTGACGTCCGAACCGGCGAAGACCGCGTCGAGGGCGGGCTCGCGCTCCAGCAGCCGGGTCATCGCCCGGTGCCCGCCCTCCTCGGTGAAGTCGCCCTCCTCGATGAGGTGTTCGTCCTCGGTGAGTCCGGCGTCGGCGAGCGCGTCGCGGTAGCCGTCGACGCGCCGCTGGGCGCCGTAGACGTCCATGTGGCCGGTGATGTGCGCGATGCGGCGGCGGCCCCGGGAGAGCAGGTGCTCCACCGCCGAGCGGGCGCCCCCGTAGTTGTCGGAGTCCACCGACGTCAGCGCCTCGGCCGCCGAGCGCGGGCCGCTGATCACCGCCGGGATGCCGAGCTGGGCGACCAGGTCGGGCAGCGGGTCGTCGGCGTGCACGGACACCAGCAGCACCCCGTCCACCCGGTGCGCGGCCAGATACTGCGCGAGGCGTCTGCGCTCCCGGTCGCCGCCCGCGAAGATCAGCAGCAACTGCATCTCGGTGTCCGACAGTTCGGCGCCGACCCCGCGCAGCATGTCGGAGAAGTACGGCTCGGCGAAGAACCGGGTCTCCGGCTCCGGGACGACCAGCGCGATGGCGTCGGTGCGGTTGGCGGCCAGCGCGCGGGCGGCGGTGTTGGGGACGTAGCCGAGTTCGGCGACGGCCGCCTCCACGGCCGCGCGGGTGGCTTCGCTGACCCGGGGCGAACCGTTGATCACGCGGGAGACCGTGCCGCGGCCCACCCCGGCGCGGGCGGCGACCTCCTCCAGGGTCGGCCGGCCGCCACCCCGGCCCCGCCCACCGTTGACCGCCATAGTCGCCGCCTTCCGTTCACCCCGCCGACAGGCCGGGAACCCAGGCCAGGAATCTAACAGCCGGGGCGCGGCCGCCCCCTCCCCCGCCGCCGCCCGCCGCCGCGGGGAGGGCGGCGGGCGGGGCGGCCGCGCTCAGCCGGCCGAGGGCAGCGCGTTGTCCCGGATCACCCCGGCGTACCAGTGGGCGCTCTCCTTGGGGATGCGGCGCTGGGTGCCGTAGTCGACGTAGACGGCGCCGAAGCGCTTCGAGTAGCCGTAGGACCACTCGAAGTTGTCCAGCAGCGACCACAGGAAGTACCCGCGCACATCCGCCCCGTCCGCCACCGCCCGGCGCACGGCCTCCAGGTGGGCGTGGAGGTAGGCGATCCGGCGCGGGTCGTTGACCCGGCCCTCGGGCGAGATGTAGTCGTCGAAGGCGGCGCCGTTCTCCGTGACCATCAGCGGCAGCTCGGGGTGGGAGGCGGCCAGGCCGGTCAGCAGGGTGTGCAGGCCGCTGGCGTCGATGGCCCAGTTCATCGCGGTGAGCTGGTCGTTGGCCAGGTGGAAGGCGACGTGGTCGGAGCCGGTCCACGGCGAGTGCTCGCTCGCGCCGTGGCCGTCGTTCTTGGTGGCGGCGCCGTCGGCGGAGTGGGAGACCACGGTCGGCGCGTAGTAGTTGACGCCGAGCACGTCCAGCGGGCGGGAGATCTCCGCCAGGTCGCCGTCGCGCACCAGCGTGCTCCAGTCGACGAGGTGCGCGGTGTCGTCGAGCAGGTCCTGCGGATAGGCGCCGTCCAGGATCGGGCCGGTGAAGATCCGGTTGCCGACCGCGTCGATGCGGCGCGCGGCCTCGGCGTCCTCGGGGCTGCCGGTGAGCGGGCGCACCTGGTGCAGATTGAGCGTGATGGAGGTCTGCGCGGACGCGGGCAGCACGGAACGCAGCGCGCCGACCGCCTGCCCGTGGGCGAGGTTCAGGTGGTGCGCGGCGCGCAGGGTGGCGGCCGGGTCGGTGCGCCCCGGGGCGTGCACGCCGGAGCCGTAGCCGAGGAAGGCCGAGCACCAGGGCTCGTTGAGGGTGGTCCACACGCCGACGCGGTCGCCGAGGGCGCGGGCGGTCATCTCGGCGTACTCGGCGAAGCGGTGCGCGGTGTCGCGGTGCGGCCAGCCGCCGGCGTCCTCCAGCTCCTGGGGCAGGTCCCAGTGGTAGAGGGTGGCGACCGGGGTGATGCCCGCCGCCAGCAGCTCGTCGGTGAGCCGGCGGTAGAAGTCGAGGCCGCGCTCGACGGCGGGGCCGCGGCCGGTGGGCTGCACCCGGGACCAGGAGACGGAGAACCGGTACGCCTTGAGGCCGAGGTCCTTCATCAGCGCCACGTCGTCGCGGTAGCGGTGGTAGTGGTCGGCGGCGATGTCGCCGGTGTCGCCGTTGAGGACCTTGCCGGGGGTGTGGCTGAAGGTGTCCCAGATGGAGGGGGTGCGGCCGTCCTCGGCCGCGGCGCCCTCCACCTGGTAGGCGGCGGTGGCGGCGCCCCAGACGAAACCCGTGGGGAAGGAGGTGCCGGAGGCCGTCCGGGCGGTGGTCTCGGGTCGTACGGCGGTCATGGTGAGAGCGCTCCCAGGGGTGGCGTGCGGAAAGGGCCCGGACCGGGGTCCGGTGGGGGGATGCGGGCGGGCGCCGGGGTGTGCGCCCGGCCCGCGGGCGAGGCGGTGCGGGACTGCGGGGCGGGACTGCGGGGCGAGTCGCGGGGCGGGTCGCGGGAGGTCAGCCCTTCACCGCGCCCGCCATGATGCCTCCGACGATCTGCTTGCCGAAGACGATGAAGACCAGCAGCAGCGGGAGCGTGCTGACCAGCGCGCCCGCCATGACGATGCTCTGGTCGGGGGTGTAGGAGGCGCTGAGCTGGCCGAGCGCGACCTGGAGGGTCGGGTTCTCCTGGTTGAGGGCGAGGAAGGGCCAGAAGAAGTCGTTCCACGCCTGGACGAAGGTCAGCATGCCGAGCACCATCATCGCCGGGCGGGCCGCGGGCAGGACGACGCTCCACACGATGCGGAGGTTGCTCGCGCCGTCCACCTTGGCCGCCTCGACCAGTTCGTAGGGCAGTGCCTCCAGCAGGTACTGGCGCATGAAGAAGACACCGAAGGCGCCGACCAGGGTCGGGAAGATCACCGACTCCAGTTTGCCGCCCCACCCGATGTCCGACATCAGCATGAACAGCGGGACCACGCTGAGCTGCGGCGGGATCGTCAGCGTGGCGATGACGGCGGTCATCAGGGCGCCCCGGCCCCGGAAGCGCATCTTGGCGAAGGCGTAACCGGCGAGCGTGCAGAAGAACAGCGTGGCCACGGTGATGCAGCCGGCCACGACGACGCTGTTGACGATGGCCTTGCCGAGGTTGGCCTGCTCCCAGGCGGCCTGGATGTTGTGCCAGAGCTTGCCGCCCGGCACCAGCGGCGGCGGGCTGTCCAGGACCCGCTGCTGGTCGTGGGAGGCGGCCACCAGCGTCCAGTAGAGCGGGAAGATCGAGCCCAGGCCGACGACGACGAGGGCGAGGTAGGTGAACGGGCCGCCCTTGAGCTGCTGGCCGGCGCCGATCTTGAAACGGCCGCCGCGGGTCCCGCCCGGGGCGGTGGCGTCCGGTGCCGGGGTGAGGTCCGGTACGGGGGTGAGGGGACTGGTCGTGGTCATCGATGTCGCTCCCGTCAGGCCGCGCTCTTGCGCACGAACCGGCCGACGATCCAGTTGATCAGGGCGATGAGCAGCAGCAGGACGAGCATGGCCCAGGCGACGGCCGCGGCCGGGCCCAGATGCCCCAGCTTCCAGCCGTAGTTGTAGAGGTAGATGCTGAGCGTCTCGTACTGGTGCTCGCTGCCGCCCTGGGATCCGAGGGTGCCGCCCTGGAGCAGCAGCGGCTCACCGAACAGCTGCATGGATCCGATGGTCGAGATGACGATGGTGAACAGGATCGTCGGCCGCAGCGAGGGGATGGTCACCTTGCGGAACTGCTGCCAGCGCGTGGCGCCGTCGATCGACGCGGCCTCGTACAGGTCGCTCGGCACCGCCTGCATGGCCGCCAGGTAGATCAGGGCGTTGTAGCCGGTCCAGCGCCAGATGACGATGACCGAGACGGCGATCTTGGAGGTCCACTCCCCGTTGCCCCAGTCGGTGTTGCCCGCGCCGAAGAAGTGCAGCACCCAGTTGAGGATGCCGCCGTCGGCGCGGAAGACCAGCGCGAAGACCAGGGCGGCGGTGGCCACGGAGGTGGCGTACGGGGTGAGGATCACCGTCCGCCAGAACGTGCTGGCGCGCAGCTTGTAGTTGAGCAGATGGGCCAGGCCCAGCGCCACGAGCAGCTGCGGGACGGTCGAGATGACACCGATGACGAAGGTGTTGGAGACGGCCGTCCAGAACTCGGAGTCCTGGAGGATCTTCGAGAAGTTGTCGAAGCCGACCCACTGCGACTGGTCGAGCCCGGTCAGCTCCACCCGGTGCAGGGCGATCCAGCCGGTGTAGAGGAGCGGGTAGAGCCCGAAGGCGCCGAAGACGAGGAAGAAGGGGGCGATGTACGCGTACGGCGACGCCTTGTCGTCGAAGCGCCACAGCCGGGTGCGCCATGTGCCGCGACGGCTCGGCGCGGCGCCGGAACCGCCGGGCGGCGGGGTGTGGGCGCCCCGTACGGGGGTTGTCGTTGCCACGGAGGGAGGGGGTCGGGGGTCGGGTGGGGGCGGGGCGGGCGGAGGCGGGCGGTGATCTCCGGCGGGCGGTGGGCGGTGGTCTCCGGCGGGCGCCGGGGCCGCCGGAGCCCGCAGGCCGCCGGAGCCAGGCGCCGCTCCTGCGCGGTACCGGCCGTCGCCACCTGCGGGCGGGGGGCGGGAGCCCGGCCTACGGGCGGGTCCGACCCACGGGGACGAGTCCGACCCACGGGGGGGTTCGTCCTACCGGCCGGGACCGGTCTGCGGGACCGGAGCCCGGCCCGCGGGACCGTCGCCGTCCTGTCGGGTCGGCCGACGAACTGCGGGCCGGTGCCGATCCTGGATCGGTCCCCTCCCCAGGGACGGGGACCGTCCTGCGGGAGCGTTCACCGTCCCACGGGATCGGCCGCCGTCCCAGGGGTACGGCCGCGCCCGTGAACTCGGCCGTGCCATCGGGGCGGTGCGGCTGGCCCGGCGAGCCGGACCGGCGCAGGCCCGAGGGCCCGGCGGGCCGGAGCGGTCGAGTCCCGCCACCGGATCCTCGCGCCGCCCCCTGCCCGGATTCCCGCAGGAACCGTCACGGCCAGGACAGCCCGACGGTTCCGTCCGGTCCGTCCGGTCCATCCGAGCCACCCGGTCCGTCCGGTCCACCCGGTCCGTCTGCGAACGCCCGTACGGCCCGGCGTCGGCGGCCGGGCCTGGTGCGGGCACCGGCACCCGGAGCCACCGCCCCGAGCCGCTGCCCGAAGCCGTCACCGGGAGCCGCCGCCCGGGGCCGGCCGCCGGGGTGCGGCCGTCGCGCGCGGTGCGGGCGGGTGGTACGGGCGGCCGGTGGGACCGGTGGGGCCGCCCGTACCGGCGGACGTCAGCCGATCGCCTTGTCGATCGATTCCGTCGCTGCCTTCCACGCCTTGTCGGGCGCCGTGCCGCGCTGCTCCATGTTGTTGATCTGCGTCGAGATCATGTCCTTGATCGCGGCGTCCTTCGGGCCGAGCACCGCCTCGGGGATGGCCTTGGCCTCGTCGGCGTAGATCTGGCCGACCGGGGCGTCGCTGAAGTACGGCAGCTTCGCGTCCTTCACACCGGCCAGCTCGTACGCGCCCTTGTTCGAGGGGAAGACACCGACCGCCTTGAAGACGGCGGCCTGCTGCTCGGGGGCGGTCAGCCACTTGACCAGCTCGGTGGCCTCCTTGACGTGCTTGCCGCCCTTGGGCACGGCGAGGAAGGAGCCGCCCCAGTTGGCCGCGGTCGAGCCGGGCGCGCGGGCGATGTCCCACTTGCCCTTGTAGGTCTCACCGGAGTAGGTGGCGATCTGGGCGGCCATCCAGGCGGGGCACGCCATGGACGCCACGGTGCCCTTGCGCAGCGCCGCCTGCCAGGCGTCCTGGAACTGCGGCAGGCCCTGGCTCAGCTTCTTGGAGGCGGCCTCGGCGGCCAGGTTCCAGCCCTGCTGGACGGCCTCGCTGTCCTTGTAGACGGGCTTGCCCTCGGCGTCGTAGTACTGCTTCGCGGAGGAGCTGACGACCGCGTTGTACATGGCGCTGGCGGAGTCCATGAAGAAGGTGCCGGACGGCGCCTTCGTCTTGTACTGCTCGCCGAGCTTGATGTAGTCCTCCCAGCCGCCCGCGACCGCCTTGGCGACGGCCTCGCGGTCGCTGGGCAGGCCCGCCTGCTGGAAGAGGTCCTTGCGGTAGCAGAGCGACATCGGACCGATGTCGGTGCCCGCGCCGATGACCGTGCCGTCCTTGGCGGTGGCCTGCTTCTCCTTCCAGGACACCCAGTCGGCGACGTTGATCGTCTTGCTGAGGTCGGCGAACTTGCCCGCCTGGGTGTCGACGACCTCCTTGATGCGCCCGACCTCGATACCCGTGACGTCCCCCAGACCGCTGCCCGAGTTCAGCTGCTGAAGGAGCTTCGGGTAGTAGTCCTGCTCGTTCGCGGTGGTCTCTTCCTTCACCGTGATGTTCGGGTGCAGCTTCTCGTACTGCGCGAACAGACCGGCCTCCTTGTAGCCGAACTGCCCGTAGTCGGCCACCTTGAGGGTGATCTTCCCGTTGGCATCCGAGCTGTCCGAGTCGCCGTCGCTGCTGCAACCGGTCAGCAGCAGGGCCGAGGCCGTCAGAACCGTCGTGGTCAGGGCCGCTGCTCTGCGGCCTGGACCGCCGACGGTACGGGTGATGCGCATTCCACTACTCCTTGTTCCAGGGGGAACGGGACCTCAGGAATCAGACCGCCGGATCCCGGCGGTGCGGACCTGCCCTCTCGGTTCGAGCAGCGGCCAGCCCACTGCACCCGAAGTGCGGTGCGAAGTTGCTGGTCAACGGTGTGCCATATGAGGTAGAGGGAAGGGCCGTTGGTACGGGGGTCCGCACGGGAGAGCGTCCCGGAATCTCCGTGGGACCGCTCCCATGCGGCATGCCGGAAGACTCGTTGCTGCCGGGCCAGGTGTCAAGACTTGAAAACGGCGTTGTTGCGCAAGCGTGTTCCGCACGTCACGTGAATGTGTCGTGCCGCGCATCGTGACCCTGCGGCCCCCGCCCGGTGTCCTCCAGGATTCGCGCAGGTCACAGCCGGGTGAACGGGCCCCGGGCGACCGCGGGGTGATCGTCCGGGGCGACCGCCGGATTTTCTGGGCCAGAATGAGCGGACCCCCACCGCAACCGCCGGAAGGTGAACGATGACCCCCGCCGAACCGCCCCCGAGGCCCGCGGACGTCCGGCGCCCCACCCTGAACGCCGTGGCCGCCCGCGCCGGGGTCGGCCGGGGCACGGTCTCCCGGGTGATCAACGGCTCGCCCCAGGTGAGCGAGCGCTCCCGGGCGGCCGTGGAGCAGGCCATCGCCGAACTCGGCTACGTCCCCAACCGCGCCGCCCGCTCCCTGGTGACCCGCCGCACCGACTCGGTGGCCCTGGTCGTCCCGGAGGCCGAGACCCGGCTCTTCTCCGAGCCGTACTTCTCCGGGATCATCCGGGGCGTGTCGACCGGACTCGCCGACGCCGGGATGCAGTTGCTGCTGGTCCTGGCCCGGGACGAGAAGGAGTACGCGCGGCTGGCCGGCTATCTGTCGGCCCAACGCGTGGACGGCGTCCTGATGATGGCGGTGCACGGCGACGACACCCTGCCCGACCGGCTGGAGGAACTGGCGGTGCCCACCGTGCTGGCCGGGCGGCGCAGCCACGGCGAACGGCTCGGGCACGTCCGCGCGGACAACAGCGGCGGCGCCCGCACCGCGGTGCGGCACCTGCTGGCCCAGGGCCGCCGGGTCATCGGCACCATCACCGGGCCGCTGGACATGGACGCGGCGCAGGCCCGGCTCGACGGCTACCGCACGGCGCTCGCGGACGCCGGGCTCCCCGGCGACGAGGAGCTGATCGCGGGGGGCGACTTCACGGAGGAGGGCGGGCGCGCGGCGATGCGCGAACTGCTGCGGCGGCGGCCCGCGCTGGACGCGCTCTTCGCCGCCTCCGACGTGATGGCCTCGGGCGCGGTGCTCGAACTGCGCGCCGCCGGGCTGCGGGTGCCGCACGACGTCGCCGTCGTCGGGTTCGACGACTCGATCGTGGCCCGGCACATCGATCCGCCGCTGACCAGTGTCCGCCAGCCGCTGGAGGAGATGGGCCGCACCATGGCGGACCTGCTGCTCTCCGAGATCGCCCAGCGCGGCACCGGCCACCGCGCGGTGGTCCTGCCGACGGAGCTGGTGGTGCGCGAGTCGGCCTGAGCGGGACCGGTGGTCGGCTCGTGGGCCTGCGCCCTGGGGTGGGTCCGGCGGCGGGGTGCGGTCCGGGGGGCCGGGGGCGTAGTGGGGATCGGATCGGTGACCCGGGGACGGGGTCCGGGGACGGGGTCCGGGGACGGGGCGTGGTCCGCGCGGGACCCTCTTTTGTTGTGGGAGCGCTCCCATGCATAATGAGGGCCACCGACCCGTGGGAGCGATTCCATGCCCGAAGCGCAGAACGTGTCCTTCCCTCCCTCCTTCCTCTGGGGCGCGGCCACCTCCGCCTACCAGATCGAGGGCGCCGTACGGGAGAACGGCCGCACCCCCTCGATCTGGGACACCTTCAGCCATACGCCGGGCGCGACGGCCGACGGCGACACCGGCGACACCGCCGTCGACCACTACCACCGCTACCGCGACGACGTGGCCCTGATGGCCCGGCTCGGCCTGAACGCCTACCGCTTCTCGGTCTCCTGGCCGCGCGTCCAGCCCACCGGCCGGGGGCCCGCCGTGCAGGCCGGCCTGGACTTCTACCGCCGACTGGTCGACGAACTGCTGTCCCACGGCATCGAGCCGTCCGTCACCCTCTATCACTGGGACCTGCCGCAGGAGCTGGAGGACGCGGGCGGCTGGCCCGAGCGTGACACCGCGCGGCGCTTCGCGGAGTACGCGCACCTCGTCGGCGAGGCGCTCGGCGACCGCGTGGACCAGTGGACCACGCTCAACGAGCCCTGGTGCAGCGCCTTCCTGGGCTACGGCTCCGGCGTGCACGCGCCCGGCCGCACCGACCCGGTGGCCGCGCTGCGCGCCGCGCACCACCTCAACCTCGCGCACGGCCTGGGCACCCAGGCGCTGCGCTCGGTGCTCCCGGCCCGCGCCTCGGTCGCCGTCAGCCTCAACTCCCAGGTGATCCGCCCGCTGTCGCAGCAGCCGGAGGACCTGGCGGCGGCCCGGCAGATCAACGACCTGGCCTGCGGGGTCTTCCACGGTCCGATGCTGCACGGGGCGTATCCGGCGACCCTGCTGGAGGCGACCTCACCGCTCACCGACTGGTCGTACGTCCTCGACGGCGATCTGGCCACCGCCCACCAGCCGCTGGACGCGCTGGGCCTCAACTACTACACGCCCGCGCTGGTCTCCTCGGCGCGGAACGCGCCCGCGGGCCCGCGCGCGGACGCCCACGGCGCGAGCGCGCACTCGCCGTGGCCCGGTGCGCGGGACGTGGCGTTCCACCAGCCGCCGGGCGACCGCACGGAGATGGGCTGGACGATCGACCCGGGCGGCCTGCACGAACTGATCATGCGCTACAGCCGCGAGGCACCCGGCCTCCCGCTGCACGTCACGGAGAACGGCGCCGCCTTCCCCGACAAGGTCGACGACGACGGCCGCGTACGCGACCCGGAGCGCGTGGTCTATCTGCACGCCCACCTCGCGGCGGTGCACCGGGCCGTCGCGGACGGCGCGGATGTCCGCGGTTACTACCTGTGGTCCCTGATGGACAACTTCGAGTGGTCCTACGGCTACGCCAAGCGGTTCGGCGCGGTGTACGTCGACCACGCCACCCTGGACCGCATCCCGAAGTCCAGCGCCCTCTGGTACGGACAGGCGGCCCGGACCGGGCAACTGCCGCCGGTGGACGCCTTCTGACGGACGTCTCCTGACGGACGTCTCCTGACGGACGTCTCGTCTCCTGACGGACGTCTTCTTGGCGCGCGGCGGGCCGTACGGAACACCTCTCCGTACGGCCCGCCGGCTTGGCGCGGGGGCGCGCCGGTCAGTTGTAGGCGCCGAACGCCTTGCTGAAGGCGAACGGCTCCTGCGCGACGGAGCTGCACGTCGCGTCCGCGGTGGGCTTGGGGCCGCCCGCGCACTGCTTGTCGCGGGTGGCGGACCACATGGACAGCCAGCCGAGCCCCTTGGACCTGGCGAAGGCGACCAGCTGGCCGGCGTCGTCGACCTTGAAGACCTCGGCGGAGACGTCGTTGACGCCGATCATCGGGGTGACGGCGACGGCCTTCCAGGCGGCGCTGTCGGACAGCCCGAGGACGCTCTTGATCTGGGCCTGGGTGGCGGTGGCGGCCTGCTCGGCGTACGTGCCCATGTCGCCGTTGTACGAGGCGCCGTAGTCCATCGCCATGATGTTGACGGTGGAGATCTTCACACCGCCCGACTTCGCACCGGCCAGCAGGTTCACGCCGTCCTGGGTCAGGCCCTCGGGCATGACCGGGAGGGTGAAGGAGACGTCCAGGTCCGGGTGTTGGCGCTGGAGTGCGGCGATGGCCTGGGCGCGGCGGGTGTTGGCGGCGGAGTTCGGCAGCGCACCGCCCTCGATGTCGAAGTCGACCTTGGTCAGCTTGAACTGGTCGACCGCCTTGCCGTATGCCGCCGCCAGCGCGTCCGCCGAGGAGCAGGTCGTCGCCAGCTCGGAGCCGCTGGCGCCGCCGAAGGAGACCCGTACGTCGCCGCCCTTGGCGCGCAGCGCACCGATCTGCGCGGCCACGGCGTCGCCGCCGAGGTCGGTGACACCGCCCCACTTGGGTGTGCAACCGCCGCCGTCGGTGACGAAGGCGAGGTTGTAGTTCTTCACGCCGGTCGCGTCGGCGCTCGCCAGCAGGTCGAAGGCGGGGTAGAGGGAGGTGTCGACATAGGGCGCGAAGCCGGCGCCCGCGGTCGTGCCGGTGCCGGGGCCGGTGCCGGGGCTCTGGGAGGACGTGGGGCTCGCGGTCGGAGCCGTCGCGGTCGCCGTCGGGGCGGGCGTCGACGTCCTGGTGGGGGTGGGCGTCGGGGCCGGGCTCGCGGACTGGGTGGGCCGGCCGCTGGGCTGCGGGGTCGCTCCGCCGTCCGCCGAACAGGCCGCGCCGTCGATGCGGCAGCCGGTCGGCTCGCCGGTGCCGTCGACCACGAAGCCGACGGTGACGGACTGTCCCGCGGCGAGCCCCGCGGTGTCCCACTTGGCGGGCTTCACGGTGACGTGCTGTCCGCTGACAGCGGCCTCGCCGTTCCACAGGGAGCCCAGCTTCGTGCCCGACGGCAGGTCGAACTCCAGGGTCCAGACCCTCTCGGCCGATCCGCTGTTGTTGGTGACGACGTACTGCGCGGTGTAGCCCGTCGACCAGTCGCTGGTCCTGGTGTACGCGGCACCGGTCCCGGCCGCCTGCGCGGTGGCGGTGAACAGGAACACCCCGCCACCGGCCACGGCCGCCGCCACCAGGCCGCCTATCGCCTTGTTCCTGCCGCTGATCCTGCGCCGGTGCGTGCTCATCGCGGTGCCTGCCTTCGCTGTTCACGGGAGCCCTGAGGCGCCCGAGGGAGTGGGGGTGCCGTGCGGGTCGGGGGTGGGGTGCGTGGGGGGGTGCGTGGGGGGGTGCCGGGGGGCGCGCGGGGTGCCGCGGGGTGGGGGGTGCGGTGCGGGTGGGGGATGTGGTGGGGGATGCGGTGCGAGTGGGGTGCGGCAGCACGCTAGCGATCCGGAACCGGGCAATCAGGCTGTTCCGGGCGGGAGTCGGGGATCTTAGGGTTGGCTTAAGGGAGGGATCGGGGACGGTTAAAGGTCCGGACCTGGGGGGTGACTCACTTCGCTGCTCCCCCTCGCCTCCGTCCCGGGGCCCTCCCCCCTCCCCCCCCTCCCTCCCCTCAGCCCCTGCCCCCGCCCCCGCCCCCGGCCCGCCCCCGCCCCTGCCCCTGTCCCTCCGGCCCTCGCCCGGCTCTCCTCGCCCGGCCTTCCTCACCCCACCACGCGGCGGCTCCCTCTATCGCGCGGCGGCTCGCCCTATCGCGCGGCAGCGCGGCGGCGGCCGCGCACCGTGCCCCGGTGGCCCGTGCCCCGTACGGGACGGCGGCCGTCCAGTTGCAGCCAGAGGCGTATCTCCGTGCCGCCGAGCACGGAGGAGCCGATCCGGACGTCGCCGCCGGTGGACTCCGCCAGGCGGCGCACGATGTCCAGGCCCAGCCCGGTGGAACCGTCGCTCCCCGAGCCCCTGCCGCGCAGCATGGCGGCGGCGGGGTCGGGTATGCCGGGGCCCGCGTCGGAGACGAGCACGATCACCGCGTCCTCGGCGGTGTGCACGTCCACCGCGAAGGCGGTGCCCTCGGCGGTGTGCCGGAAGACGTTGCCGAGCAGGGCGTCCAGGGCTGCGGCGAGGTCGGCGCGGGCCACCGGGACGCGCACCGGCCGCTCCACCCCCGCCAGCCGCCAGGTGCGGCCCTCGTCCTCGGCGAGCGCGGACCAGAACCCCATCCGCTCCCGGACCACCTCGGCCGCGTCGCACCCCGCGCCCGCACCCGGTCCGGCCGCCGCCGTGCGCGGCTTGGCCTCGCGTGCGGTGCGGATGATGGTGTCGACCTCGCGCTCCAGCTGGGCGACGGCGGCCCGGGTCTGCTCGGCGGCCGGTCCGTCGCCGAGCGAGGCGGTGTTGAGCCGCAGCACGGTCAGCGGGGTGCGCAGCCGGTGGGACAGGTCGGCGGCCAGTTCCCTCTCGTTGGCGAGGAGCTGGACGACCTGGTCGGCCATGGAGTTGAAGGCGACGGCGGCCCGGCGCAGTTCGGGTGGTCCGTCCTCCGGGACCCGGGCGCCCAGTCTGCCCTCCCCCAGTTCGTGCGCGCCCTCGGCGAGCCGGCGCGCGGGCCGCACCATCCGCACGCCGAGCCGGTCGGCGACGGCGACCGAGCCGACGATCAGCGCGGCGCCGACCCCGGCGAGCACCGCCCAGGCCGTGCCCACGCCGTTGCTCACCTCGGCCTCGGGGACGTAGACCTCGACGACCGCGATGGCACCGGAGTTGAGCGCGACCGGCTGGAGCAGCGCGGATCCGCCGGGCACCTGGGTGGTGGAGGCGCGGCCGAGCCGTCGTACCGTGGCGATGTCCGCGGCGGCGGACCGGTGCCGGCCGATGTCGACGGGAGCGCTGCCGCCGGTCGCCGGCAGGTGCACGGCCATCCGGCCGTCCGAGTCCGCCGAGGCGACGACCCGCTCCAGTTGTTCGCGGTCGGTGGTGATGGACAGGGCGGGGGCGACGGCGGCCGCCTGACGCTCGGCGTTGGAGAAGGCGCGGTCGCGGGCCATCTCCTTGACGACCAGGCCGAGCGGGACCGCGAAGGCGACGACGACCATCACGGTGACCGCCAGGCAGACCTTGACCAGGGCCCATCTCATCGGTCCGGCCCCGCTCCGGGCGGCTCCAGCTTCACGCCCACACCCCGCAGGGTGTGCAGATACCGGGGGCGCGCGGCGGTCTCGCCCAGCTTCCGCCGCAGCCAGGACAGATGGACGTCGATGGTCTGGTCGTCGCCGTAGGACTGCTGCCACACCTCGGCCAGCAGCTCCTTGCGGGCCACCACCACGCCCGGCCGCCCGGCGAGGAAGGCGAGCAGGTCGAACTCCCTGCGCGTCAGGTCGAGCCGCGCGCCGTCCAGCTCGGCCTGGCGGCGCAGCGGGTCGACGGTCAGGCCGCCGACGCGGATGACGGTGGGCCGCGCGGTGCGGTCGGGGCCCGAGCGGACCCGGCGCAGCACGGCGGACATGCGGGCCGACAGGTGCTCGACCGAGAAGGGCTTGATCAGATAGTCGTCCGCTCCGTCGTTGAGCAGGCGGACGATCTCCGCCTCGTCGTCCCGGGCGGTGGCGATGATGACCGGGACGTCGGTGATGCCGCGCAGCATCTTCAGGGCCTCGGCGCCGTCCAGATCGGGCAGTCCGAGGTCCAGGACGACCACGTCGAAGCGGATATGGGCGACCTCGCGCAGCGCCTCCAGTGCCGTACCGACGCTGCGCACGGTGTGCGAGGCGTCGGTCAGATGCCGGATCAGCGCCGAGCGTACGAACTGGTCGTCCTCGACCACGAGCACACTTGCCATGCGCCGCACCGTACGCCATACCGGCGGGGCCGGTGCGCGCCTGTGGACAACCACCCGGGAGGCCCCCCACCTGTGGACAACTGCCCTCCGGGGCACACCGCGGAGACGCCGGTGGGGGGCGTGCGGCAGGATGGCCGCGATGCTCAGAGGATTCGTACACGTACTGGCGTGGTCGCTGGCGACGAGCGCGGCGGTCACGCTGTCGTGGTGGGGTGTCCACACGGTGCTGGCGGGCACCGCCTACGACCCGCCGCGCGCCCTGCCCATCACGGCGGGAGACGCGGATGCGCGGGAGTCGCGGCCGCCGGCCTCCGCGACGCGGCGTCCGTCGTCGGCGCGCCCGTCCGCGCCGTCGGCCGCGCCGTCCCGCACCCCGTCGGCGCCCGCCCCGAGCGTGTCGCGTTCCGCGCCGCCCGAGGGCACCGGCGACGCGTCCGCGGCTTCCCCCGACGCGCCCGGCGCGGCCGGGGGTCCGGGCGGCGGCGACGGCTCCGGGGCTTCCGGCGGTTCGGAGGGTTCGGGCGGTTCCGGGACGGTCAAGGGCTATGACACCGAGGGCGGACGCGTGGTGTTCGACCTGGACACGGCCTCCGCGAGCCTGGTCTCGGCGACGCCGGGCACGGGCTGGTCGATGCAGGTGTGGAAGACGGCGAGCTGGATCCGGGTCGAGTTCACCTCGGGCGAGGACCGGGTGTCGGTCATCTGCTCATGGCACGACGGGCCGCCCCGGGTCGAGGTGGGCAACTACTGACCCGTGCACCCCTCTTACGCCATCGGCCGTCCGCCGTCCGCTGCTCGTCGGCCGCACGGCGGCCGGCGCCCGGTGTCCGGTGTCCGGCGTCCGGCGTCAGCGAAAGACGGACGGCGGCGGGGCCGGTGAGGCGACGGCCACCGCGTCCGTGACAGGGGCGGCGCCGCCGGTGAAGTCGGTGAGCGCACGGCCGTGTTCGACCCGGCCGGGGTGCGGGTCCGAGGCGGCGCGGCGGGTCAGTTCGGCGATCGGCAGCGGCCGGTCGCAGGCGACGAGGACCGCGTTGCCGAAGCGTCTGCCGCGCAGGACGGCCGGGTCGGCGACGAGCGCCAGTTCGGCGAACCGGGCGGCGGCGGTGGCGATCTGGCCCCGCAGATGGGCGAGCGGCGGACCGTCGGCGAGGTTGGCGGCGAAGACGGCACCGGGCTTCAGCGCCCGGCGGACCTCGTCGAGGAACTCGGCCGAGGTGAGGTGGGCGGGGGTGCGGGCGCCGCTGAACACATCGGCGATCACGAGATCGGCCCATCCGTCGGGCACCTTGGCGAGCCCTTCGCGAGCGTCGGTGGAACGCACCCGGATACGGGCGTTGGCGTCCAGCGGCAGTTCGCGCCGCACGAGGCCCACCAGCGCGGCGTCCCGTTCGACGACCTGCTGGGTGGAGCGGGGGCGGGTGGCGGCGACATAGCGGGCGAGGGTGAACGCGCCGCCGCCGAGATGGACGGCGTGCACCGGCTTGCCCGCGGGGGCTGCGAGGTCGATGACATGGCCGATCCGGCGCTGGTACTCGAAGGAGAGGTACGCCGGGTCGTCCAGGTCGACGTGCGACTGCGGTGCCCCGTCGATCAGCAGCGTCCAGGCCCGCGCCCGCTCCCGGTCGGGCACGAGTTCGGCGAGACCGCCGTCCACCTGTGCGGCGACGGCTGCCGTGCTCCCGCGCTCGCGCCGGGGACTTCTGGACCTTCCCATTCCCCCATTGTCGCAAGGTCCGGTGTCGCAAGGTCCGGCCGGCCGGACCGGGCGGCCCGACGGAGTCCGCAGAGCACCCGGCCCGACGCACCCGCCGCGCTCGCGGTACGCCACATCCGCCGTACGTCATAACCGGCGTACGCCCCGTACGCCGCGTACGCCGCGTCCGCCGTACGCCGCAGCCGCCACAGCCACCGCAGCCGCCGCGGACCCGTCAGCAGCAGTTGTCCACGACCGCGAGCATCCGGGCCGCCTCGTCCAGGGCGCGGCGCAGCACGGCGGGGTCGGTCGCGAGGTCGGACTCCTCGGGCGGCAGGAGCCAGTCCGAGCCCTCCACGGGCGGCTCCGGGGCGGTGCGCAGACCGCGGCCGTCCGTCCTGGTGCAGGTGCTGCCCGGTACGTCCCAGCCCGCCGCGGTGCCCGCCGGGACCAGGAATCCCAGCGTGTCGCCGCCGTCGTCGTGCAGGACGGGTCCCACCGCCTCCTCCGCCTCGCGGCGCAGGATGTCGACCGCCTCCAGACCCTGCCGGGCCGGTACGGTCACCAGGTCGCAGTCGGCCTCCTGTGCCGACGGCGACGGCCGACGATCGGCGCTCCCCTTGGTCCGCGTCCCGGACTCCACCACGGATACCCCTCCTCGTGCGCGAGCGGGTCGGGAGTCGGGCGGCTCCCGGTTCACGGGGTACAACGCGGCGGGGACGTCAACGGCTACGGCCGAAGTAAGCCACAAAGGATGGCACTTCATGGCAGATCACGGATGAGATATCCGGTTTGTAGCCAAACACTGCGTGGCGGCCCGGACACAACCGGTACGTTCTTGCCCGTCGGAAACAGGGCGTCACCGGGGCAACCCGGGCAACTCCCCTCGGTTCCGGCATGGTTCGACGGTTCGCACGAGAGGGCCCGGCCATGGCGTCGTCAACGGTGACCTCGTCCCCGTCCCCCCGGCCACCGCGGCCGAACCTCGCCTTCCGGCGGCTGCGCGGACAGCGCTCCCCGGCCGAGTTCGCCGCGGCGGTGCGGCGTGCCGCCCGCGAGATCGGCGAGCGGGTCAGCTGCGACGCGCGCTACATCGGCCGGGTGGAGGCGGGCGAGATCCGCTGCCCCAACTACGCATACGAACGTGTGTTCCTGCACATGTTCCCCGGCCGCACCCTCGCCGACCTGGGGTTCGCGCCCCGCTCGTCCGTGCGCGGGCGTGCCGCGCGCGCCCCGGGAAGCGGCGACACACCCCCCGCGCACACCGAGAGCCCGGCCCACGCGCCACGGGAGACGACCGGGGCGCCCCGTCCGCACCACCAGAATCACCGGTACGACCCGTACCACCAGGATCACCCGCACGACCGGCACGACCCGTACGACCATCGTCACGACGAGCAAGACCCGAACCACCCGCACGAGGACCACGAGGAGAGCGACGTGCTGCGTCGCGCATTCATGACCCGCGGGGGCGCCACGATGGCCGCCGCCTCGCTGGGCCCCCTGGGGCTCGCCCTCGACGCGTCGGCCGCGGACCGCCCGGTCCGCCGCGCCGGTGCGAGCGAGGCGGGCGCCGTCGAAGAGGCCGTCCGCCGGATCCGGCTGCTCGACGACCGGCACGGGGCGGACGGCCTCTACCGGCGCGCGGCGGCTCCGCTGCGCGCCGCGTACGCCCTGCTCGACGCCGGCGCCACCCGGCGGGCCACGGCCGACCGGCTGCACGCGGGCGCCGGTGAACTCGCCATCTCGGTGGGCTGGCTGGCCCATGACTCGGGCCGCTTCGACGACGCCCGCTCGCACTACGCCGAGGCGCTGGCCACCGCCCGGATGACCGGGGACGCGGCCGTGGAGGCGCACGCCTTCTGCAACACGGCGTTCCTCGCGCGCGACGCCGGACGGCCCCGGGAGGCGGTGCGCGCCGCGCAGGCGGCCCAGCGCGCCGCCCGCGAGCTGGGCTCGGCCCGGCTGATGTCCCTGCTGGCGCTGCGCGAGGCGGGCGGCTGGGCGGGGCTCGCCGACCGCACCGGCTGCGCGCAGGCGCTCACGCGCGCGCAGGCGCTGTACAGGCGGGGCCCCTCGGACGCCGACCCCGAGTGGATGAGCTTCTACGGCGAGGCGGAGCTGGCGGGCCTGGAGGCCCAGTGCTGGTCGACGCTGGGCGACTGGCCGCGCGCGGCCCGGTACGCGCTGCGGGCCGCCCGCCTCCAGGACCCGCACTTCACCCGGAACATCGCGCTGTACACGGCGGAGCTGGCCGACGACCTCGCGCGCGGGGGCCGTCCCGACGAGGCGGCGGCGGCCGGGATGCGGGTCCTGGACCTGCTGGACCAGGTGCAGTCCTCACGGATCCAGATGATGCTGGCCGGGACGGCACGGGTGCTGCTGCCGCACCGCCGGGCGAACGGCGTCTCGGCGTTCCTGGAACGCCACGCGAGCACCCCCAGGACGGCGTGAGACCGGCCACACGGCAGCCACGCGCGCGTGGGTCTGGCACCACGCCCCGCGCGTACCGCGCGCGGCGGGTCCGGCGGGCGTCCTAGCCCTCCAGGTGCCCCACGTCGTTCCAGCTGTGCAGGACCGGTTCGCCGTAGGCCCAGTCCAGCACCGAGAGCGAGGTGGGGCTGAGGCGCACGCGGGCGGCGAAGTCGAGCGGCAGGCCGAGCCAGCGGGCGCCGATCGCCCGCAGGATGTGCCCGTGCGCGAAGACCAGCACGTCGCGGTCCTCGGCGCGGGCCCAGGCCACCACCTCGTCGGCGCGGTCCCGCACCTCGCCGGGCGTCTCCCCGCGCGGTGCGCCGTCGCGCCACAGGAGCCAGCCGGGGGCCTCGTCCTGGATCTGCCGGGGCGTCATTCCCTCGTAGGAGCCGTAGTCCCACTCCATGAGCGTGTCCCAGTCCGTGGCGCGCTCGCCGAAACCGGCCAGTTCGCAGGTCTCCCGCGCGCGCACGAGCGGGCTGGTGCGGACCTCGATGCCCGGCAGGCCGTCGAAGGGGGCCCGGTGCAGCCGCTCGCCGAGCAGCTTGGCGCCGCGTCGGCCCTCCTCCAGGAGGGGCACGTCGGTCCTGCCGGTGTGCTTGCCGGACAGCGACCACTGGGTCTGCCCGTGCCGGGCCAGCAGGATGCGCGGTGCCATGAGGAGCCTTTCCGGGAAATAGTGAGATCTTCGGACGGGGGTTTCCATCATCGCGCACCCTGTGCAGGGGCAACCCGGCGGGCGGCCCTCGCGTCTTTGAGGGCCGGGGCGCCCCGCGCAGGCGGGCGCATACACCGTAAAGTGGCACGACCGGCCGGGGACCACCGGAGATCACCGGGCGCCGCAGCGACGACAAGAGCGACCTGAAGGGGGAGGGCATCGGATGCCGCAGACCGAGGCACCGGCACGTGCACCGCGCGCCGAGGCGCCCCCGCGGACCCGGCCCCGCTGGTGGACCGAACTGCCGCTGATCCTGCTCGTGTACGGCTGCTACTCGGCCGGGCGGCTGCTGGTCCGCGGTGACGTCGCGGGCGCCGTCGACCACGGTCTGTCGATCCTGCACATCGAGAAGGTGCTGCGGATCAACTTCGAGCACCCCCTGAACCGGCTGTTCACCCGCGAGCCCTGGCTCGGCGTCCCGGCCGACTTCTGGTACGCGTCCCTGCACTACGTGGTGACGCCCGCGATCCTGGTGTGGCTGTTCCGGCGGCGCACCGCGTCCTACCGCACGGCCCGCACCTGGCTGATGACGTCCACGTTCATCGGACTGATCGGCTTCACCCTGCTGCCGACCTGCCCGCCCCGGCTGCTCTCGCCCGGTCACGGCTTCGTGGACACCATGGCCCACTACAGCTCGTACGGCTGGTGGGGCGGCGACGCCAGCGCGCCGCGCGGCATGGGCGGCATGACCAACCAGTACGCGGCCATGCCCAGCCTGCACGTCGGCTGGGCGCTGTGGTGCGGCGTGATGCTGTGGCGCCACGGCGGCACCCGCTGGGCGAAGGCGGCCGGTGTCGCCTACCCGACACTGACCGCGATCGTGGTCATGGGCACCGCCAACCACTACTTCCTCGACGCGGTCGCGGGCGTGGCCGTGATGGGCGTCGGGCTGCTGCTCGCCCCGTACGTGCTGCGCGCCGCCGACCGGGCCCGGACGCTGCTGGCCGCGCGGGTCCCGGCCCTGGCGGGCCGCCCGGACGGCGCGGGTTCCCCCGTTGTCAGTGGCGAGTGCCAGACTTCGGCGGGTGAGCGAATTCCACGGCAGCGCGAAACACGGTTCGGTTCCGGAGCCGAGCCGGGTGCCTCCCCCCAGGACACCGGGGACGGCGCTCCGGCAGCAGCTCGCTGAGCTGCGCGGCCCCGGCGTACCGGCCCGTGCCCTGGACGCCCGCGCGCTGGCGGCCCTGGCCGCCAACCCGGGGTGCAGACGGCGCGCGATCCTGGACGGCGCGGGTGTGGACAAGACGGCGCTCGCCGGCGCGCTGGGCGCCCCCTCCGCGTTCGGCCAGTCGCAGTTCGCCCTCACCCGGGGCAACGCGTTCGAGGCGCGGGTCAAGGCGGACGGCGGCGCCGAGCTGCTGCGGCTGGTGCACCGGCGGCTCGACCCCGGCGCCGAGCCGCCGCACGAGGCGCGTGTCCCGGACCTGACCGCCGTCGGCCCCGAGGGACGCGCGGCGCGTACGGCGCTGGCGCTGCGCGAGGCCACCGCGGCGGGCGCCTGGACGCTGCTGGACCACCCGATGCTCGCCCTGGACGTGGCGGGCTCCCCCGCCTTCCTGGAACCGGACGCGGTGGTGGTGCACCCCGACGGCGCCTGGACCGTCGTGGAGATCAAGTCGTTCCCGATGCTGGACGGCTCCGCCGACCCGGCGAAGGTGGGCGCGGCGGCCCGCCAGGCCGCGGTGTACGTGCTGGCCCTGGAGGAGGTCGCCGCCCGGTGCTCCCCGGACGGGGCGCCGCCCCCGCGCGTGCGGCACAGCGTGCTGCTGGTGTGCCCCAAGGACTTCTCCAACCTGCCCGCCGCCTCCGCCGTCGACGTGCGCAAGCAGCGTGCGGTGACCGCCCGCCAGCTGGCGCGGCTGACCCGGTTGCAGGACATCGCCGACCTGCTCCCCGAGGGCGTGTGCTTCTCCCCCGAGCTGCCCGCCGAGCGGCTGACGGCGGCGGTCGAGGCGGTGCCCGCCGCCTACGCGCCCGAGTGCCTGGCCGCCTGCGAGCTGGCCTTCCACTGCCGGGCCCGCTCCCGCGCGCACGGCGCGGTGACCGCCCTGGGCCGCTCGGTCCGCGCCGAGCTGGGCGGCCTGGAGACCGTCGAGGACGTGCTCGCCGCGGCCCACGGCGAGGCGGGCGAGCCGGACGACCCGGCGGTGGCCGCCCTGCGCCGGGCCGCGCTGCTGCGGGCGGAGGCCCTGCGGGACCACCCGCGCCCGGCGCCCGCGCGCCGGACCGCGGCCGCCGACGAGCGGAGGGGGGCCGCATGTCGCTGATCGACACCCTCGCGCGCCTCCAGGCGGTGCACGACGGCCACGCCCAGCCCGCCGCGACCGTCCGGCACCGGCATCTGTCCGGGCGGCCCCTGGTGCTCGTGCCGCTCACCACCGCCGGTGAGGCGGGCGCCCCGCTCGGCGCGCTGGTCGGCACCGACCGGGACGCGCCCCGGCTGCTGGCCGTGGCGCAGCCGCGCGACCGCGACCTGCGGTTCGCGTTCCTGGCCGAGCTGGCGGACGTCGTCCTGCCCTACCTGGACTCCTACGCCGACGTGGTGGAGGCCGCCGAGCGCACCGACACCGACCCGGAGACCGGCAAGCGGGTCAAGGTCGAGACCGAGCTGTGCGCGGACGCCCCCCAGCTGATCGTGCCGAGCCGCGCGGGCCTCGACTTCGTACGGCTGCTCGGCCGCTCCATGCGCTTTCGGCGCACCGCCGAGCAGGACCCGGAGACCCCGTATCCGGCGCCGCCCCGGGTGCCCCTGCTGGGGCGCTGGCTGACCCACTTCGGCGAGCGGGCCCGGGTGCCGGGTTCCTCGCTGCTGCTGGCCCTCAGCGACGTACTGGCCCGGCACTGGACCACCGGCCAGTCCGCCCTGGAGGACCAGCACCTGGGAGCGCTGCTCGCCTGGATCGACCCGCCGGACGGCCTCTCGGGCGCCGAGGCCGCGCTGCGCGCCGAGCTGGAGCGGGACGCGGCCGGGCAGCTGCTGTGCCCGCCCGCCGGTCCGGCCACCGACCCGGCCTTCGACAACAAGCTGCTCGCGCCCGCCATCGAGCGCTACGACCGCGCGCGCGGGGAGCTGGCCGCCGCCGCGGACGGGCTGGAGGCCGACGACCGGCTCGCCGCGCTCACCGCGGCCGAGCGCCGCGTCCACGAGCTGGTCCTGGGCTGTGCGCTGCCCACCTGGGAGAAGGTCTGGCAGGGCCTCGACCTGCTGCGGGAGCTGCCTCAGGGCGCGCGCGTGGCGGAGCGGTGGACGCGCGACCGCTGGTCGTTCACCGGCCACCGCGACCGGGTGCTGGCCGGGGAGCCGCCGCAGCCGCGCCGCGACGACGCGGTCACCGCGGCGAACAAACTGGCGGCCCGCGAGCGCGAGCAGGCCCGCCTGGACGCCCAGGAGGCACTGGACGACCCGCTGGTCATGGCGGGGCGGCGGCTGTCCGGGGAGGCGTTCGCCGGGGAGGTCACCGATGTGACCATGGCGTACAGCGAGGGCAAGCGGCCCAGCCCGCGCCCGCTGGTCACCGTGCGCACCGACGACCGTCCGCATCTGGCCGAGCGGGTCAAGGTGTACCGCTCGCTGGACGGCAGGCCGCAGTCGGCGCAGTGCGTGGCCGTCGAGGAGGCCGAGCAGGCCGGGGCCGACGGGACGCTGGTGGTGCTGCGGATCCTCGACAAGATGGGCCGCGGCAAGGAGCCGGAGGCCGGTTCGGTGCCGCAGAAGGGCGACCGGGTCTGCTTCACGCTCTTCGAGCACGAGCAGCGCGGCGGGGCGAAGCTGCCCGACCCGGAGCAGACCCCGTGGACGCACGGCGGGCCGCCGGGCGAGGAGAGCGCCGCCCAGGCCCCGGACCCGGTGACCGAGGAGGACGTCCTGTGACCGCCCCCACCGAGGAGACCTCCGCCTCGTCCGGTGCCCCCGGGCCCGGCCTCGGCCCCGGCGCGGCCGCCGCCCGCGCCACCGAGGCGATCCTCCGCGACACCCTGCACGGCACGCACCGCGGCGTCGTCGTCGACTCCCCGCCGGGCGCCGGGAAGTCGACGCTGGTGGTGCGCGCCGCGCTGGAGCTGGCCGCCGCCGGACGGCCGCTGATGGTCGTGGCGCAGACCAACGCGCAGGTCGACGACCTGGTGGTACGGCTCGCGGAGAAGGAGCCCGAGCTGCCCGTGGGGCGGCTGCACAGCAGCGACTCCGACCCGTACGACAAGACGCTCGACGCCCTGGAGAACGTCCGCACGTCCGCCAAGGCGGGCGACCTCGCCGGGCTGGACATCGTGCTGTCCACCGCCGCGAAGTGGGCGCATGTGAAGACCGACGAGCCGTGGCGGCACGCGATCGTCGACGAGGCGTACCAGATGCGCTCGGACGCGCTGCTGGCCGTGGCCGGGCTGTTCGAGCGGGCGCTGTTCGTGGGCGACCCCGGGCAGCTGGACCCGTTCTCGATCGTCGGGGGCGAGCAGTGGGCGGGGCTGTCGTACGACCCGTCGGCCTCGGCGGTGACGACACTGCTGGCGCACAACCCGGAGCTGCCGCAGCACCGGCTGCCCGTGTCGTGGCGGCTGCCCGCGTCGGCTGCGCCGCTGGTGTCCGACGCGTTCTACCCGTACACGCCCTTCCGCAGCGGTACGGCGGCCGGGGAGCGGCGGCTCGGCTTCGCGGTGCCCTCGGACGGCTCGGGCCCCGACCGGGTGATCGACGAGGCCGCCGAGTCCGGCTGGGGGCTGCTGGAGCTGCCCGCGCGGCACACTCCGCGCACCGACCCGGAGGCGGTGCGGGCGGTGGCGGCGGTCGTGGCGCGGCTGCTGGAGCGCGGCGGCGCGGCGCTGTCCGAGCGGTCGCCGGACGAACCGGTGCCGCTGACCGCCGGCCGGATCGCGGTCGGCACCGCCCACCGCGACCAGGCGGCGGCCGTCCGCGCGGCCCTCGCCGCCCTGGGCGTCACGGACGTGACCGTGGACACCGCCAACCGGCTCCAGGGCCGCGAGTTCGACGTCACCGTCGTGCTCCACCCGCTCTCCGGCCGCCCCGACGCCACCGCCTTCCACCTGGAGACCGGCCGCCTGTGCGTGCTGGCCTCCCGGCACCGGCACGCCTGCATCGTCGTCTGCCGCGCGGGCGTGAGCGAACTCCTCGACGAACACCCCTCCACCGACCCGGTCCAGCTCGGCGTCACGGTCAAGTTCCCGGACGGCTGGGAGGCCAACCACGCGGTCCTGGCCCGCCTGCACGAACACCGGGTGCCATGGAGACCCTGAGCCTCGGGGGCTCCCCGGGCGGGTGAGGCGGGAACATCCCGTGGGGGCGGGGGCTTGAGAAGGTCCGGGGATGGGCAGCGAGCACCCGTCCCCTTGCGCACACGCGAGAGAATGGAGGGTGGCCCGCCACGAGGACGGCGCCACCCGAGACCGTACGAGTACGAGGAGGAGAAGACATGGCGGAGCCCACGCCGCGTCGGAACGAACCGCGGCTACGCCCCGCGCCCCTGCTCTTCGAGCCCGTGGCAGCCGCCTCCGACCCGGAGCACTTCTTCGACCTGGAGTCGATCGACGATCCCAGGACGCTGCTGGAGCGGGCGACCGAACTGACGACGGCGTTCCGCGCGGCGGCCGACCGGGCGGTGGAGTTCCAGGCGATAGCGGCGGCCCAGCTCGCCGACCCCCGCCGCTTCGACCGGCTGAAGCCCGCGGACATCGCCGAGCGTGCCCAGTGGACCGAGGACTACGCCCACAGGATGGTCGAGTTCGGACGGGATCTGCTGCGCGGCGCCGAGGACAGCGTGCACGCGAACCCGGCCGATCCCCTCTGATCCCGGCCGCCCCCGCCCGGCACACTCACCCCACCCGGCCCGGCCGCCCCAGCCGCTCACGGCCGGACCCGCCCTGGCATATGCCCGCGGGGCAAGATACGCCCCAGGCCCCCGCCCTGTCCCGGTTTCCGGCAACTGTGCGCGAGGAAACCCTCACGGTCGGTAGACGTGGGACATGAGCCTCACAGAAACGTCTCTCTTCGCCGACCGGACCGCCGCCGCCGGTCTCAACGACCTCACCAACCTCCCCGGCGCCACCCACGCCACCCGCGTCACCGCCGACGGGGCCGGCTGGCTCGCCTCGGCCGGGCCGTATCCGCGCAGCACACTCGCCCACTGGCGCGAACGGCCGGACGCACCGGTCGTCCTGCCCTGCGGCACCGCCTTCGACGTGGTCGGCGTGCCCGCGGTCTTCGGCCGCCGGATGCTGGACCGGCTGTGGGCGGAGGGGCCCGGCTCCGGTCCGGTGGCCGTCCACCGCGGACGGATGCTGCTGTTCGCCGCGCCGGGCACCGCGCACCGGCTGCCGTCGCTGCTGGAGTGGGAGGACTTCGGCTCCCGGAGCCCGGCGGCCGGGCGGGGCCGCGCGGACGGCGTCCCGCCACTGCTGTGCCACGGCAACGGCGACGCGGTGACCGTCCCGGCACCGGTCGGCGGCCCCGGCGCCCCGCACGCCGCGTCCCGCTGGCTGGTCGCGCCGGACACCCGGCGACCGTGGCTGCCGGGTCCCGAGATCCTGCTGTGGGCGGCCGTCCGGGCGGCCCGGTCGGCCGTGCGGATTTCGATTTTTCCTCCCCCCGATCAGGATGCTAAGGTCTACGACGTCAGCAGGCGCCGCTAGCTCAGTTGGTTAGAGCAGCTGACTCTTAATCAGCGGGTCCGGGGTTCGAGTCCCTGGCGGCGCACCATGACAGAGGCGATGCGGGTTCGCGTTTAGCGAGCACGCATCGCCTTTCTCGTGCACGCGCACCCGTCCACCCCCTCCCGCGCCCCCTCGCCTCGGGCTCCTCACCCCTCGCTCTCCAGAGCCGGGGTGATGCTCACGGTGTACGCCCCCGAGGCCGTGCGGTCCTCGACCTCCACCCGGACACCGTCGCCGGGCACGGTGAAGCTCTCCCCCACGCCGATCGGCGCGTCGGCGAGCGGCGGATAGACGGAGGTGTGCGCGCACGCCCCCGTGCGCGGATGGGCGTCGATCACCTGGACCGCGCCGCCGCCCGACTCCGTGTCCCCCCGCACCCGGTACACCAGTACGCCCTGCCGGCATCCGGTGAGGTCGTTGCCGACCGAGGAGCGCGCCTCGACGGCCAGCACCTGGTCGCTCCCGGTCCGCACCACCGCGAGCTTCGTGCCGCCGCCCAGCCCGAACGGCGCCACCCCGGGCACGTCCGACGACTGCCCCATGTCCGGCGGCTCCGCCGTCGCGGGCGGCCCCGCGGCGGCCGGGCCCGCCTCCACGGGTTCCAGGGTCAGCCGGGTCGGCCCGGTCCCCCGTACGCACACGACCTGGCGCGGGTCCAGCCAGCCGAGCTTCCACTTGTGCCAGGCGAACAGGTCCGGCGAGAGCGCGAACTGGCTGCCCATCAGGTCCCAGTCGCCGACATAGGTGTCCCAGTCGCCCTTGCCGTCGGCCGGCCGGTGGTACAGGTCCGGCAGGTCGAAGACGTGCCCGGTCTCGTGGGCGAGGACCAGCCGGTCCGGCGGGTGCCGTTCGAACACCGTCACCACCCGCCGGATGTCCGTGCCGTCCGCCCGCAGCGGGGTGTTGAGGTTGACGACCTTCGTGGCGTCGGAGTCGACACCGGGCGCGTCCGGGTCTGCGACCAGATAGACGATGTCGTAGCGGGAGAAGTCGACCTGCGGGTCGGCGGCGGCGACGGCGTCGCGCAGATAGGCGGCCCGGTCCCGGACGTCCCAGTCGCGGTGCATGGCGTACGCCGTGGACGGCCGCGGCATCCGGATCCAGCGCCTGAGCGGATGCGCCCGGAGCGTGAACCTGCCGTACGACGCCTGCGCGTAGAAGCGGCTGGTGGCCGGGAAGTGGTCGGCGGCGAGTTCGGCCGGGGTGGTGAGCGGGGCGGCGTCCGGGAAGGACAGGAAGATCATCACGGCGTCGAGCGGTCTGACCGGCCGGGTGTAGGAGGGGTTCCAGGTGTCGACGCCCTCCGAGTGGTGGGCCTCGGTCCGGCGCAGCGCGCAGGGGGCGGCCGCGAAGGGCTCGGCGACCGAGGGCCCGCTGAGGATCGAGGTGGCGGCGACCGCCGAGAGGGTGGTGAACACGGCGGCGGTGCTGCGCAGTCGGGGGCGCGTCCCCGCGCGGCTCAGCGCCTGGAAAGCGTCACGGCCGAGCGCTTTCAGGGGGAGCTGACGCGGCACAGGGACCTCCGGGTGCGGTTCGCGGGGACACCGAACCCAGCCTGTGCGAGTTTGGAGAGGTACGCCCTGTTTGTCTGCACCGGAAGGGTGAGCGCGAGCGTGCGGGACGCGAGTTCACGAGATACAGAGCCGTAGCGGCCGTGACGGGGATGACACCCCCGGACCACTCACGGAACGTCACAATCGGTCGTCCTTCTGAAGAACCTGCCCAGGTGTGGGCAGAAACGATCTGTCAGAAAGGTCGTCCATCCGGCGGAACCGGCAAGTGGCTGGAAGGGGCCCCGCGCCAGCATCTATGATCGGCACACTTTCCTGGCACTTCCTGCGCGGACACGGGCCCGGCGGCCGATCCCCACCTGGCCGGCCACCCGACGAGACCGATACGAAGAACGAGTGCACTGCGGGAGCGAGCGGTGAGCGGAACGTCCGAAGGGCCGACGCCCGCGGCAGACTTCATGCGGCCGAAAGTCACACAGAGTGATGTTATGAAGGCTCCGGGTACCGACCCGGGCAGCGGCGGCCCGGACACCGGGGCCACGGCCGGTCCGAACGGCGGTCACGGCACCGCCCTGTCCACCAGGGCCCCCACGCCCCCGCCCGCGCCCGTCCCCACCCCCGGCGTCACCCCCGTCCTCAGCCCCGGCGTCACCCCAATGGCGGAACCGGTCCCCGCCAGGGCCGGATTCGCCGGGCCGGACCAGTCCCCCTCCACCACCCCGCCCCCCTCCACCGCCCCGCCCGCCCCGCCCTTCCGGTCCGCCTTCGGCGCCGCCCCGCTCGCGATGGCGGTCGTCGACCGCGACGGCCTGGTCGTCAGCGCCAACGACACCTTCGCCGCCCTGGTCGGCGCGTCCGCCGCCGACCTCGCCGGACAGCCCGCCGCCGATCTGGTGGAGCTCGGCTCCGACGCCCGCACCTGGCAGGCGTACCGCGAGGTGCTGCGCGGGCGGCAGGCCCGGCTGCGCTGCACCCGGCGGCTCAAACAGGCCGACGGCCGCTCGCTGTGGGCGCAGGTCACGGTCGCGCCGCTGCCGCCGGAGAACCGTCCCCCGAACGCGCCCGGAGCCGCGCCCGGCGGCTCGGACGGCGGCTCGGACGGCGCCCCGCCGGACGTCCGCCCGGACGTCCCTCCGGGTGTGCTGCTGTCGATCGCCGACGTCAGCGCCCGCCGTGAACTGCAATCCCGGCTGCGGCATCTGCGGATGCACGACCCGGTGACCCGGCTGCCCAACCGCACCCTGTTCTTCGAGCGCCTGTCGGCCGTGCTGGAGGCGGACGCGTACGACGACGGCGGGACCGGCCGGATCGGGCTGTGCTACCTGGACCTCGACGGGTTCAAGGCGGTCAACGACACCCTGGGGCACCGGGTCGGCGACCGGCTGCTCGCGGCGGTGGCACGGCGGCTGACCGGCTGCGCGGACGAGGCCGGTTCCGGCCGGGGCAGCACCCCGCTGGTGGCCCGGCTCGGCGGCGACGAGTTCGCGCTGCTCGTGGAGGACTCCACCGGCACCGAACAACTGGCCGATCTGGCCGAGTCGGTGCTCACCGCGCTCCAGGCGCCGTTCGAGGTCGCCGGGCGCCTGTTGTCGGTGTCGGCGTCGATCGGCGTGGTCGAGCGGCAGGCCGCCGGGACCTCGGCGACCGCCCTGATGCAGGCGGCGGACACGACCCTGTACTGGGCGAAGGCCGACGGCAGGGCCCGCTGGACCCTGTTCGACCCGGAGCGCAACGCGCACCGGATGACCCGGCAGGCGCTGGTCTCCACGCTGCGCGCGGCCGTGGAGCGGGGCGAGTTCACGCTGGAGTACCAGCCGCTGGTCGCCATGGAGGACGGGCGGCTGCGCGGGGTGGAGGCGCTGGTGCGCTGGCGGCACCCGCAGTTCGGGGTGCTGACGCCGAATCGGTTCATCGCACTGGCGGAGGAGGACGGTTCGATCGTGCCGCTGGGCCGCTGGATCCTGGCGACCGCCTGCCGCCAGGCCCGCCGCTGGCAGCTCGACCACCCCGACGAGCCGCCGATCTTCGTCAGCGTCAATGTCGCGGTCCGCCAGGTGTGGGACTCCGACCTGGTCGCGGACGTGGCCGAGGTGCTGGCGGAGACGGGGCTCGCGCCGGGCCTGCTCCAGCTGGAGCTGACCGAGTCGGCGGTGATGGGCTCGGCCGGGCGGCCGCTGGAGGCGCTGCGGGCGCTGAGCGGCATGGGCGTGCACATCGCCATCGACGACTTCGGCACCGGCTACTCGAACCTCGCCTACCTCAGCCGGCTGCCGGTGTCGGCGCTGAAGCTGGACGGCTCGTTCGTCCGGGGCTTCCAGTACGCGGAGCGGGAGGCGGTCCGGCCGGCCCTCGCGGACACCGGGACGCCGGAGGCGGGCGCGGAGCCCGCGAGCCCGGCCGACGAGGTGATCGTCGAGGCGATGATCCAGCTCGCGCACCGGCTGGGGCTGACCGTCACCGCCGAGTGTGTGGAGACCACCGACCAGGCCAGCAGGCTGCGCCGCATCGGCTGCGACACCGGGCAGGGCTGGCTGTACTCCCGCCCGGTGTCACCGGACCGCATCTCCGAGCTGCTCGGCGGCCACGCCTGCGGCCGCCGGTAGGCCCCCGGCGCCCGGCACGGGCTGGGCTCGGCTCAGGCGCGGGGCAGCCCGTAGGCGTCCGCGATGAGTTCGTAGCTGCGCAGCCGTACGTCGCCGCTGTGCGCGTTGCCGGTGATCATCAGCTCGTCGGCGCCGGTGCGCTTCTGGAGGTCGTCGAGGCCGGAGCGGACCTCGTCGGGCGTGCCGTGCACGACGTTGGCGTTCCAGGACGCGATGAAGTCCTGCTCCATCGGGCTGAACTCGTACGCCTCCGCCTCCTCGGGCGTGGGGACGAGTCCCGGGCGGCCGGTGCGCAGCCGGACCATGTTGAGCGCGGCGGCCAGCACCTGGCGGCGGGCCTCGCGCTCGTCCTCGGTGGCGAGGGCGGCGACCCCGATGAGGGCGTACGGGGCGTCGAGGACCGCGCTGGGCCGGAAGGACTCGCGGTAGAGGTCGAGCGCCGGGACGGTGTTCTGCGCGGAGAAGTGGTGGGCGAAGGCGAAGGGCAGGCCGAGCATGCCGGCCAGCCGGGCGCTGAAGCCGGAGGAGCCGAGCAGCCAGATGGGCGGCCGGTGCGGGGACTGCACGCCGCCGGGCGAGGTGGCCTGGACCGGGCCGGGTACGGCGTGGATACGGCGGTAGGGGTGGCCGTCGGGGAAGTCGTCGTCGAGGAAGCGGGTCAGCTCGGCGAGCTGCTGCGGGAACTCGTCGGCGCCTTCGCCGAGGTGGTCGGTGCGGCGCAGGGCGGCGGCGGTGGCGCCGTCGGTGCCGGGGGCGCGGCCGAGGCCGAGGTCGATGCGGCCGGGGGCCATGGCCTCCAGGGTGCCGAACTGCTCGGCGATGACCAGCGGGGCGTGGTTGGGCAGCATGACGCCGCCCGAGCCGAGGCGGATGCGCTCGGTGTGGGCGGCGAGGTGGGCGAGGATCACGGCAGGTGAGGAGGAGGCCACTCCGGGCATGGAGTGGTGCTCGGCGACCCAGAAGCGGTGGTAGCCGCGGCTCTCCGCCAGCCGGGACAGGGCCACACTGGTGCGCAGCGCCTCGGTGGCGGTGTGGCCCGCGCCCACCGTCACCAGGTCCAGGACGGAGAGGGGTACGGGCGCGCTGCCGTGCCGCTCGCCTCGGATCTCGTCTGCCGCCACGGGGTGCCTCCTGCTGGTTGGCCGTGCTGGTTCCTCCGGGCGACAACAGGAGACGGTCCCCGCTTGTTCCCCCTTCCCCTCGGACCCGTCCCTCCGGAGGGGGCGGCCCGGGGGCGGGGCTCACGCGGCCAGGGCGTGCCCGGGGTGCAGGACGACCTTGGTGTAGCCCTCGACGCGCTGGTCGAACTTCTCGTACGCCTGCGGTGCCCGGTCCAGGGGCAGCTCGTGCGAGACGACGAAGCTGGGCCTGGCCCGCCCGGCGATGATCAGATCGCGAAGCTGGCGGTTGTACTGCTTGACGTTGCACTGGCCGGTGCCCATCCGCTGCCCCTTCTCGAACATCTTGCCGATGGAGACCAGCAGCTGGCCGTGCTTGGCGTGCTCGTCGGGCCCGCCCGGGTCGGAGGGGACGTACAGGCCCGGTATGCCGAGCATGCCGGTGGGCCGTACCGTCTCGACCAGGGTGTTCAGGACGACGGCGGGTTCCTCGTGGCCCACGTCCTTGTGCGACTGGGCCTGGTAGCCGACGGCGTCCACGCCCTTGTCGGTGCCCTCGCCGCCCGTCTGCTCCTTGATCTGCTCGGCCGGGTCGCCTTGGGTGAAGTCGATGGGGACGGCCCCGATCTCCTCCGCCTTGGCCAGCCGCTCGGGCACCCGGTCCACGGTGAACACCTTGGACGCGCCGCGCAGCAGCGCCGAGTAGGCGGCCATCAGGCCCACCGGCCCGGCGCCGAACACCGCCACCGACTCACCCGGCGTGACCTGGGCGAGTTCGCAGCCGTGGTAGCCGGTCGGGAAGATGTCGGCGAGCAGCACAAAGTCGGTCTCGAACTCGTCGCCCGGCGGCAGCTTCAGGCAGTTGAAGTCGGCGAAGGGCACCCGCAGGTGCTCGGCCTGGCCACCGGTGTAGGGGCCCATCGCGACATAGCCGTAGGCGCCGCCGGCGAAGCCCGGGTTGACCGTGAGGCAGAACCCGGTCTTTCCGGCGAGGCAGTTCTTGCAGAACCCGCACGCGACGTTGAACGGCATGACGACCCGGTCGCCCTCGGCCAGCGAGGTCACGCCGCTGCCGGTCTCCTCCACGACGCCCAGGTTCTCGTGGCCGAAGACGATGCCCGCCTTCGCGGCCGTGCGGCCCTCGTACATGTGCAGGTCGGAGCCGCAGATCGCACTGGACGTGATGCGGACGATCACGTCGTTGGGGTGCTGGATCCGGGGATCGTCGACGTCGCGCACCGCCACGTCGAAGGGCTTCTCGTAGACGACGGCTTTCACCTTCGGTCACCTCCGCGTCATCGCTCAGGGGCGGCGGCGACGGCGGCCCGCCTCAGGGGCGGGGCACGCGGGCAGGGGCGCACGAGCACAGGCGGGCGGGTGCCGCCGGTCCGTGCCTGCGCCGGACCCGGGGCGTTCTCGCTGCACCGCCGGACACTTCCAGGTAACGCCTCGGCGCGGGCGGCCGCAAGCGCGCCCGCCCTTCTCACACCTTTCCGCCGGATGGCCGCCGGCCTCATACCTGGACGATCGGTTCCCGGGTGAACAGCGCGCCCAGGTCGGGGGCGTTGACGCGGCGGTCGGTGAGCCGCAGCCCCTCCCAGACGGTCACCTGGTTCGCGGTGAGGACGGGCTTGCCGAGGTGCTTCTCCAGGGCCATGAGGTGGGAGGCGGTGTGCAGGGCGGTGTCCGGCAGCAGCACCGCCTCGGCCCGCGCGGTGTCGGCGGCGCGGGCCAGGGCGAGGACCTCCGGCTCGCCCCAGGCCGCCGCCTCGGCGGCCGAGCGGCAGCCCGCGCTGTGCGCGGCGGCCACCTCGACCTCACCCGCGCGCAGGAAGTCGGCGAAGAGGGCGGTCACCTCGTCCGGGTAGGTGGCGGCGACGGCGACGCGCCGTACGCCGATCTCGTGCACCGCGTGCACGAAGCCGAAGGAGGTGGCGGAGGCGGGCATGCCGATCGCCTGTGCCAGGGCGCGCACCTGCTGGTGGGCGCCGTCCCAGCCGGCGGTGAAGCCGCCGCCGGTGCCGGCCCACACCGCCGCCTCGGCGCCGGACAGCCGCAGTTCCTCCGCGCCGCGCGTCAGCTCCTCGACGGGCCGGGCCGTGCGCGGCACGTCCGTCCGGTACGCGTCCTCGTCCTTCGGGGTGTGGACGAGGTCGACCCGGATGTCGCTGCCCAGGAGCTGTTCGATGCGCGGATAGTCGTCCTCGGCGAAGTGGCCCGGGTAGAGGACTCCGAGTGCGGTCATGACCAGCCTTTCTGCTGTGTTCGCGGGCGTCGTCGGCCCTGCCGGGGCCCGCGTCCGGTGCCGTTGCCCGGTCGTGGCCCCGCCAGGGTCGTCTCTCCGGGTACCCAGGAGGGGCCGCGTTTTCCTTCGCATAAGTTCTCCGGCTCTGGGTAGCGGCGCGCTCATGGCTCCACCACATGGACTTGGAAGAGGCAGACGGACGCCCGCGCGGCCCAGCCGCCGGTCGCTGCTCGCGGGGGTCGCGGCGGCCGGTGCGCTCGGGGCGGCGGGGTGCAGTCGCGTGGCGACGGCGTCCGCGGACGGCGGTGGCGACCTCCTGGACCGGCTCAGGGCCCAGGGGGTCGTCCGGCTCGGTATCGCGGGCGAGATCCCGTTCGGATACATCGGCAAGGACGGGAAGGTGACGGGCGAGGCGCCCGAACTGGCGAAGGTGATCTTCAAGCGGCTGGGGGTGGACCGGGTGCAGCCCGTGCCCACCGAGTTCGGCTCGCTCATACCCGGGCTGAACTCCCAGCAGTTCGACGTCGTGGCCGCCGGGATGTACATCAACGCCGACCGGTGCGAACAGGTGCTCTTCGCCGACCCCGACTACCAGATGCTCGACTCCTTCATCGTCCGCAAGGGCAACCCGAAGGGGCTGCACGACTACCGGGACGTGGTGGCGAAGAAGGCGAAGTTCGCCACCGGCACCGGCTACGCGGAGATCCAGTACGCGGTGGAGGCCGGGTACAAGGAGAGCGACATCCTGATCGTGCCGGACCAGGTGGCCGGGCTGAACGCCGTGGAGGCGGGCCGGGTCGACGTCTTCGCGGGGACGGCGCTGACCACCCGCGCGGTGGTGCAGAAGTCCGCCAAGGCGGAGGCCACCGAGGCGTTCGCGCCGCTGGTGAAGGGCAAGCCCCATGTGGACGGCGGCGGTTTCGCCTTCCGGCCGACCGAGACGAAGCTGCGCGACGCCTTCAACACCGAGCTGCACAAGCTGAAGAAGAGCGGCGAACTCTTCCGCGTCCTGCGGCCCTTCGGGTTCTCGAAGGACGAGATGACGGAGCTGACCGCGAAGGAGCTGTGCGCCGGATGACGAAGGGACTGTGGGAACTCGTACTCCAAGGCGTGTGGATCACGGTCCAGTTGCTCGTCCTCAGCGCGCTGCTGGCCGGTGCCGTCTCCTTCGTGGTCGGCATCGCCCGCACCCACCGGCTGTGGATCGTCCGCTTCCTGGCGGGCTTCTACACCGAGGTGTTCCGCGGGACCTCCGCGCTGGTGATGATCTTCTGGGTGTTCTTCGTGCTGCCGCCCGCCTTCGGCTGGCAGCTGGTGCCGCTGTGGGCGGGCACGCTGGCGCTCGGGCTGACGTACGGCGCGTACGGCGCCGAGATCGTGCGCGGCGCGCTGACCGCGGTGGAACCGGCGCAGCGCGAGGGCGGGATCGCGCTCAGCTTCACGCCCTGGCAGCGGATGCGGCTGATCCTGCTGCCGCAGGCGGTGCCGGAGATGATCCCGCCCTTCAGCAACCTGCTGGTCGAACTGCTCAAGGGCACCGCGCTGGTGTCGGTCATGGGCATGGGCGACCTGGCGTTCAGCGGCAACCTGGTGCGGCTCGCGCTCCAGGAGAGCGCGCACATCTACACGTACATCCTGCTCATCTACTTCGTGATCGCCTTCGCGCTCACCCGGCTGATGCGCGGTCTGGAGAAGCGGCTCAAGCGAGGCGTCGGCAAGGCGCCGGGCGGCGCGGCCGCCCGCCCGGCGCGGCCGGTGGGCACCTCGGTCGGGGGTGGTGCGGCGTGAACTGGGACTGGGGCGCCGTACGCGACTTCCTGCCGCACTTCTGGGACGGTCTGCTGGTCACCCTCCAGGCGCTGGTGCTGGGCTCGCTGATCTCCTTCGCGCTGGGTCTGGTGTGGGCGCTGCTGATGCGGACGCCGACCCGGTGGGTGCGCTGGCCGGTCGGGGTGGTCACGGAGTTCGTCCGGGACACCCCGCTGCTGGTGCAGTTGTTCTTCCTCTTCTACGTGCTGCCCGAGTGGGGGCTGACGTTCTCCGCGCTGACCACCGGTGTCTTCGCGATCGGGCTGCACTACTCGACGTACACGATGCAGGTGTACCGCGCCGGCATCGAGGCGGTGCCCGTCGGCCAGTGGGAGGCCGCGACGGCGCTGAACCTGCCGCGGCGGCGGACCTGGACGGCGGTGATCCTGCCGCAGGCGATCCGCCGGGTGGTCCCGGCGCTCGGCAACTACGTCATCTCGATGCTCAAGGACACACCGCTGCTGATGGCGATCACGGTGCTGGAGATGCTCGGGCAGGCACGCCTGTACTCGCAGCAGCACTTCCAGTTCACCGAGCCGCTGACCGTGATCGGTGTGGCCTTCATCCTCGTCTCCTACCTGGCCTCCCTCCTCCTGCGAGCACTGGAGCGACGTCTTGTCCGTTGACACCACGAAGAATCCCGAGGACGCCGCCGGGCCGTGCCGGTCCGGCGCCGGGGCGGGCGGCGAGCTGGTCCGCCTGGAGAACGTGACCAAGCGCTTCGGCGACCACACGGTCCTGGACGGGCTCGACTTCTCCGTCGCCGCCGGCAAGCACGTCACGCTGATCGGCCCCTCCGGCTCGGGCAAGACCACGATCCTGCGGCTGCTGATGACGCTGACCCGGCCGGACGAGGGCACCATCACGGTCGACGGCGAGCAGCTCTTCCCGGCGCCCGAGAAGCAGGTCCGGGAGATCCGCAAGAAGATCGGGATGGTCTTCCAGCACTTCAACCTGTTCCCGAACATGTCGGTGCTGCGGAACATCACCGAGGCCCCCGTCACCGTGCTCGGCATGAGCAGGGACGAGGCGGAGGTCCGCGCGCGGGAGCTGCTGGAGCTGGTGGGTCTCGCCGACAAGTGCGACGCGCGGCCCTCCCAGCTCTCCGGCGGGCAGCAGCAGCGGGTGGCCATCGCGCGGGCGCTGGCGATGCGCCCGCAGGTGCTGCTGCTGGACGAGGTGACCTCGGCGCTCGACCCGGAGCTGGTCGCGGGCGTGCTGGACGTGCTGCGGGACATCGCCCGCTCCACCGACATCACGATGCTCTGCGTCACCCACGAGATGGGCTTCGCCCGGGACATCTCCGACCAGGTGCTGATGTTCGACGCCGGGCGGGTCGTGGAGTCCGGGCCGCCGGAGCGGATCTTCGGGGACCCGGAGCAGGAGCGGACCCGGGAGTTCCTGAGCGCGGTGCTGTGAGCCGCCCGCGCGGGCGGGGCCGGGGCGCGCGCCGCCCCTGCTCCGCCCGCCGCGCGGGTGGTCACGAGCACCCCCCGGGACCGGGTAGTATTTTCTTCGTCGCCGAACGCGGGAAGCGGACGGCGGGAGTCATGCGCCGCTAGCTCAGTTGGTTAGAGCAGCTGACTCTTAATCAGCGGGTCCGGGGTTCGAGTCCCTGGCGGCGCACCGACGGTGAGGCCGGTCCATGAGTCCATGGACCGGCCTCACCGCTTTTTTCACCGTCCTCGCCTCTCACCGTCCTCGCTTTTTCGCTTTTCTCCGCGCGTCGCTTCACGGCAGCACGTCGCCTGCCGCCGCGAAGGCGAGATGGGCGACGCCCATGAAGGCGAGGCACACGGCGATGAACACCCCGAGGAAGGCGCAGAGGCAGCCCTGCTCCGCCAGGAGCCTGCCGGACGCCGGGGCATGGGCCGTGGCCCGCTCCGGACGCCCGGCCGGGTAGCGCACGGTGACGATGTCGCCCTCGACGGTCGTCAGCGGTCCCCCGTGCTCGGTGAACCGCACGACACGGCCCTCGGGCGTGCTGAACTCGTACACGTGGTGCGAGGCGGCGGACGTCTGCCCGCCGCCGGACGCGAGGTGCACCCGCAGGCAGCGGGCCTCGGCGGTCGGCCCGCCGCGCCAGGCGCGGCGTATCTCACCGGCGCGTCGCGTGACCACGACCAGTGCGCAGAGCGCGCCGCAGACCATGAGTCCCGGGACGACGTAGAACAGCGTTTCCATCGGATCCCCCCCCGGTACGCCGTGACCGGCCGGCGTGGAGGGGAGGCTACCCGCACCGGCCGCGCCCTTTGCTCGGAGAAAGCTCTGGACCGCGCGGCCGGCGCCGGGTGTCCGGATCAGAACGTGACGTCGGAGCAGGCGTAGAACGCGTTGCCGGTGTCCGCGATCGTCCAGACGGCGAGGATCACGTGGTGGCCGCTCAGACCGGTGGGCAGGGTGCCGCTGTGGCTGAGGGTGGCCGGGGGCTGCTTGCCGCCGTAGGGGATCGTGAGGAACGGCGTGGTGTTGAGGTCGCTCCTGCTCAGGGCGTGGTCCTGGTTCCAGCCCTGCTTGGTGGCGTAGTACTTGAAGTCGGTCGTGGCGTGCCGTGCCTCGAACTGCCAGCGGAAGGTGTAGCTCTGGCCGCCGGTCACCTTGGTGGTGGGCCAGTCCGCACCCTTGGGGGTCCGGGCGCCGTCGAGCTGCCCGAACCGGTCCAGGCCGCCCGAGCACAGGTGCCCGTCGGCCGCTCCGCTCGCCGGGAAGCCCTTGGGCCCCTCGACGCTCTGCGGCTCCCACTGGATCTCGCCGCAGCCGCGCACCGTGCCGTTGGCACAGAGCAGCTGCCTGCTGATGGGGAGGTCGGTGTAGCCGTGGCTGCTGGCACCGCCGGTGGAGAGCGCGAGAGCACCGGTGGTGGCGAGGCCCAGCACGGCCGCGTACAACTTGGCCTTGGTCCGCATGGAGTCGCTCCTGGTGAACGTGTGGGGAGGTTCGCTGAGCTGAACTGTGCTGGTGTGCTGGTCTAGACCAAGCCCAGATTATGGCCGCCACTTGAACATGTCCATACCAATCACGGGATGGTTTCCCGCCGTCCCGCGCAGAACGCCACCGTCAGATCCCGCACCAGCACCTTGCGCTCCCCGGCGTCCAGATCGACCAGTCCCCGCATGGTCAGCCGGGTCACCGTGTCCTCGACCGAGTCCACCACCGAGGTCAGCGCACCGGCCCGGTCGCGGGCGTCCAGCGCCGCCACGCTGCGCCGGTGCATGGCCCCGGCGACCTCCGGGTCGTACACGACCCGGGCCGGGCGGACCGAGAACACCTCGATCCCGACCGGCTCCGCCTCCCGCGCCACCAGCCGGGTCAGCGCCTCCCCGGCCGCCTCCGCCGTCTGGCGCGCGCCGCCCGCCGCGCGCACCGTCACCCGCGCCAGCGCGGCCTCCACACAGTCCCGCAGATATCCCTCGTGATCGTCGACGCCGAGCGCGGCCCGCGCGGTGTCCCGCACCCGCCAGACGACGAGGACCGCCACCCGCAGCGCGACCCCGTCCGCGTCGGCGGCCGGAAGCGGTTCGCTGCGCCAGTGCCGCAGCCGTACGTCGATCCGGCGGCGCGGCACCAGCGGGTTGACCCACAGGAGCCCGCCGCGCCGGACGGTCCCCCGGTAGCGGCCGAACCGCTGGAGCACCCAGGCCCGCCCGGTCCGCCCCCGGGCCAGCCCGCCGAAGCCGAGCAGCCCGAGCGCCCCGGCCCCGGCGTACGCGGCCCACTGCGGCAGGCCGAGACCCGCCCCCGTGACCGACGGCAGCCGCAGCGCCTCCACCGCGAGCGGCGGCAGCACCCCCGCCCACCAGGAGGTGAGCACACAGCCCGCCGCCCCGCAGGCACCGGCCAGGACACCGGCCGCGCCGGGCAGCGTCCGGGCCGGCCGCTCCACCAGGCCGGGGTCCGCCCCGGGCGCCGGGCGGGCCGGTGCGGGCACCCGGCGGCGCGGGCGCGACGGCTCGTCCGGGCCGCCCCGCCTGCTGCCCACCACGGCGGGCCGGACGGGGGCCGCCGGTGCCGTGGGCGAGGACCGCGCGGGGACCGGGCCGCCCTCGTCGCGGAAGAGCAGGTGGACCGGGATCTCGGTGGTCGCCTCGTTCTGGATGAGCCGAGGGAAGGAACGATTCGGCAGGTCGGCCGGGAGCTCCATGCGATCCACGTCACACTCCATACGGACTTGTCCGGATCTATGCACGGTGATCAGTGCCACAATCAGCCCAAAAATACGCATGTCTGACGGTCTGAATGACGCAAAGGGGCCTCTCCCGGCCCGCCCCCCACCCCCGGGCAGTGGTCACAGGCACCTCACTGCTTCCTGTAAAGTTCTCCACGTCAGCAGGCGCCGCTAGCTCAGTTGGTTAGAGCAGCTGACTCTTAATCAGCGGGTCCGGGGTTCGAGTCCCTGGCGGCGCACGATGACGATGGCGGGTCTTGTCCACAGAAAGTGTGGACAAGACCCGCCATCTTCGTTTTTGCACGGCTGCGCCGTGCGCGGCGGGGGCTCCGCCACCCACACCCCCGACACCGGAAGGCCCCCCGCGCGAGCGGGGGGCCTTCCGCGTTGCCCGGTCACCACCCCCACCCCTCGCTCGCACTCATGTGCGCCCCCCGAAGGCGCGGATTCCGCGCGTCGAGTGGGGTCGGGCCGGGCAGCCATGGAACCGGTACGAAACGGGATCGACACGCGCCGGAGCGCGCGTGGGGGGGATGAGTCATGACATCGACGCCGCCGCCGGGCGCCCGGCACCGCAGCGGCAGCACCACCGGGGCGTTCCGCACGATCAGGAGCGCCCTGCCCAGATACGACTACGAGCACCACAGCCGGCTGGCCGGACCGCTCACCCGGCCCGACCCGGACCGCCCCTACCGGGTGCGCCACCGCTCGCTGCTGGCCCAGGAGCCGCACCGCGTCCGGGTCACGCTGATGCTGGTGGCCGCGCCGCTGCTCTCCCTGGTCCTGCTCGCGTGGCTGATGCAGCCCGCCCACTGGACCGAGCGCGACCACCCGGCCCACCCCTGGCTGCCGTTCCTGGACGCGGTGATGCTGGTCTCGATCGGCCTGATCGAGCTCTTCCGCTGTGTGAACGTGCTGTCCAACGCGCACGCCACCCTGGTCGCCCGCGACCCCGTCCCGGTGGTGCCCGAGAGCGGCACCCGGGTCGCCTTCCTCACCACGTTCGTGCCCGGCAAGGAGCCGCTGGAGCTGGCCGCCAGGACGCTGCGGGCCGCCGTACGGCTGCGGCACCGGGGCGTCATGCACGTATGGCTGCTCGACGAGGGCGACGACCCCGAGGCGAAGGCGCTCTGCGCGCGCCTGGGCGTGCACCACTTCACGCGCCGGGGCGTCGAGCGCTGGAACCGCCCCAGCGGCCCCCACCGGGCCAGGACCAAGCACGGCAACTACAACGCCTGGCTCCAGGCGCACGGCGGCGCCTACGACGTCTTCGCCTCCGTCGACACCGACCATGTGCCGCTGCCCAACTACCTGGAGCGGATGCTCGGTTACTTCCGCGACCCGGACGTCGGCTTCGTCGTCGGCCCGCAGGTCTACGGCAACTACGACACCTTCGTCACCAAGGCCGCCGAGTCGCAGCAGTTCCTCTTCCACGCGCTGATCCAGCGCGCCGGGAACCGCTACGGCGCCCCGATGTTCGTCGGCACCTGCAACGCCGTGCGGATCAGCGCCCTGAAGCAGATCGGCGGGCTCCACGACTCGATCACCGAGGACATGGCGACCGGCTTCGAGATGCACCGCGCCAGGAACCCCGCGACCGGCCGCCGGTGGAAGTCCGTGTACACCCCGGACGTGCTCGCGGTCGGCGAGGGCCCCGCCTCCTGGACGGACTTCTTCTCCCAGCAACTGCGCTGGTCCCGGGGGACGTACGAGACGATCCTCACGCAGTACTGGAAGGGCTTCGGCTCGCTGCCGCCGGGCCGCCTCCTCAACTACACGCTGCTGATCGCCTTCTATCCGCTGTCCGCGCTCAACTGGATCCTGGCGGCGCTGAGCTGCGCGCTCTTCCTGGGCCTCGGCGCCTCGGGTGTGAACATCGACCCCGTGGTCTGGCTGATGCTGTACGGGAACGCGTCCGCGCTCCAGATCGGTCTGTACCTCTGGAACCGCCGGCACAACGTCTCACCGCACGAACCCGAGGGCTCCGGCGGGGTGGCCGGGATGGTGATGTCGGCGCTGTCCGCGCCGGTGTACGCCCGCGCGCTGCTGGACGCGGTGCTGCGCCGCCCCAGCCGGTTCGTGGTGACGCCCAAGGGCGCGGCGCACAGCCCGGACACGCCGTTCGGCACGTTCCGTGTGCACTGGTTCTTCGTGCTGGTCTTCGGTGGCTCGATCGCGGCCGGGATCGTCCGCGGGCACTCCCACCCGGCGATGCTCACCTGGGCCGGGCTCGCCCTGCTGATCACCCTCTCCCCCGTCGCCGTCCGGCTCTGCTCGCCGCGGCGGCCGGGGACCGGACCCGGGCGGGAGGCGCACCCGGCGAACCCGACGACCCCGGCGAACCCGGCGAACCCGGTGCCGTCGGCGCGGGACGCCGCACCCCGGGCGTACGCCGGGCACGGGACGGGAGGGCGTGAGGCATGAGGGACCGGGCCGGTCTGCGCCGGGCCCGCCGGGTCGGGCTCGGCGCCGTGGTGGTGCTCGCCCTGGCCGGGATGAACGGGCCGTGGCTCTACCGCTTCGGCGCGCAGCGCTACCACCAGTACAAGATCGACGAGCCGGGGTACAAGGCGTCCCACGGCCACTGGGACATCGTGGAGTTCCCGAAGGAGTACCGGCAGGACACCATCCACGCGGTGCTCCTGCACACCGGGAAGGTGCTGCTGGTCGCGGGCTCGGGCAACAACCAGGCGAACTTCGACGCCAGGCGGTTCGACTCCCGGCTGTGGGACCCGGTGAAGGGCACCGTCAAGAAGGTGCCCACACCGACCGACCTGTTCTGCACCGGCCACGCCCAGCTCGCGGACGGCAGCATCCTGATCGCGGGCGGCACCAAACGCTACGAGAAGCTGAAGGGCGACGTCACCAAGGCCGGCGGTCTGATGATCGTCCACAACGAGAACCCGGACAAGCCGGTCACCCTGCCCGCGGGCACCCGCTTCACCGGGAAGGCCAACGGCCGGACGTTCGTCTCCAAGGACCCGGTGCTCGTCCCGCGGGCGAGGAAGAACTTCGACCGGACCGGGAGGTTCCGCGGCAACACCCCGGGGCTCGGCCGGATCTACGTCGAGGCCGAGCACCGCGGCACCCGCTACGAGACCGGCACCCAGGACAACTACCGCGTCCGGGGCCTGACCGGCGCCGACGCCCGCAACACCTACGGCATCGCGCAGAAACTCGCCCTGGACAAGAAGGACTTCCAGGGGATCCGGGACACCTTCGAGTTCGACCCGGTCGCCGAGAAGTACGTCAAGGTCGACCCGATGCACGAGGCCCGCTGGTACCCGACGCTCACCACCCTGGGCGACGGGAAGGTGCTCGGCGTCTCCGGTCTGGACGACATCGGCCAGCTGGTCCCCGGCAAGAACGAGCTCTTCGACCCGGCGACCCGGACCTGGGCGTACACCCCGAAGGTCCGTCAGTTCCCGACCTACCCGGCGCTGTTCCTGATGCAGGACGGCAGGCTCTTCTACTCCGGGTCCAACGCGGGGTACGGGCCCGCGGACGTGGGGCGCGCCCCGGGCATCTGGGACGTGGGCAGCAACCGGTTCACCCCGCTGCCCGGACTGAGCGACCCGGACCTGATGGAGACGTCCGGCACGGTGCTGCTGCCGCCCGCCCAGGACGAGCGGTACCTGGTCATCGGCGGCGGGGGCGTCGGGGAGTCCGCGCGCTCCAGCCGCAGGACCCGGCTGATCGACCTGAAGGCGGCGCACCCGCGCTTCACCGACGGCCCCTCGCTGGAGCGGGGCACCCGCTATCCGCAGGCGTCGGTCCTGCCCGACGACACCGTGCTGGTCTCCGGCGGCTCCGAGGACTACCGGGGGCGCGGCGCCTCCGACATCCTCCGGGCCCGGCTGTACGACCCGCGCACCGGCGCCTTCCGCCGGGTCGCCGATCCGCTGGTGGGCCGCGACTACCACTCCGGCTCGCTGCTGCTGCCGGACGGCCGGGTGATGTTCTTCGGTTCCGACCCGCTCTACGGCGACAAGGCGGGCACCCGGCCGGGCACGTTCGAGCAGCGCATCGAGATCTACACCCCGCCGTATCTGTACCGGGGCGCGCGGCCCGCCCTGTCCGGCGGCCCGGGGACCGTGGCGCGCGGGGCCCCGGCCACCTTCGTCTCGCGCGACGCCGCCCGGATCAGGAAGGTCCGGCTGATCCGGCCGAGCGCCTCCACGCACGTCACGGACGTGGACCAGCGCTCGATCGCGCTGGACTTCACGGCGTCGGGCGACCGGGTCACCGTACGGGTGCCGGGGAACCGCAACCTGGTGCAGCCGGGCTGGTACATGCTGTTCGTGGACGACGCCCGGGGCACGCCCAGTGTCGCCCGGTGGGTGCGGGTCCGGTGAGCCGCGCGCCCGGTCCCGGGCGGCTACCGGGCCGCCCCCGCCAGCGCGAGGGCGTACTCCTGCCACCAGTCGCCCGCCTTCGGGCCGCCCTTGCAGGTGCCGTCGGACTCACCGGGGCGCTTGACCCAGAGATAGGCGTCGGCGAGCGGGTCGGCGGTCCGGGTCGTGGGCGGCTCGCCGAGGGCCCGGCCGGGCGGGTTGCACCAGCGTTCGCCGGGGTCGCCGTCCGTGGCGGGGCCGTTGCCGTTGCGGCTGGTGTCGACGACGAAGTGCTTGCCGCCGGTCAGCGCGGAGAGCTGTCGGCCGTAGGCGAGCGACTGCCGGGTGGAGTAGAAGTTGGCGACGTTGACCGCGAAGCCGTCCGCCTGCTCGACGCCCGCCCGCCGCAGCGGCTCCTGGATCTGGCCGGGGCGACTCCAGCCGGGGTTGCCCGCGTCCAGGTAGACCTCGGTGCGCCCGAGGGACGTGAGGGTGGCGACGGCCCCGGCGAGCAGGTCGTAGCGCTCCTCCTGGAACTCGGCCGGGGTGCAGCCGTCCACCAGGTGCAGCACGGCGTCCGGCTCCAGGACCACCGTGGCGGCGCGGCCGCCGATCCCGCGGGCCACCGCGGCGATCCAGGCCCGGTAGGCGTCGCCGTCGGCGGCACCGCCGCGCGAGTACCGGCCGCAGTCGCGGTGCGGGATGTCGTACAGGACGAGGAGCGCGGTGCGGCCCGCCCGGTCGGCGGCCTCGGTGAAGCCGCGCGCCTCCCGCTCGGGGTTCTCCGGTCCGATCCACTGGCCGGTGGGCTGCTCGGCGATCCTGCGGAGCAGCGCGGCCTCGTCCGTGCGCCCGGCCCGGACGAGACCGGCGAGGCGGCGGGCCGCCGCGCTGTCCGGGTTCACCCAGTACGGGTCACCGGCCGCCCCGGGCCGCTGGGTGACCGCCGCGCCCGCCCCGTCGTCCCCGCCCGGGGACGCCGAGGAGCATCCGGCCGCCAGCAGCGCCGCCCCCAGCACCACCGCCACCGCGCGGACGCGTCCGCGCACCCCCCTGTGGCCGCGCATACGACTCCCTCCCCCTCGTCCCCTTCGGCACATTCAGCGCATTCAGCTCTCTAGTCGCATACGGCGCATTCGCCGCGTTCCATGCTGCCAGGCGACGGCGGTCTCACGGGCCGGTTCGGGTGAGGTACGCCGAGACGGCGGGGCCGGGCAGCTCGGCGCGCCGGTCCGGGTGGTCCTGGGCGGGGCGGCCGACCGCGGCCATGTCCCCGGTCGTCGGCACGGCCGGTGACCCCTGTACGTCGGCCGAGGCGCCCCACTGCCACAGCGCGAGCAGCAGCGCAACCCAGAGCACCGCGGCGAGGACGCGGCCGGCGCCGCGGAAGCGTTCGGTGTACGACATCGTGATCCCGTCCTTCAGTGCTCGCCTTCAGTGCTCGCCTTCAGTCCTCGGTGCGCCGTCGGCCGGGCCCGCTCCCGCCGTCCCCGGCGCGGGCGGCGCGGGCCCGGGGCAGGAGGACGACGGCGGCCGCCGCGGCGCCCGCGAGGACCAGCCCGGTCACCGCGTGCGCCGCGCCGGGCAGGGGTGCGACGGCGTGTGCGGCGGGGGTGGACCGCGCCGGGGAGGGCTCCGGGTGCGCCGCCTCTGCGGGTGCGGCGGCGGGCGCCGCCGCCGACGGCGCCGCGGGGCTGCCGCCGGCCCCGGCGGTGCCGTCGCCGGTGCCGGAGGCGGGGCCCAGGGCCGGTGCGAAGGCACCGGCCAGCAGCAGTCCTGTACAGAGTGTCAGGCGCAGTGAACCCATCGTGAGACCTCCGGGTACCAGGAGACTCCACGGCAGGGGCGTCCGCATCCACAACGGGCCGGTGCTGCTCCGAACGGGTGAGCACATGGATCAGCGCCCGCCCGGATGCCGGGCGGGCGCTGAGCCGGAGGGCGGGGTGCCGCCGGTGTGCCCTCGCTCAGATCTGCTCCACGAGGTCGGCGATGGAGGCGACGACCTCGGAGGGGCGGAACGGGTAGCGGTCGACGTCGTCGGGCTGGGTCACGCCGGACAGCACGAGGAAGGTGCGCATCCCGGCCTCCAGACCGGCGAGCACATCGGTGTCCATCCGGTCCCCGATCATGGCGGAGGTCTCCGAGTGGGCGCCGATCGCGTTCAGCCCGGCCCGCATCATCAGCGGGTTGGGCTTGCCGACGAAGTAGGGCTTCTTGCCGGTCGCCGCGGTGATCAGCGCGGCGACCGAGCCGGTGGCGGGCAGGTCGCCCTCCACCGAGGGTCCGACGTTGTCGGGGTTGGTGGCGATGAACCGGGCCCCGTCGTTGATCAGGCGCACGGCCTTGGTCAGCGCCTCGAAGGAGTACGTGCGGGTCTCGCCGAGGATCACGAAGTCGGGCTCGTGGTCGGTGAGGATGTACCCGACGTCGTGCAGCGCGGTGGTCAGACCGGCCTCGCCGATGACATAGGCGCTGCCGCCGGGCCGCTGGTCGTCCAGGAACTGCGCGGTGGCCAGCGCCGAGGTCCAGATGTTGTCCACCGGTACGTCCAGTCCCATCCGGCGCAGCCTGGCGTGCAGGTCGCGCTGGGTGTAGATGGAGTTGTTGGTGAGCACCAGGAACGGGCGTCCCGAGTCGCGCAGCTTCTTCAGGAAGGCGTCGGCGCCGGGGATCGGGACACCCTCGTGGATCAGTACACCGTCCATGTCGGTGAGCCACGACTCGATGGGCTTGCGGTCTGCCATGGGCTTCGGTCTCCTGCCGTACGCGGGCCTGCGTGGCCCCAGCCTAACCAGTGGCCCGATCTTGCCGGAACGGTTCAGCTCCCGGTGGCCGCCTTCCACGCGTCGACGTACGCGGTGAGGTTCTTGTCGATGTCCGCCCAGTCCGGCTGGAACACCTCGACGCCCGTCATCAGCTTGGCCAGCGCGGTGGCGTTGGCGTCAGTGGCCTTGACGTCCGTGCGCGAGCTGAAGCCGCCGCCGATCTCGCTGACCTGCTCCTGGGCCTGCCGGGCGAGCATGAAGTCGAGGAGCTTGCGGCCGTTGTCGGAGTGCGGGGCCTTGGTGACGAGCCCGGCGGCGTAGGGCAGCGCGAAGGTGGTGGGCCGGCCGCCCTGCCGGGCCGGGAACCAGATGCCGAGGTTCGGCATGGTCTTGGACTGGGCGTAGTTCATCTGGACGTCGCCGTTGGCGACGAGCAGTTCGCCCTTGTCCACCTTGGGGGCGAGCTTGCCGGTGGAGGCGGACGGGCCGACGTTGTTGGCCTGGAGCTTCTTCAGGTACTCCAGGGCCGCGTCCTTGCCGCCGAAGTCGTGCATGGCCTTGACCAGGACGGCGGTGCCGTCGCCCGCGACACCGGGCGTGGAGTACTGGAGCCGGTTCTTGAACTTCGCGTCCAGGAGCTGCTCCCAGGTGGTGGGGGCGGGCTTCAGCTCCTTCTTGTCGTAGACGAAGCCGAAGTAGTTGTTGACGACCGAGGTCCAGGTGCCGTCGGCGGCCTTGTCGGCGGCGGCCACCTGGTCGGCGCCCTTGGGGGCGTACTTCTGGAGCAGGCCCTTGCCGTCGGCCTGCTGGATGAACGGGGGCAGCGTGACCAGCACGTCGGCCTGCGGGTTGGCCTTCTCGCGGACGGCGCGCTGCACCATCTCGCCGGAGCCGCCCTCGACGTACTTGACCTTGATGCCGGTCTGCTTCTCGAAGTCCTTGAAGACGCGGTCGTACCAGCCGTCGCCGTTCTCGCCCTTGAGGCCGTCGGCGCTGTAGACGGTGACGGACTTGTCGTCGGCGGCGGCGGAGGAGCCGCCGCAGGCGGACAGCAGCGGGGTGGCGAGCACGGCGAGCGCGACGGCGAGCTTGAGGGTGTTCCTGGGCATGGCGGGACGGACTCCTTGCGGGGGCGGAAGCCTGAGACGTGGGACGGGAGGGACCAGCGGGGTGGGGCGCGGGGGGTGGGTCAGCGGTAGGTCGCCCGGGTGCGGACGCGGGAGACGGCCAGCAGGGCGAGCAGGGTGACCGCCATCAGCACCACGGCGACGGCGGAGCCGGTGAACAGGGAGCCCCGGTCGGTGGCGGCGAAGATCAGCACCGGCAGCGGGGTCCAGTCGGGCGGGTAGAGCATCATCGTGGCGCTCAGCTCGCCCATGGACAGGGCGAAGCAGAGCCCGGCGGCGGCCGTGAGCGAGGGCAGCAGCAGCGGCAGCCGCACTCGCCACAGGACGTGGGAGGGGCGGGCGCCGAGCGAGGCGGCGGCCTGCTCGTAGGCCGGGTCGAGGCGGACGATCGCCGCCGACACGGACTGGTGGGCGAAGGCGGTGACCAGCACGGTGTGCGCGAGGATCACGATCCAGCTGGTGCCGTTGAGCAGCATCGGCGGCTTGGAGAAGGCCACCAGGACCGACAGGCCGACCACCACCGAGGGCACGGCGACCGGCAGCACGAACAGCGCGTCCAGCACCCGGCGGTGGCTCTTCCTGAGCGCCGATCCGGCCAGCGCGGCCCAGGTGCCCACGGCCAGCGCGAGCAGGCTCGCGGTCACGGCGGTGACCAGGCTGGTGGTCAGCGCCTGGAGGGCGTCGCCGCGGGTGGCGGTGCGGTAGTTGCCGGTGGTCAGGCCCGAGGGCAGCACACCGGACCAGTGGGTGGCGAAGGAGGCGCCGAGGACGACGAGGAGGGGCAGCGCGAACAGGGGCAGGAAGAGGACGAGGAAGACCGCCCACACGGCCCAGCGGCCCTTGCGGCTATGCACCAGCACGGCGGCTCACCACCCGGTAGAGGCCGTACAGGCCCACGGAGATCAGGACGTTGACGACGGCGACCACGCAGGCGCCCGGGTAGTCGGACTCCAGGATCGCCTTGCTGTAGACGAGCATCGGCAGGGTGGTGACGCCCTTGGCGCCGGTGAACAGGACGATGCCGAACTCGTTGAGGCACAGCACGAGCACCAGGCTCCCGCCGGCCCCGAGCGCGGGCAGCGCCTCGGGCAGGATCACCTGCCGGACGATGCGCGGGGCGCGGGCGCCCAGCGAACCGGCCGCCTCCAGCTGCGCGGTGTCCAGCTGGGTGAACGCGGCGAGCAGCGGGCGCATCACGAACGGCGTGAAGTAGGTGATCTCCGCGAGCAGCACGCCCCAGGGCGTGGTCAGGAACGCGAAGGGCCCGTCGGCGGAGCCGGTGACCTGGGTCCACAGCCCGTTGGCCAGTCCGGTGCGGCCGTAGACGAACAGCAGCGCCAGGGTGATCAGGAAGGACGGGAAGGAGAGGAAGACGTCGATGAACTTCGCCACGCCCTTCGCGCCGGGGAACGGCACGAAGGCGATGACCAGCGCGAGCACGAAGCCCAGCACCAGGCATCCCGCCGTCGAGGCGAGCGCGAGCCACACGGTGGTCCACAGCGCCTCGCGGAAGGCGTCCGAGGCGAACACGTCGGCGTACGGCTGCACCGAGGTGCCGCCCGCGTCCGGCTGGAAGGACTGCCGCACGACCAGGGCGAGCGGGTAGAGGAAGAAGACGGCGAGCAGCGCGACCGGGGGCAGCGCCCACAGCAGGCGCCGGGCCGTGCGGGGCGCGGCGGGGGCGCGCACCGCCGCCGGGGGCGCCGGGGCGGCGCTGGGGCCCGTCGCGCGGGCGGGCGCCGGGGTGGTCAGCGGCTCAGCGCTCATCGCCGCTCACCCCCGCCGCCAGCAGCACCGCGTCCTCGGCGGCGAAGTGCAGGCTGACCTCGGCGCCGTGCGCGGGCGGCTCGCGCAGCTCGGGCAGGTCGGCCATCACCGGGTGGCCGTCGACGTCGACGTAGAGCCGGTGGGTGGAGCCGCGCCACTGGATCTCGCTGACGGTGCCGGTGAGCCGGTTGGGTCCGTCGCCGAGCCCGACCAGGTGCGGTCGTACGCACAGGGTGGCCCGCGCGCCGGACGCCGCACCCGCCGTGTCGACCGTCAGCTCGGCGGCGCCGAGGGCGGCGCCGCCGGGGGTCACGGTGACCGGCAGCAGGTTGGCGTTGCCGACGAAGGACGCCGTGAAGGCGTCGGCCGGGGCCCGGTACAGCTCCTGCGGTGTCCCGCAGGCCCGCAGCCGGGCCTTGTCCATGACCGCGATCCGGTCGGCCAGGGTCAGCGCCTCGATCTGGTCGTGGGTGACGTACAGGATGGACACGTCGGGCAGTTCGCGGTGCAGGCGCGCGAGTTCGGCGAGCATGCCCGAGCGCAGCCGGGCATCCAGCGCGGACAGCGGCTCGTCGAGCAGCAGCACCGCGGGCCGGATGGCGAGCGCGCGGGCGATGGCCACGCGCTGCTGCTGGCCGCCGGAGAGCTCCCGGGGGTAGCGGCGCGCGTAGGCGGCCATGCCGGTCATCTCCAGGGCCTCGCCCACCCGGGCGCGGATCTCGGACCGGGGGGTCTTGCGGGCCTTCAGGCCGAAGGCCACATTGTCCTCGACCCGCAGGTGCGGGAAGAGGGCGTACTGCTGGACGACCATGCCGATGCCCCGGCGGTGGGGAGGCAGGTCCGTCACGTCCCGCTCCCCCAGAAGCACCCGTCCCGACACGGGCCGCACGAACCCGGCGACCGCCCGCAGCGCGGTGGTCTTGCCGGAACCGGACGGTCCGAGGAGCGCCATCACCTCGCCGGGCGCGACGGTGAGGTCGAGCGAGTCGAGGACGACGTTGCCGTCGTAGGCGACCGTGACGGAGTCGAAGCGGATGCTCATCTCACCGGGCTCCCTCGAGCAGGGCGGGCAGGTCGGCGACGGACGGGAGGACGTGGGTGGCGCCTGCGGCGCGCAGGTCGGGCTCGCGGTGCGCCCCGGTCAGCACCCCGGCGACGAGACCGGCACCGGCGCGGACGCCGCTGAGCATGTCGTAGGAGGTGTCCCCGACGACGGCCACCTGGTCCAGGGAGTCGGCCGCCTTGGTGCGCAGGAACGCCTCCAGCACCATGTCCGGGTAGGGGCGCCCGCGCCCGCCCGCGTCGGCGGGGCACAGGGTGAGCGCGACCAGGTCGCGCCAGCCGAGCGCGTCGAGGATGGCGTCCTGGGTGACACGTGCGAACCCGGTGGACAGGACGACGGTGCGGCCGCTCGCCCGGATCGCCTCGACGGCCTCGCGGGCGCCGGGCACGGGCTCGATGAGCCCGTCGTCGACGAGTTCGCCGTACGCCTTCTCGAAGGCGGCGTTGGCCCGCTGGGCGGCCTCCTCGGCGCCGAACAGGTGCCGGAAGACGGAGATCTTCGACTCGCCCATGGTGGCGCGGACGTAGGCGAGCTGCTCGGTGTGCTCGGCGGAGCCGGGCTCGACGCCCAGCTCGGCGGCGGCCGCGGCGAAGGCGCGCTCGACCAGGCCGCCGTCGGCGACGGTGGTCCCGGCCATGTCGAGGACGACCAGGCGGATGCCGGCGGGCCCGGCCTGCGTGGTGGCGGCGGTGGTGGCCGTCGAGGCGTCGGTGGCGGTGGTGGGTGTCTCGGTCATGGGTTCTGTCACCAGCCCAGTTCGTTCGCGGTGCGTTCGGCTATCGCCGGGGAGCAGGTCATGCCGCGGCCGCCGGGCCCGGTGACCAGCCAGACGCCCTCGCGGACCTGCTGGCGGTGGACGACCCTGCTGGTGTCGGTGCACTGCGCGTACACCCCGGCCCAGCGGCGGCGGATCTTCGGCAGCGGGCGGCCCAGCAGCGACTCGACGACGGCCGTCAGGTGCTCGTAGGGGTCCTCGACGGTGTCGAAGGCGAAGGGGTGTTCGTACTCGTGGGTGTCGCCGATGGTCAGTCCGCCGTCGGCGCGCTGCACCATGAGCAGCTGCATCCGGTGCGCGGCGGCCGTCTCGGTCTGGGCCTGGCCCGCGTTGAGCGCGTCCAGGGCCAAGGAGGCGTACGCCGGGTAGTAGCGGAAGCTGTCGGCGTCCGCGACCGAGGTGGGCAGCGACTCGCCCAGCGGGTCGGTCTGCATCATCTGGAGCCGGACGCGGCGCACGGGCAGGCCGGGTCCGGCCAGCTCGCGCACGAGTCCGCCGAGCCAGGCGCCGGTGGCGAGCACCACCACGTCGGCGGTGTGCACGTCGCCGTGGTCGTCGCGGACGGCACCCGCGCCGACGACCTCGCGCACCTCGCGGCCCGGCAGGAAGGTGTAGCCCGGCCGCTTGAGCAGTTCGGCCCGCAGGGCGAGCTGGGCGGTGCGCGGCTCGACGGCCGCGTCCCGCTCGCAGAAGAGGGCCGCGTCGAAGTCCCCGCGCAGCGCGGGGTTGAGGGCGCGGGCCTCGCCCGGGGTGAGCAGCTTGCGACCGCGTACGGCGGCGTCCGGGGCAGCGGCGGCGGCCTCGGCCACGGCGAGCTCCAGGGCGCCGCGTACGGGGGTGAGGGAGCCGTTGGCGCGGAAGCCCAGCGCGGGCACCCGGCCGCCGATCTCCTCCCACAGCTCCCGGGCGCGCAGGGCGGTCTCCAGCTCCTCGCCACTGGCGCGCCCGCTCACCCAGATCTGCCCGAAGTTGCGCAGCGAGGCGCCGCGGGCCTCGGCCTCGCGCTCGATCTGCACGACCTCGTGGCCGCGTTCCACTGCTTGCCAGGCGTGCATGGTTCCCACCACGCCGGCTCCGACGACTGTCACTTTCACGACGGCAACGTTCCTCTCGAACAACGAACCGGAAGAGTCCTGCTGACAACGAGAGCCTGAACGAGGCGCCAAAAATGGGCTAGACCCGTTATCTTTTTGTTATTCTAAGAGGGCGTGAAAGGCGCCACGGTTCGCGGGGACGGTCAGCCGTCCAGCCGGGCGGTGAAGGAGAACCGGTCCCCCCGGTACAGGCTCCGCACCCGCTCCAGCGCCCCGCCCACCGCGTCCCGCGAGACACGGTGGATCAGCAGCATGGGCAGCGCGGGCGGGGTGCCGATCAGCAGCGCCTCGCGCGGGGTGGCGAGCACGGTCTCGATGCGCTCGTCGGCGTCGCCGCAGGACAGGCCCAGACTCTGGAGGTAGCCGTAGAAGGACGAGTCCGGGTCGAAGTCGGTGTCCAGGCGCGGCACGCGCGCCACGGCCACATAGGTGCTCTCCAGGCCGACCCGCTCGTCGTCCGCGAGCAGGATCCGCTCCAGGTGCCAGACCGGCTCGCCCCGGGTGAGCCCGGTCTCGGCGGCCAGCGCGTCGGGGCACGGGAAGCGGTCTAGACCGACGAGCGTACGCCCCGGCGTACGGCCCTGGCGGCGCACGCCCTCGGTGTAGCTGGCCAGCGACAGCGGCTGCTCCAGCTTGGGGCCCGCGACGACCGTCCCGCGGCCCCGGCGCCTGAGCTTGCCCTCCAGGAGCAGTTCGCGCAGCGCCTGGCGCACGGTCTCGCGGGCGACACCGTACTCCTCGGACAGATCGCGTTCGGTGGGGATCGCGCCGCCCTCGCCCAGTTCGCCGATGAGGCGGTCGATCCGCGCCTTCACCGCGTAGTACTTGGGGATCCGGCCGTGCTCCGGGATGCCGGAGCGGACCGGCGCGCCGGGGGCCTGGTCGTTCGGGTAGTCCACCGGGGAATGTTCGCAGACCCGGACGCGTGCTCGGCGCCGCCGCCGGGTGCGGGGTGGCTCAAAGTCGCCTACGGGTGCGACAGGGGTGGGGCGACGGCGGACGGGGGCGGGGTCGCGCCCGCCAGGGGTGGGACAACTCCCGCCGGGGGTGAGGTGACTCGCGCCGCCTCCCCGTCTATCCCTCCCCCCGCCCGAACAGCGGCGCCAGCAGCAACTGCGCCGCGCCCTCCGCGACCCCGCGCGCTCCGGTCGGCGCCCGGCGGACCGGGACCGCGCCCTCCGGCAGCCCGTTGCGCCGGACGCGCGCGGCGACCACCGCGCCCACCCCGGCCTCGAACGCCTCCGGGTCCGCCGCGACCGTACGCCCGCCGAGCAGCACCAGGTCGATGTCCAGGAGCCCCACCAGATTGGCGGCGCCCGCGCCCAGCACCCGCGCCGCCTCCGCCGTGTCCCCGCGCGCGACCGCCGCCAGGCACAGCGCCTCGACGCACCCCCGGTCCCCGCACGCGCACGGCGGCCCGTCCAGCTGGATCACCTGGTGCCCGAACTCGCCCGCGCCGGTGCGCGCGCCCCGGTGCACGCTCCCGCCGACGACCAGCCCGGCCCCCAGCCCCGTACCGAGGTGCAGATAGGCGAAGGAGCCGCCGCGCCCCTCGCCCGCGACCGCGAGGCCGAGGGCCGCCGCGTTGGTGTCCTTGTCCACGACGACCAGCACCCCGAGCCGCCGCTCCAGCGCGTCCCGCAGCGGGAAGCCGTCCCAGCCGGGGAAGCCGGTGACGCGGTGCAGCACCCCGCTTTCGTGGTCGAGCGGACCGGGCAGCGCCACCCCGGCCCCGAGCAGCGAGGCGGCACCCGCCTCCCGGGGGCCCGTCCCGAACGCCTCCGCCACCAGTGCCTCGGTCTGCTCCGCCACCGCCGCCACGACCGCACCCGCCGCCGCCCCCAGGTCCAGCGGGCGGCGGCGTTCGCCGGTCACGGTGCCGTCCAGGTCCACCAGGACGGCCCGCACCTCGTCCCGCTCGACGTGTACGCCCACCGCGCGGCCCGCCTCCGGGACCAGTCGCAGTACCGTGCGCGGCTTGCCCCCGGTGGAGGCCCGGCGCCCCGCCTCGGCCGCCAGCCCGCGGTCCCGCAGCCGCGCCGTGATCTTGCTGACCGCCTGCGGGGTGAGGCCGGTCCGCTCGGCCAGTTCGAGCCGGCTGATCCCGGCCGCGCCCGCCCGGCGCAGCAGGTCGAGCACGAGCGCGGTGTTGTGGCTGCGCAGCGCGAGCAGGTTCGCGCCCGAGCCCGCACCGCCCACATCCGCCTCCCCGCCCGCGCGGGTGCGCGCGCCCGCACCGGAGCCGCGTACCGTCCCGGCCATCTCCACCCTCGTCGCTCCCCGTCCGTCCGCCCGCCGCCGCCCGTGCGGCGCCGCCCCCTCATTCTCCCCCGCGCTTGCACTTAGGCAACAGCGTTGCGAAAGTAGGAGCCATGACTAGCACCCTCCGCCGCGACCTCCGTGTGGGACTCATCGGCTACGGCCTCGCCGGTTCCGTCTTCCACGCGCCGCTGATCGCCGCCACCGAGGGCCTGGCCCTCGACACGGTCGTCACCTCGGACGAGGAGCGCCGGGCGCAGGCCCGCGCGGAGTTCCCGGACGTCCGCCTCGCGGCCGGCCCCGACGACCTGTTCGCCCGCGCCGGCGAGCTGGACCTGATCGTCGTCGCCTCCCCGAACAAGACCCACGTCCCGCTCGCCACCCGGGCGCTGGAGTCGGGCCTGCCGGTGGTCGTGGACAAGCCGGTCGCCGCCACCGCGGCCGAGGCACGCGCGCTCGCCGCCCTCGCCGAGGAGCGCGGCCTGCTGCTCTCCGTCTTCCAGAACCGCCGCTGGGACAACGACTTCCTGACCCTGCGCGACCTGGTCGAGCGCGGCGAACTCGGCGACGTCTGGCGCTTCGAGTCCCGCTTCGAGCGCTGGCGGCCGCAGCCCAAGGGCGGCTGGCGCGAGTCCGGCGACCCCGCAGAGATCGGAGGTCTGCTCTACGACCTCGGGAGCCATGTCGTCGACCAGGCCCTGGTCCTCTTCGGCCCGGTCACCCAGGTGTACGCCGAGTCGGTGGTCCGGCGCGCGGGCGCCGAGGCGGACGACGACACGTTCCTCGCGCTGACGCACACCGGCGGGGTCCGCTCCCACCTCCACGTCTCCTCCACGGCCGCCCAACTGGGCCCGCGCTTCCGGGTGCTGGGCTCGCGGGCGGGTTACGTCAAGTACGGCCTCGATCCGCAGGAGGCGGCGCTGCGGGCGGGCGCGCGCCCCGGAACCGGAACCGGAACGGGGCCGGAGCAGGGGTCCGGCTCCGGGCCGGAGGGCTGGGGCGTCGAGGAGGAGTCGCTGTGGGGCCGTCTCGGCGCGGGAGAGTCCCCGCTGACCGGCGGCGGCAGCCCCGTACCGACGCGGCCCGGCGACTACCCGGCGTACTACGCGGCCGTGGCCGCCGCGCTGCGCGAGGGTGCCCCGAACCCGGTGACCGCGCACGAGGCCGCCGCCGCGCTGGACGTCCTGGAGGCGGCCCGCCGCTCGGCCCGCGACGGCGTGGCGGTGCGGCTGTGACGACCGGACGCACGGACAGGACGACGGCGGCGAAGGCGACGGCGACGGCGACGGCGTCGAAGGCCGCGCAAGCGGAGCCGGCCGAGGCGGGCGAGAAGACGGCGAGCGAGAAGGCGGCGGGCGAGGAGGCGGCAGGCGCGCTGATCAGGGAGCTGGAGGCGCAGGAGCGCCGGCTGGTCCTGCCCCGGTTCACCCACGAGGACGCCTGGGCGCTCGGCTCGCTCCTGGTCGCGCTGGCGCGGGAGCGGCGGGCCCCGGTCGCCGTCGACATCCACCGCGCCGGACAGCAGTTGTTCCACGCGGCGCTGCCCGGCTCCACCCCCGACAACGACGCCTGGATCGCCCGCAAGCGCCGGGTGGTGGAGCGCTACGGCTGCGCCTCCTACCTGGTCGGCGCCCGGTTCCGGGCCAAGGGCACGACCTTCGAGGACTCCTCCCGCCTGGACCCCGGCACCTACGCGGCCCACGGCGGCTCCTTCCCGATCACCGTCCAGGGCGCCGGTGTGATCGGCGCGGTGACGGTGTCGGGCCTGCCGCAGGCCGAGGACCACCGGCTGGTGGTGGAGGCGCTGGAGGCGTATCTGGAGCGGTAGCCGGGCCGGGCCGGACGGCCGAGCCGGGACCGGAAGGCCGGAAGGGTCCGGAAGGATGGAACGACCGGAAGGGCGGACCCGCCGGAAAGCGGGAATGACCGGGCCCGCCGGGCCGGTTGGGGTTGGCTGTACGCGAAATGGTCATGCGGGGCAGCGGTGATGCGCGGACGCGGTCACGCGTGACGGACGGAAACCGCCGGAAGGATCGGAACCGAATGAGCGACACGGCAGCCCCACGGGACACCACCGCCCCGCTGAAGGAGGCGGTCGGACGCTACGGCGTCTGGAGCATCGGCCTCCGCTCGGAGAAGGCGGACCGGCGCGGCGCCATCGCCGAGGCCGCCGCCGAACTGGAGGAGCTGGGCTACGGCACCGCGTGGCTCGGCGGCAACAGCGCCCCCGCCAACGCCGCGCCCCTGCTCGGCGCGACCCGGACACTCACCGTGGGCACCAGCATCCAGAGCATCTGGCAGCACGACGCCGGATCGAGCGCGGCCGGCTTCGCCGAGCTGGACGCGGCCCACCCCGGCCGCTTCGTGCTGGGCCTCGGGGTGAGCCACGCCAAGCTCGCCGAGCAGTACCGCCGCCCGTACTCGGCGCTGGTCGCCTACCTGGACGAGCTGGACGCCGCCAAGGTGCCCGCCGGGCGCCGGGTCCTGGCCGCGCTCGGCCCCAGGACCCTCGAACTGTCCCGGGACCGGGCCGCGGGCGCGATCCCGTACCTGGTCACCACCGAACACACCGCGCAGGCCCGCGAGATCCTGGGCGAGGGCCCGCTGCTCGCCCCCGAGCTGAAGGTCGTGCTGGACGAGGACCCCGAGCGGGCCCGCGCCACCGCCCGCGGCTATCTGGCGATGTACCTCCAGCTCCCCAACTACACCGACAACTTCCTCCGGCTCGGCTTCACCGAGGACGACGTCAGGGACGGCGGCAGCGACCGCCTGATCGACGCGGTGTACGCCTGGGGCGACGAGGACCGGATCCGGGCCCGGGTGGAGGAGTTCCTGGCGGCGGGCGCCGACCACCTGGCGCTCCAGGTCGTCACCGGCACGACGGACCCGGACGAACTCCCCAGGGAGGAGTGGCGCCGCCTGGCCTCGCTTCTCGGCTAGGGCCTGTGAAGAAGGGCCGGGGAACCGCGCGGCCGTCCCCGCGGCGCGGCACGCGGAAGCGCACCGCGGTTCCCCGCCCTCCGGCGAACGGCGGAGCGCCTACGCGTCCTTCAGCTCCTGCCGCTGCCGCCCCAGCCCCTCGACCTCCAGCTCGACCACGTCACCGGAGCGCAGATACGGCTTCGGCTCCGGCTGGCCGAGGGCGACCCCGGCGGGCGTGCCGGTGTTGATGACGTCGCCGGGGTAGAGGGTCATGAAGTGGCTGACGTAGCGCACCACTTCGGCGACCGGGAAGATCTGCTCGGCGGTCGTCCCGTCCTGCTTCAGCTCGCCGTTGACCCACAGCCTCAGGGAGAGGTTCTGCGGGTCGGGCACCTCGTCGGCGGTGACCAGCCAGGGTCCGAGCGGGTTGAACGTCTCGCAGTTCTTCCCCTTGTCCCAGGTGCCGCCGCGCTCGATCTGGAACTCCCGCTCGGAGACGTCGTGCGCCACCGCGTACCCGGCGACGTGCGCGAGGGCGTCCTCGTCGGTCTCCAGATAGCGGGCCGTACGGCCGATGACGACCGCCAGCTCCACCTCCCAGTCGGTCTTGGCGGAGCCGCGCGGCACCAGCACGGTGTCGTTCGGCCCGACGACCGTGTCGGCCGCCTTGAAGAAGACGACGGGCTCGGCGGGCGGCTCGGCGCCGGTCTCGCGGGCGTGGTCGTGGTAGTTCAGGCCGATGCACACCACCTTGCCGATCCGGGCCAGCGGCGGTCCGATCCGCAGGCCGTCCGCGTCCAGCGCGGGCAGCTCGCCCGCGTCGGCGGCGGCCCGGATCCGGCCGAGTGCCGCCTCGTCGGCGAGCAGGGCGCCGTCGATGTCCGCGACGACGCCCGACAGGTCGCGCACGGTGCCCTCGGCGTCCAGCAGTGCGGGCCGCTCAGCCCCGGCCGTACCGACTCGCAGCAGCTTCATGTTCCCCAACTCCCTCGATTCGCGGGAAGCCCGTCCGGTGGGACGGCGTCCGGGTGCGGCGGACACAGCCATCGGAGGACTGGTCGATCCTCCAAGGTCCGCGTCCACTCCGCAATACCCCGTTCACGTACTGGACCGTAGGGCCGCCGGACGGGTGCGCGTTCAGCTCTGGAGCACGGTCCGCTCCACGGCGCTCCAGGCGGAGCTGGTCACCACGTACAGCGCGGCCGCCAGCGGTACGACGGCCACGGTGACGAGCGTGGCGAAGGACAGGAAGGGCACCACCTTGCCCACGGCCGCGAGCCCGGGGACCTGCGCCGCCTCGCCCGCACCGGCGGCGGTGGCCACTGCCTGGGCCCGCCGGGCGCGCGCGAAGTTGAACCCGGCGACGGCGGTCACGACCGCGAACAGCACGACGTACACCAGCCCGGCCGCCCCGAAGACCCCGCCGTCCGCGAGGGCGTCGCTCCACCGCCCGCCCAGCGGCGCGGCCAGCAGCCGGTGGCCGAGCAGGCCGTTGGCGCTCCCGCCGAGCGTCGAGCTGGAGAACAGGTGGTAGAGGAGGAAGAAGGCGGGCATCTGGAGCAGCCCCGGCAGGCAGCCGGACAGCGGCGACACCTTCTCCTCGGCGTGCAGCGCCAGTACGGCCTGCTGGAGGCGCCTCGGATCCCTGCGGTGCTTCCTGCGCAGTTCGGCCAGGCGCGGCTGGAGCGCGGCCCGCGCCCGCTGCCCGCGCGCGGCGGCCCGGGACAGCGGATGGACGAGCAGCCGTACGAGCAGGGTGACCAGGACGATCGCGGCGGCGGCCGCGGAGGCGTGGAACAGCGGCTGGATCAGATCGGCGAGGCGTTCGACCAGAGCGGCGAAGCCGGTGAGAACGCCGGAGAAGAAGCCGGAGAAGACGGAAATGACAGATGAGGCGGAGGAGACGGACATGGTGGAGGAGCCCTTCGGGGTCTCGTCGTGCCGGAAGCGGGACATGGCGGCATGACGACCCGCGGCGCAGGGTCACGGAGTGGAGTGGACGCGGTGAACGCGGAACCCGGAACCTCAGGCCCTGAGGCCGTCGGAAGGTGCCGGGCGGCGGGTGACGGGTCCGGAAGTGTGCCCTACGCGGCGGCGGTCGCCGGAAGGGCCCGTCCGGGTGCGCGGGGCCGTCGCCGGCCCGCCGCGTCGGGATCGCGCTGCGGCAGGAAGGCCGTACGCCGGTCGCGGTCCCGGATCGCCGTACGCACCCGGGTGGGCGCCACGGCGGGCGCGCAGCGCGAGCCGAGCAGCGCGCACGCGACGAGCGCGGCACCGGCGGCGACGGTCGCGGCGAGGCTGCCCGAGTCGAGCAGCGACAGCTGGAGGACCAGGAAGACCACGAAGAGCAGCGACAGCAGTACCGGCAGCAGCAGGGGCACGAGCGGAGCACCGGCCCGCTGGCGAACGCGACGGATCACGACCGGCCCTCCCCTGCTCTCCCCGACGGCTTCTTCCCCGTTTCTTCCCCATGGTTATACAGGACCACCCGTCGGGGCGTCCGGCCCGCGGGTGCCTCACCTTCGTCACGGACCGGCAGTACGGTGTCCCCCATGCGCCCCGACACGCCCGCCGAAAACGCCGAAGACGCCAAAGCCGCCGTGCACGCAGAAGCCGCCGTGAACGTCGAGACCCCGGAACCCACCGGCCGCGCCGGCCGTGCGGGTGCCCCCGGCCCCACCGGCTGGACCGAGAACGCCGACCACACCGCCGAGGCGGCCCGTCTGGAGCGGGCCGCCGGCCTGTACCCGGAGGACGCCGAGGCCCTGCTGCTGCGCGCCGCCGCCCACCTGGAACTGGCCGGGGACCGCCCCGCGGCGACGACGCTCTACGACCGCCTGCTGGCCACCGCGGACGCCCTGGAGAACGCCACGCTGGTGCGCGCCCTGAAGGCGGCCAACCTGTGGGAGTACGACCACGAGGCCGAGGCCAGGGCGATCATCGACGGCGTCCGCACCGCCGCCCCGCGGGACCCGGCGCCCTGGGTGATCGTCGCGGAGTCCCTGGAGTCGCACGACGAGCTGGAGGCGGCGCACGAGACGTTCACGGAGGCGGTGACGCTGCTGCTGACCGGCGTCGAGGAACCCCCGTACGCGACCCGTCCCCTCCTCCTCGGCCGGCACCGCGTCCGCCGGATGCTCGGGGCGTCCCACGACACCTGGGACGCGCTCGCCGACACCCTCCACTCCTCGTCCGTCTCCCTGGACGAGCTGCACGACCCCAAGCGGGTCTGGTCCCTCGGCTCGGAGAACCCGGCCGAGCTCCAGGCCGAACTGGTCCGCCTGCGCGCGGAGCTGGGCGCCTACCGCGAGGCCCTCTCCCGCCCCTTCCCGGTGGCGGTCCTGCACTGGCCCGCCCCGGAACTGGAGGAACTGGTCGCTGCGTACGACGGCCTCGCGGCGGAGTACCCCTCCCACGAGACCCACCTCGCGACGATAGAGCGCTCCCTGCGCGAACTGTCCGCCTCCGGCACCCCCAACCTCGGCATCGTCACCGGCACGGTCCCCTCCTACGAGGCCTTCGCCGCCTCCGAGGGCACCTCCCCCACCGACACCGCCCTCCTCCCCCAGTACGCGACGACCCTGGCGGCCCGGGGACGCGCGGTGGCCTGGCCCCCGCAGCAGACGGCGACCTGCTGGTGCGGCTCGGGCCGGACGTACGGGGAATGCCACGGCGGGACGGCCTGAGCCGCACGCACATCCGGCGGGGGCGGGACGCGGGATGCCTCACCCCCGCCACCGCTCCTGCCCCGCCCCTGGAGTGACCACCGTGACCACCCCTTCACACCCCGCCGAGCCCCCGCACCCGCACCCGCACCTCACGGACGGGGTCCTCGGCGTCTTCACCCGAGGCTCCTTCGCCCTCTCCGACGGCACCTTCCTGTACGACTCCTCGTACAGCCTCACCCGCGACCTCGGCGGCCGGACCGTCACCCTCCAACTGGCCACCACCGACCCGGCCGAGGCCCACCGCCTCCTCCCCCGCCTCCGCCACGCGGTCACCCACCACGCGGACCTGCACCACCGAGCCGTCACCGCCGTCGTCCACACCCTCAGCGACGGCCCCCCGACCCCCGACGACCTCACCGACCTCCTCCTCGACACCATCGAAGCCACCAGCCCCACCGACCTGACCCTCCACCTGACCGACTCCTGCGGCGCCCACTTCCTCGACGGCTACTGGCCGGCGGTGCGGTTCGACGGGGAGGACGGGGTGGTGGGGGTGACGGTCGAGGCGTGAGGGAGGGGTGCCGGCATCGGCCGCGGTTCCCGCCCGAACCCCGTGCGGACGTACTCGTCCCCATGATGGAATCGACACAGGGACCGAGTCACGATCGTGAGGCACAGTCGTCTTGAGCACAGTGAAGCCGTCGTCGGCCGCCGTCTCGGCACGTATGAGCAGACAGGCCAGCAAGGACACGGCCGCCGAACTGACGGTCCGACGTCTGCTGCACGCCGCCGGGCTGCGCTACCGCGTGGAGTATCCGGTTCCCGGCATGGCCCGACGACGGATCGACGTGGCCTTCACCTCGGTCAAGGTGGCCGTCCTCATCGACGGATGCTTCTGGCACGGCTGCCCCGAACACGCCACGCAGCCGAAGGCGAACGCTCAGTGGTGGCGCCAGAAGTTGGACCGCAACATGGCACGTGACACGGAGACCACCGACCATCTCGTCGCCGCCGGGTGGGAGGTCCTGCGCTTCTGGGAGCACGAGCCCGCACCGGACGTCGCCCTGCGCATCGCGGCCGCGGTCGAGCGACGCAGATCGCGAGAGGACACGGAGGGCCGTCGATGACGGGGCTGACCTTCGTCGACGTGTGCTCGGGAGCGGGGGGACTGGCCCTGGGACTGGAGCGCGCCGGCTTCGAGCCCCGACTGCTGCTCGACGAGGACGCCGACGCCTGCGCGACCCTGCGCGCCAACCGGCCGCGGTGGAACGTGCTTCAGGCGGACCTTCTGGACTTCGACCCGAGCGAACACCCCGAGAGCCACGACGTCGACCTGCTCGCCGCCGGCCTGCCGCGGGTGAGGTCGGACGCGACCGCCCGACGCGTGGATTCTGGGCTGGAAGAGCAACTCCTGCGAGCGGCGATCTATCTGGCCCATGGCATCCGCCCTCGGGCGATCCTCATCGAGAACGTCCCGCAACTGGCACATTCCTCGGACCACGAGTCGTTCCGCCAGTTCGCCTTCGCCGAACTGGCCCACCTGGGATACGAGCCCGATTGGTCCGTCATGAACGCCCTCGACTTCGGTGTGGCGCAGAGCCGTAGGCACGGCGTCCTGGTCGCGGTCGAACGTCGGTGTGCCGCCGCGTTCCGTTTTCCGACGCCGACCGTGGACGAACCGCGAACGGTCGGCGAGGTCCTGAGAACGACGATGGCAGCGCGCGGCTGGACGGACGCCGACCGTTGGGCGGCCCAGGCCGACCAACCCGCCCCGACCCTCGTGGGAGGTTCCAAGAACCGCGGGGGCGCCGACCTCGGGCCCACCAGGGCGAAGCAGAAGTGGGCGACCATGGGCGTGAACGCACACACCCTGGGGGACGAGGTTCCCGACTCGGACTTCGTATGGGATCCGCGCCTCGGCAGGGACAACATGGTGAAAATCACAGTCGAGCAGGCGGCACTTCTGCAGGGGTTCCCGAGCACATGGCAGATCACCGGGCTCAAGACGTCCCGGTACCGGCAGGTCGGGCACGCGACGCCGCCTCCGGTCGGGGAGGCGCTGGGACGAGCGATCGCCGAAGCTCTGTGCGGGGAGCCGATGGCCACCGCCGCCGGCTAGACTTCCGCCACATGACCAGCGCGCCTCCCCACCAGTCCATCCTCGACAAGCCCTTTGTCCTGGATCTCTTCGCAGGACCGGGCGGGCTGGACGTGGCCGGACACCGGCTGGGCATCCCGAGTCTCGGCCTCGAATGGGACCGGAGCGCGTGTCTGACGCGGTACGCGGCCGGGCTGGACACCCTCCACGCCGACGTGAGCGCGATCCGCAGAGAGTCCTTCGAGTCGCTCCCCCCGGAGATCAACGTGCTCGCCGGCGGTCCACCGTGCCAGACCTACTCGGTGGCCGGGACGGGCACGGGTCGTGAGGCTCTGGAGGAGGTCAAGAAGTTCATCGAACGGCTCATGGCAGGCGATTCCGACGAAGAGATCGACAAGGAGCTGAGGAAGCTCAGTGACCCGCGCACCGCGCTGGTGCTGGAACCCCTCCGCTACGCGATCCAGGCGACCAGGAGCCCGAACCGGGGGCACCGGCCGTACGACGTCATCGTCCTGGAGCAGGTCCCCGCCGTCGAGGCGCTCTGGGTCCGCTACGCCGAGGTGTTGCAGAAGGTCGGCCTCCCCGACGGCACCAGGTACGAGGTCGTCGTAGATGTCCTGGCCACCGAGACCTACGGAGTGCCGCAGACCCGGTCCCGCGCCGTGCTGATCGCCCGCCGTGAGGGACTGGGCACGCCCTCGCTGCCCGAACCGACCCATCGCGCCTACGAGGCGAAGGAGTGGAATCGCAGGAACGGCGACAGCGCGGCCCCGGTGGCTCAGCCGACTCTCTGTGACGCGAGCGTCCCCGGACCGAGCCCCGCGGCGGACGACGATCTGGAGCACTGGACGTCGATGGGCGACGCCCTTGCCGAACCGGTCGGCACGCAGCATCGGGGACGCCGGACACCCTTCTTGGTCCGGTCGAACTACGGCAGCTCCGGAATCCCGGGACGACGCGGAGTTCGTACGGACCGACAACCCGCCACCACCGTCACCGGCCGCATCTCCCGCTTCGTGGTCTTCGAGCACCTCGACGACGACATCGTCTACGAGGGGGCGCGGTTCAGCATGAACGAGGCAGGAATGCTACAGAGCTTCCCGCCGGACTACCCGTGGTCGGGCACCGCGAAGGCGCAGCAGGTGGGCAACGCCGTGCCGCCCCTGTTCGGGGCACACCTCCTGAGTGCCGCGCTCGGTCTTCCCGCGCCGGCCCCGGAGGTGATGAGGGAGCCGTGGATCCCGGCCACGGAGGAGCAGCGGGCCAAGCTGCGCAGCCACGGCTGCGGGACGGCGGACGACTGCACCGCCCGCTGCCCGCGCCCCGAGGACCAGACACCGCCCCGATCGACCTCGCGCCCGCGCAGGAACACCGCCTCGCGGCAGTGATCATCGGGGGTCCCGATCAGCCCTCGCTCCTCCTGCCCCTGACCGGAGCGGTCTCGAACAGCTCCGCGAGGTACTCGGTGAGCGCCGCCACGGACTCCTTCGGGACGGGGTCCTCGTCCGGCCCTTGCGGGAGGATGTGGCGTGAGACCGGTGGTGCCGTCTCCGCCTCCGCGATCCAGTCCCGCAGACGGGCGGGGTCCCTGGGTTCGTCCGGTGCGAGGACGTCGTAGATCAAGGTCGCTCCCGCCGCGTTGACGGCGATGCTCAGGCCGTTGACGTCCCGGCCGGTGCTGATCCTTCCCGTCTTCAGGAGGCGGACGAGGGCCTGGGCTGTGGGACGGTGGTCGATCAAGTCGTTCCGGAGGACGGTGTGGATGAGGTCCTGGTTGCCGCAGGCGATCTCGGCCGGGCCGTAGTCCGGCCCGTTCCGGAAGAGTTCGGCCGCCCACCACAGGCGGGAGAAGCACTGCCGGTCCGCAGGGCCCCGGAAGCGCTCCGCGGCGACGCGCCCTGCCGGCTCCGACCGATGACGCCACACCACATAGTCCGGAGCGACGGCCAACGCCAGGTGGTTCCACAGCCTCTTGTCCGCCGCCTCCCGCCGCGTCAGACGCAGCGTGGCGTGCAGCCGTGGCGCGAGCCAGGCGTCGGCCCGGGTCCGGTCCTTGCCGAACTCGAACATGGCGTCCTCGACCAGGCTGCGGATCGGCTCGACCCACCACCTGGCGTCGTCCTCGGGGAGCGGCTGGACGAGCTTGGCGAGGTCTATGCCGCTGTGGACCTGTTCACCGCTGAGCAGCCCCTCGGTGAGGAAGGTGTCGACGGCCGAACCGGAGAGCAGCGCCAGACGCTCCGGTACGTGGTGGGGCTGGGTGATCACGTCTCGCTCTCCCTGTTCGTCCGTTCCAGGCCGCGGATGACGTAGCCCACCGCTCTGGCGGCCTCGGCACGCCGGACGGCCGCGTAGTGGATACGGGTCTGGAGTTCGCCCCAGCCCGACTCGCCGGTGCGGCGGTGGTGGACCTGCCGCAGGGCCTCCTCGACGTGCACACCGGGGACGACGTCCGGGAGCATCTCGCGCAACACCTCGCCCTGCCAGTCGGTCGGGAAGACCGGGCCACCGCCCGGCTCCACCTCCAGGTCGCCGAGGGCCGCGTGGAACACCGCCGTCCACACGTCCGTGGCCATCTGGGCGACGAGCAGGTCCCGTACCTTGCTGTCCACACCGGAGCCGTTGCTGTCCAACAGCCCGACGATCCCGTCGATGTCGGTGTTGACGAACACCGTGGGAACCCGTGCGGTGGTGTCCACCAGCCAGGGCGCGTCGGCGTAGGCGCGCAGCCACTCCCTGGAACTCTTGCCGAACGACGCCTTCCGGACGTCGAGTCGAAGGCCCCTGACCGGCTCGTCGGACACGGTGTCGACGACCCAGCTCCGGTCGGTCTCGGCGATCGACCGGCCCCGCACCCCGTCGACCGTCCCGACGGCGTACGCGGCGAGAGAGGCCCGTCCGAGGTGGTCGTCGCGGAGCACTTCCAGGCGGCCCGACCAGTCGTGGCTGTCCTGTGTGTCGCGCGTGAGGGCCGTCGACGTGCGGACGTTGGTCTCGCCATCGGTAGCCACGGCGAGGACCCGCAGATCGGACCAGGCCGCGTCCGGGGCGTCGGCGCCGGGCGGCAGCGTGGCCGAGAGACCGATCGTGGCGCTCTCCCAGTCCGTGTGCCCCCGGACCCCGAGGGCGACGACCTGATCCTGCGCCGAGTAGGCACTGGTGTCCAGTGGTTCACGGGTGCCGTCGGAGAGTCTGAGGGAGACCGACGTCACCCTGAGCACGACCGGACGGGCAAGCCGCTTGTACGGGTAGATCTTCACGCGTCACGCCCCCTTGCCGGCGCGCAGTTCGACGACGAGGCGGGTGAACATGGTCCTCACCGGATGGCTGGAGACGTCGGTGGCTCCTCGGAACTTCGCGCGCCGCGTGCCCGGTGGGAAACGCAGGGTGCCGTCCTCCACGTCGCAGCCCTCGACGGCCACGAGTTCCGCCCAGTCGAGTCTCGGGCGCCCCCCGGAGCGGACGTCCAACTGGGCGATCGGCACCATCGGGACGATCTCGTCACCGCGCGGGACGCTCACCTCCGCGGTGACCGTCCACTCTCCGTGGTCGCCGATCGTCGCCTCGAGCCCCGCCAGCACCGGGACCACCGGGCCGGAAGGCACCTTGGCCTTGGGCCTGCTCTTGACGGTCAGCGCCTTGCGCAGCGCCTCGCCGCCTTCGCCCCTGCCGCGTCTCGGGCGGGCGACGAGTTCCCTGGCCGCGCTGTTGACCTCGGTGGTCAGGTTGTTGATCCGCCGGTACGCGGAAGGGGACCAGCGAAGGATCAGCTCCTCCGTCTGCCCCCAACGGTCGTGCTCGGGCGGTTCCGCCGCCCGCAGGAACTCCTCGGCCTCCTTCGCGAAGGGGGCCGAGTCACCGGCGGCCTCGCCCACCAGGAGAACGGCCTGGAAGGGATTGGTGCCCAACGGCAGGTTCGGGACCGTGGCCTTCTTGACCGTCATACGGTTGCCGCGCAGCGAGTGCACCTGGTTCTTGGGTGTGTCCTTGTCGCTGGTGGCCTCGGTGACGAGCAGGATCGCCTGATGGGTGCCGAGTGTCCCTCGGGCGCCTCCGGCCAGCGGCAACTTGAACGGGACTTTCCTGACCGCCACCTGCCCGGCCTCGGTGAGCCGATCCACCGTGGCTCCCTCGTAGTGGGCCCGCAGGGCACGGGTCCGGGAAGGCTGTTCGACGGACGGATCCACCTTCGTCTCCGGAACGACCTCCTCACCGTTGCGCAGGGCCCGGACCGAGACCTCCAGCAGCGGAAGTCGGCCGCCGCCACCGATCATGGCGGCCCAGAAGTCGCGACCCAGGGCCTCGACCAGGCGCTTGTGCATTCTCTCGATGTCGCGCGTGTCCTCGGAACCCTCCTCGTCATGGGGTCTCTCGTCCTGATCGGACCAATCCCCTTCGAGACTGGCCACGTCGTGCGCTCCCACGATGAGAAAGGACGTGCCGGGTTCTTCGCCCTCTCGGCTCAGATGCAGGCGGGCCGCGGTCTCCTCGTCCGCCCACCAGGAACGGGCGACCTCGGCGCCCAGGGAGTCCGGGTCGGGACGGCCGAACCAGGCGGGGCCCGCGTAAGCGCACCCGTCGACCTCCCGCCAGGGCAGTTCGAGACGACCGATCATCCGTCGTTCGGTACGCCCCTCGTGCGGCACCGACAGGGTGGAGTTGATGAGCACGAGGCCGAGAGCGCTGGTCGCCCACAGCGTCGCCTTGCCCAGACCGTACGAACCACCGGCGCCGGGACCGGACTTCAGGCTTTCGAGCTGACGTCGGACCACGGCGGCGAACTTGCCGTCCTTGTAGTCGTCGCCGGTCAGACCGGAGGCGTTGTAGTCGTCGACCCGCAGAAGGACCAGACGGCCCTTCTCGTACATGTCGCGCACACCGGCGTCGACGACCCGGCCGACCTTCTGGTTGCCGGCCAGCTCCGAGACGGCGGAGTAGTGCGGGAAGAGGTCGTTCCAGAGGATGGCCTCGCGGAAGGCGTCCAGGTGTTCACCGGTCAGCTCGTTCAGGGTGTAGCGGACGCGGACGGGGCGGCCGTTCTCCGTCAACCGCTCGTCGAGGCTGTTCTGGCACGTTTCGCGACCGAGGACCTGGACGTCGGCGTCGAAGGCGAAGGCCGCGGCATTGCCCAGGTCACGGCCGCCGTCGGGATACCCGGGTCGGTGGTACCAGGTGACCGGGAGGCCGGCCTGGGTGTCGGTGGTGCGGGTGTGCACCGTGCCGACGTCCGTGCCGAGCGCCTTGGCGATGTCCGCCATGACGGTCGGACGGGGGGTCGAGCGTCCGGCGATCCACGCGGAGACGGCCGCTCGGGTCAGCTGGAGTTCCTTGGCCAGTTCGGCCTGGGTCTTCCCCGCGAGCTTGAGCTGCCGGGCCAGCCATGGTCCGAACTCCTCACCTGTCTCCACACGTCACCTGTCTCTTCCTCGGGTCGTACGAGGGAGGCTAATTTGACGATCGCGATCACGTCAACCAATGGTTAACAAGGCGGAGGCGCCGAGCAGACTTGCCCGTCCGACCGAAACATCCGTTTTGCCCGCCTCGCCCCACCTTCTCCACCACCCCGTCGAAGCGGGACCATGAACTCCGGCCCATCGGGCCAAAGTTGAGGTTGCCGATTCCGGCGGACCTCGCTACATTCGGCACGTTGGGAATCCTGACTCGCCAGCGAACCGGAAATCCGGGGGCCGGGCGACAAGGGGAGAAGTGTGTCCACGCACGACCAACGACCGTAATGAGAAGCTTTTCTGACAAAAAGCTGGCGACCCGAAGGACCCACCCGATACGTTGATCGACGGGATCGACTCCCACAGCAAAAACATGTCACTTCGCAGAGGTGTGAGCCGATTACGCCCGTGCGATACCAGGCCATGACTCGACAGGGGCGGGGTCTCATTGAAGAACGAGGACGACTGTTCTCCCTTGCTGCTCAGCCAGCGGGAATGCAGTGCGATGGCTCTGGCCATCTTTTCAGCGAGGAGCAGGGCCGAAGTCACTGACATCCTGGACCAGCACGACCTGTCCGACGACGATCTGCTCACGGGATTCGCCGACTTGGCGAAGGTGGTCCAGGAGCTGCCGGACGGGAGCCTGCCCGACACCTGACCCTTCGAGAGCACCCCACTTCGAATGACCGGCACGACCTGGCAAGACGTTCCGGCCACCAGTACCCCGATGCCCCACGGGCCGGCTCACGCGCAGCCGACGGCGAGCCGGCCCGTCATCCAGATCTCCACCCCCCCTTGTCACCAGGAGCATCAGTCGTGCCGTCCTCGTCCTCAGCGGTGATCGAAACCGTCCTCGAACAGTCCGCCCGTGTTCTGCGGACCTATGCGGTGGACCCCGGCCTGGTCGCCGAACATGCCAATGGTGAGCGTCGCATCACGCAGGGCGGATACGGCGACCGTCAGCTTTTCGAGCTCGTCCAGAACGCTGCCGACGAAATCGCCGACGAACCCGGTGGACGCGTCCACGTGGTCCTCACAGAAACCCATCTCTACTGCGCGAACGAGGGAAATCCGGTCACCCCGGAAGGGGCGGAGACCATTCTTCGCATGAGTATGTCGAAGAAGCGCGGCGGGCAGATCGGGCGGTTCGGGGTCGGCGTGAAGTCTGTCCTCGTGGTGACCGACGCGCCTGAATTCTTCAGTAGCACCGGGAGTTTCGGATTCGACCGCACCTGGTCCTACGCGCAGATCAAGGCCGTGCCAGGGGTGACGGAGCGCTACGGGCCGGAGTTCGACGCCCCCGTCCTGCGGATGGCCCGCCCGCTCGACACACAGGCCGAGCGTGCCTCCGACCCCGTACTGGACAAGCTGCTGACGTGGGCGACGACGGTCGTCCGGCTCCCGCTGCTCCCGAAGGCCGACGACCGGCTGGGAAGGGACATGCACGGCAATCGTGGCAAGGACCACGGTGAGCCCCGCGAGGAGTTCCCGGTCGGGTTCCAGCTCTTCTCGCCGCACGTCGCCGAGGTCGTCCTGGAGGACCACCGACCCAGGCCGTCGGCACGCCGGACGCTGACCGCCCGACACTCCGGTGACCTGCACACCGTGACCGAGGAGCGCACGGGGAAGGCTCTCTCCACGGAGCGCTGGCGCGTGTTCACCACCACGCACGAGCCGGGTCCGGCCGCCCGCGCGGACGCCGGCGAGCTGCACGACCGGGTGACGCTCGACCTGTCCTGGGCAGTCCCCGCGCTGGTGCCGGACCCCGAGAGCGGTATGTGTGTCAGCCCCCGCTCACGCGGGCGCGGCAAGTTCTGGTCCTTCTTCCCCACCAAGTACGAGATGTCCCTGAGCGGCATCCTCAACGGGGCGTGGAAGACCAACGAGGACCGGCAGAACCTGCTCGACTCCTCCCCCTTCAACCAGGAAATGATCAGGGTGTCGGCGAAGCTGGTCGTCGACTCCCTCCCCGGGCTGGCCCCGGCGGAGGACCCGGCCGCCTACCTCCCCCTGCTGCCCGGCCGTGTCAAGGAGTCGATCAGCTGGGCCGACGAGTTCCTGACCCGGGAGATCTGGGCCCGCACCGCCACGTGCCCCTCGCTGCCCGACCAGGACGGCGTCCTGCGGATTCCCGAGCGACTGCGCGTCCACCCGCGGCTGGACAGGGATCTGAAGCAACTGACACGGTGGCTGCGGATGTGGCACGAGTGCCCCGGACGCCCCGCCGACTGGCTGCACCCGAGCGTCGAGGCAGATGCCCTGCGCTCGGGCAAGGTCGAGCACATCCTCCTCGCCGCCGGACACGAACGATCGGGCGTCCGCGACTGGCTGGAGGCCCTCGTCGCGAGCGGCACCGCCGAGGGGTCGGCGGTGGCCGTCCGCATCCTGGCCGACATGATCGAGAACCGCTCCCCCTTCGCCGACGAGGCACGCAAGGCCCACGTGGTACTCACCGAGGAACACGGGCTGGTCGCTCCTGTCCACGGCAAGGTGTTCCGTCGGGCCGAGCACCAGGACGGACTGCGCGAGTCCCTGGTGTACGTCGTCGACGAACTCGCCCAGGACCCCTCGCTGGCGCACGCCCTCGATGTCCTCGGCATCCGTGAGGCCGACGTCGAGGGGCGGTTCGCCAGTGTCCTCGACCAGGGCTTCGACCACTACGGGGAGTCGGACTGGGAGCGCTTCTGGGAACTGTTCCGCCGGGCCGGCGTCCGTCGGCTGGCGCACAAGGTCCTGGAGCGCCTGCCCGATCCGCGCTCGACACTCCGGGTACGGACCGCCGACAAGCACTTCCGCCCCGTCGCGGACTGCATGCTGCCCGGTGTCGTGGTGGACGCCGAGCGCGACCCGAGCGTCGCCGTCGACATGACGTTCCACTCCGACGACACGTCCTTCTTCTCCCTGATCGCCCTGCGAGACCGACCGGCCGGTGGCGTGCAGCCCCGGGCGGACGAGCCGTGGTTCGAGGAGTACCGGGCAGCCGTCCACGCCGCCTCGCTGCGCAACCTGGACAGCGGTGCCCCGCGCCCGTCGCTGAACCGGATGAAGGTGGAGGGCGCCGCGATCGGTGGGCCTCTCCATCTCTTCCGCGACCTGTCCGAGGAGTCCCGCGCCGCCTTCCTGAAGGCGCTGCCCGACGACGCGGTGGTGGACAACTGGACGCGCCAGTTCGGCGCCCAGACCAGCACGCGCCAGGCAGTGATGTCACCGATCCGATGGATGCTGCGCAAACACGGCAGGGTCGCCACCTCACAGGGGCTCAAGCCGCTCGCACAGGCCGTCGGTCCCCAGCTCGCCGCCTACCGCGATGTGCTCCCGGTCGCCGACGTCTCCGCCGAGAAGGCCCGCAAACTGCGGCTGCCGACCACCGTCGAGGAGGTGCCCGCCGATCGCTGGGACGCGCTCCTGGACGAGGTGTCGCGCAGCGAGGACGACGCCTTCGTCGGCACCACCTACGTGATGCTCACCCGGTTCGGGGCGGACTTCCCCGAGGACTCGCTGACCCGTTGCAGGATCGGAGACACCTGGGGCACCCGTCCCGACGACGAGATCACCCTCGCCGTCGGCACCGCCGAGTACCGGGCCCTGCGTGCCGAACAGTTGCCCGCCCTGCTCGTACCGACGGCCGGGGACGCCGAGCTGATGGTCGAGAAGTGGGGCATGCTCCGCTACGCCGATGTGATCAGCCGGGAGACCCGCGAGGTGCCCGACGGCGAGCCCGTGCCTCTCGTCGAGCTGTTCCCCGCCCTGCGGCAGCGCCTGAACAGCGGCAACCGCAACAGCGTGGTGCAGCGGTGCACCGAGCTGGAGGAGGTCACCCGGACTCCCAACGGCACGCACGCTTCTCCCCTGGACGCCGTGCGCCAGGACAGCACGGTCAAGGTCCGGGTGCCGGTGGAGCCGGAGCCCATGCTGCGGCTGATCGACCGCGAGCTGGGTCTCGGCCTGGGCGCCGCCGGCTGCCGCGCGGTGCTGGAGCACCAGGACCGCATGGCCAAGGACAGCGCGCTGAAGGCGGCGCAGAAGGCCGTACGCGAAGCCGGCGACGTCGTGGCCAAGTTGGAACTGCTGATCGGTGCGGACGCTCTCAGGGCCGGTCTGCCCGAAGGGCTGATGGACGCCGAGCTACAGGCGACCGACGGGGTGGAGCCGTCCGGCCGGCGCGTCGCGCAGATGGCGTTCAACGCGCACGGCGACGGGGTGCTCCAGCAGCACGCCCGGGACATCCAGGCGCGCTTTCCCAACGCCCCCGTGGCGTACGGGGGGTCGTCGGCCGCAGTGGCGTTCGTCTCCGACCTCCGCCTGCCCGCCACGTTCGCCGGGTCCAGGACTCCCTCGCCGCCGTCCTCCGAGACCGTCGAGGGCCCCCGGGACTTCCCCAGGCTCCACGGCTACCAGGAGGATCTGGTCCGGAACATCTCCACCCTGCTCGACCGGCTGGCCCCGCAGCGCGGCATGCTGTCGCTGCCCACCGGTGCCGGCAAGACACGGGTCACCGCCGAGGCCGTGATCCGCTGGGTGAAGCGGGTCGGTGACCTCAAGGGCCCCCTGCTGTGGATCGCGCAGACCGAGGAACTGTGCGAACAGGCCGTGCAGAGCTGGAAGTTCGTCTGGAACAAGGTGGGTGCCGAGCGACCGCTGACCATCAGCCGGCTGTGGGGCAGCAACGAGGTCGGCAACGTCGTCGACCACCCCCATCTGGTGATCGCCACGGATGCCAAGCTGGAGCGGTGTCTGGACACCGACCAGTACACGTGGTTGCGCGAGCCCGCACTCGTGGTCGTGGACGAGGCGCACACCGCCATCTCCAAGCGGTACACGGAGATCCTCGGCCTGCTGGGACTGACCCAGTACGAGACGCGCCGGCATCTGCTCGGCCTGACCGCCACCCCGTTCCGCAACGCCAACGAGGACGAGACCCGCCGACTGGTCACCCGCTTCGGCAACCGGCGCCTCGACGAGGGTGTGTTCCCCTCCGGTGACCCGTACCGTGATCTCCAGGAGTGGGGCATGCTCGCCCAGGTCGAGCACCGCACCCTGGAGGGCGGTCGGATCGTACTGAGCCAGGACGAGAAGTCGCACGCCGAACGCATGGCGATGCTGTCCCGCGCCGCCGAGCAACGACTCGCCGACGACCACGAGCGCAGCCGGCGCATCGTCGAATCGGTGGCCGCCCTGCCGGCGGACTGGCCGACGCTGCTCTTCGCCACCTCCGTCGATCACGCCAAGTACCTGTCGGCCATGTTCAACGACCGGGGAGTCCCGTCCGCCGCCGTGGACTCGACGACCAGCGCGCAGGACCGCAGGGCGCGGATCGAGAACTTCCGGAGCGGTCGCCTCCGTGTGCTCACCAACTACGGTGTCCTGACCCAGGGTTTCGACGCTCCGGCCACGCGCGTCGTCGTGGTGGCCCGACCGGTCTACAGCACCAACGTGTACCAGCAGATGATCGGGCGCGGCCTGCGCGGCCCCGGGAACGGCGGCAAGGACACCTGTCTGATCCTCAACGTCGACGACAACATCGCCAACTTCGACACCCGGCTGGCGTTCACCCAGTTCGAGCACCTCTGGAGCCGTACGTGACCGACGTCCACCTCGACAGTCCGCCGCTCACCGACGAGCAGCGGGCCGTCGTCGAGCAGCCCTGGGACGCACGGGTCCTGGTCACCGCCGGGGCCGGCGCGGGAAAGACGCACACGCTGGTGCGCCGCCTCGACGCGCTCTGCGGTCACGAGGACCCGGAGGAGGCGCTGGAGGCCGCCGACATCCTCGTGCTCACGTTCTCCCGGGCGGCGGCCCGTGAGTTGCGTGAGCGCATCACCCGGCACGGGGAACGGGCCCGCCGTGTACGCGCCCAGACCTTCGACGCCTGGGCGTACGGAGTGCTCCGCCAGGCGCGTCCGGACCAGGACTGGGCCACGGCCTCCTTCGACGAGCGGATCGAGGCCGCGGCGGAAGCCGTCGAGGAGGGCGCGCTGGAGTCCGGCGACTCGGTCCCGCCGTCCCTTGTGGTGATCGACGAGGTGCAGGACCTGCTGGGCGACCGTCGGGAACTGGTGGAGGCCCTGCTCGACCGCTACCAGGACAGCTGCGGCTTCACCGTGGTCGGTGACGCCGCCCAGTCCGTGTACGGCTTCCAGATCGAGGACCCGGCGGAACGGAACGACGAGACCGGTCGGTTCTTCGAGTGGCTGCGCAGTTCCTATCCCGACGACCTGGTGGAGCTGCGTCTCACCGAGAACTTCCGGGCCCTCACCCCGGAGGCGCGGATCGCGCTGCCGTACGGCTCCCGACTCCAGCGGGTCCGGGACGCGGACGAGGCCGCCACGCTCCACGAGGAACTGCGCGACCTGCTGCTGGACCCGGTGAACGCACTGGGCGACCTCACCGACGAGTACACACTGCACGGTCTGCGGGACCTCGACGACACCTGCGCCGTCCTCACCCGCGACAACGGACAGGCCCTGGTGGTCTCCCGGCTGCTCCACGAGAACGGCATCGGCCACCGGCTGCGCCGTCCTCTGGAGGAGCGGCCGGTGCCCTACTGGGTGGCCGAGCTGTTGCGCCGCACCGAGGCGACCGGACTGACCGAGGACCGGTTCCGCTCCCTGCTGGAACAGATCCCACTGCCCCACGAGCCGAACGCGGACGCCCTGTGGACGGTGCTGCGACGCGCCACCCGCTCGCCCGCCCGCTCCGCACTCGACCTGGACCGACTGCGCCGCCTGGTCGCCGACGGCCGGTTCCCCGACGAGGCGGCCGACCCGGAGAGCGCACGGATCGTCGTCTCCACCGTGCACCGCGCCAAAGGGCTGGAGTTCGATCGGGTGATCGTCCTGACTCCTCCGACCGTCGCCGAACTCCGCAAGCGGTACGGCACCGAGACGGACCTCCCCGCAGAGGTCCGTGCCCTGTACGTGGCGATGACCCGCGCCCGCCAGGACCTGTATCACGTCCGCTCCCCGGAGGTGCCACCCATCAGGAGGGCGGGGAACCGCAGGAACAGTCGACGGTACGTCGGCGGGTGGCGCTCGTACGAGAGGTACGGCGTGCTGGCCGAGGCCGGGGACGTCTGCCGCGACAACCCGCCCGGTGACGCGACCGACGCCGTGGCGACCCAGGCGTACCTCCTGCGGGAGGTCGGTCCCGGTCAGGAGGTACTGCTGCGCAAGCGTCACGACCTACCGGCGGGTGAGGCGCAGAGCCCGCCCTACGCCCTGCTGCACCGAGGCCGGGAGATCGGCGAGGCGTCGGAGCGGTTCCGGCAGGAGCTGTTCCTGGTGCAGAAGGTGAACCGGACGTGGGACCCGTGGTGGCCCGACGAGATCCACGGTCTGCGGATCGACACCCTGGAGACGGTGACGGGCGGCGTCGCCGCGGGCGCCAACGCCGGCCTCGGCGATCGTGGCGTGTGGATCGCGCCGAGGATCACCGGCATCGGCATGTTTCGGCGGCGGGCCGAGGAAGAAGAGGAGCAGGGCACATGACGCACGTGGCAGGTCGGCACTCCGAGCACTATCGAGTGCGGGACGAGGAACTTCTCGCGGGACTGCGCAGGGAACTCTTCGGTCCGACGGACGGGTCGGCATCGGCGGACGGCACCGAGATCCTCACCCAGGACGCGCCGATCGACCGGTACCTGACCGGTGTGCTGTACCCGCGTGCCTCGCGGGAGCGGAGGGCCGAGAACGTCGCCGAACAGGACGGTCCGGACGCTCCTGCCGTTCTCACCCGAGGGGACACCGAGGAGTCCGGCGCCGCGCAGGAGATCGGTGTCCCGGGCGACAGACGCCCGTCCTCCATGGGGCTGACCTTCGCGGTCGCCCCGGCCATGAGCGACGCGATCGTGGTCTCGGCGCGCGCGGCGGTCTACGAGCCCACCGACACCGACGGCAAGCCGGTCCCGGCCCGCCGTGCCGAGGCCCGGACCGTCGCGGAGCAGCGGGAGCGATGGCGGCGCGAGGAACTGCTGCTTCCCGAGCAGAGCATCGACGTGACCGTCCCCACCGCGGGCGATCTGATCGACCTCGTTCCGGACAAGGTCGCCCTGCACGTCATCGTCCGTCGGCCCGCCCCGGTCACCGGCACGATCACCGTCACGGTCACGCTGATGAACCGGCAGAAGGTCGGGGAACGGGACCTCCAGGACGCCTTCGCCCTGTTCCAGTGCGCCCTGACCGTCCGGGCCGCGAACGGGTCGAGTGCGTTCGTCGAACGCACCGCCCCGGCCGCCGCGCACGATCCGGAGATCGCCACCAGTCGGCTGTTGCACCGCCATGCCCCGACCTTCGCCGTCGGGCACGGTTGCGCCGCCGTCTGGGACTGGAATCCGTCGCCGATCGGCGTGACCGACAGCGTCCCGGCCGCGGTCCCCGAGGTGCGCAGCGACTTCGTGCCCAGCGTGGAGGTGCTGCTCACCGACTCCAACCCGGAGATCGACAGCTCTTCGCTGTCGATGCTGGGGCTGGCCGAGCGGTCCGACACCGAGATCCTGACCGCCCTGGAGGCCCTGGCCACCGGATACGAGGACTGGATCGACCGGAAGTCGGCCGAGGCGGCAGCTCTGGAGGGCGGCCCGCACGAGGCGCCGGCACGGGAGCAGGTGGACGCCTGTCGCGAGGCGCTCGGTCGGATCCGCGAGGGTATCCGGTTGCTGCGCGGCAAGCCCGACCTGATGCGGGCGTTCCGGCTCGCCAACCGCGCCATGGCCGACCAGCGCGCCCGCAGTGCCTGGGTGAAGGGCGGGCGCGTGGGCGAGCCCGATCCGTCAGCCGGTCGTTGGCGGCCCTTCCAGATCGCCTTCGTCCTGCTCTGCGTCGCCGGGATCGACGACCCCGAGCACGACGACCGAAAGGTCTCCGACCTCCTGTGGTTCCCCACCGGTGGTGGCAAGACGGAGGCATACCTCGGGCTGATCGCCCTGACGTCCTTCCTGCGCCGCATCCGCAGGGGCCCGAACGGCGGCGGGGTCACCGTCCTCATGCGGTACACGCTCCGGCTGCTCACCCTGCAACAGTTCGAGCGTGCGGCGATCCTGCTCTGTGCCATGGAGGACATGCGGCGCCGCGCGCCCGAGCTGGGCGACGAGCCGTTCTCCGTGGGCATGTGGGTGGGTCGCTCGGCCACCCCCAACACACTGGCCGAGGCCGCCGCCAGGCTCGACGAGCTGCGCGGCAACCCGGACAAGCGGCTCGCCACCGAGAACCCCGTCCAGTTGCACGCCTGTCCCTGGTGCGCGGTCCGGCTCGACGCCCGGAACTACGAGGTCGACGAGGACGCCAAGCGGATGTACATCCGCTGTCCCGGTACGGGTTGTGAGTTCGCCGACGGTCTCCCCGTCCATCTGATCGACGAGGCGGTGTACGACGCACGTCCGACACTGGTGATCGCCACCGTCGACAAGTTCGCCTCGATGCCGTGGCGTCCGGCGACCTCCGCGCTCTTCAACCTGGACGACCCGGCCGACGGTACCCCTGCGCCGGAACTGATCGTCCAGGACGAACTGCATCTGATCTCGGGCCCGTTGGGCACTCTCACCGGCCTCTACGAGACCGCCGTGGACGCACTGGCCGACCGGCCCAAGGTGATCGCCTCCACGGCGACCATCCGCCGGGCCGCCGACCAGGGTCGCCACCTCTTCGCCCGCGAGGTGCGGCAGTTCCCGCCCGCGGGCCTGGACGCACGCGACTCGTGGTTCGCAGTGGAGACCCCGCGCGAGGAGAAGGCGAGCCGCCGCTACGTCGGCCTGCTGGCTCCCGGCACCAGCCAGTCCACGCTGCTGATCCGCACGTACGCCACCTTGCTGCACCGGGCCATGCACGCGGACACGGACGACAAGGTGCGCGACGCCTACTGGAGCCTCGTCGGCTACTTCAACAGCCTGCGACTGCTGTCCGCGGCCGAACTCCAGGTCCACGACGACGTGGTGGCCTATCTGGAGTTGCTCGCCGAGCGCGAGCGCGAGGGCGTGGCCGTGCGCCCGGTGGCCAACTACTCGGAGCTGACCAGCCGGATCGACGCCAGCGAGATCCCCACGCGCCTCAAGGGGATCGAGAAGAGGCTTCCGGACGAGGACACCGTGGACGTCCTGCTGGCCACCAACATGATCGCGGTGGGTGTGGACGTGGACCGGCTCGGTCTGATGGCCGTGATGGGCCAGCCCCAGACGACGGCCGAGTACATCCAGGCCACGAGCCGTGTCGGCCGCGCGCACCCCGGCCTGGTCGCGGTCATGCTCAACTCCGCCCGCGCCCGGGACCGGTCGCACTACGAGAACTTCCGGCACTACCACTCGGCTCTCTACCGCGAGGTCGAATCCACCTCCGTGACCCCGTTCTCCGCCCGCGCGCGCGAACGAGGGCTGCACGCGGTGATCGTCGCTCTCGCCCGCGTCCTGATCCCGGCCGCACGCCCGAACGAGGGCGCCGGCCGGATCTCGTCCTACGAGCACGTCCTGCGGGACCGCATCAGGTGTCTGCTCCTGGATCGCGTCCGCGCGGTCACCCCCTCGGAGAGCGAGGCCGTGGCACAGGGCTTCGACGAGTTCGTCGACTGGTGGTGCGAGGAGGCCGACATCCACAGCGAGCTGCTCTTCGAACCGAGGCGGGGCAGCCGTGCCCCCTCGCTCCTGAAGTCGTACGACGACGAGTCCGCGGACCGCGAAGCGTGGCCCACCCTGTGGAGCCTGCGTGACGTCGACGCCGAGTCCGCCCTGTTCATGGAGGGAACCCGATGACCCCGCCTCCCGCCCGACGCCGCCGGACCACCGCGAACGGCACCGGCCCGGCCCACAACCTCCCGCGCCGAGGCACGGTCCGCCGCTCCCAGGTGATCACCACGTACGGCGTCGGGTCGCTCGTCGCCGTCGACCACGAGTCCTTCGTCGTCTCGGGTCTGGACGAGGCCGACCGGAGCTGGAGCGCGGACGAGTCGAAAGTCGTCCATGAGCGGCGTCTGGCCCGTCTGCTCGGGGTCGACTTCTTCCGGTTGCCGCCGGCGTCCGAGGACACCAGCACGGACGGTCTTCGGGTCCGCCGCTTCCCGCTGATGCACTCCTGCCCCGAGTGCAACGAACTGCAACCGCACCGCGACTTCTCACCACCGGCCGGTCGAAGCGTCTGCGGCACGTGCGAGGTGGACCTCGTCCCCTCTCGCTTCGTCGTCGCCTGTGAGGCCGGGCACCTCGACGAGTTTCCCTACTGGCAGTGGGTTCACCGCTCGCCGGACCGGGACGCCACGAGGCTCGGAAGGTGCGGCGGCCGGCTCAGGATGCGTACCACAGGACGCACCTCCTCGCTGCGCTCCGTCGTCATCTCCTGCACCTGCGGCCAGGTGCCCGAGGTCTCGATGGAGGGCTCCTTCCGCAGGAACGCGCTGAAGGACCTGCGCCTCACCTGCCGGGGCGCCCGCCCGTGGCTCGGCCTCTCCGCCACGGACCCGGCGGGGTGCGGGCTCCCCCTGCGCACCCTGCAGCGCGGTTCCTCGTCGGTGTGGCAGCCGGTGCTGAAGTCGGCGCTGTCCATCCCGCCGTGGAGCGACGGTCGCGCGGATCCGCTCGCGGAACACTGGGACGCTCTGCGCCAGTTCGACAGCCGCGAGCACATCGGCATCTATCTCAAGGGGGCTTTCAAGGGCGAGTGCCCGATTCCGCTGGACGAGGTCATGGCCCTGCTCGCCGCGGAACGCGAGGAGGACCCGGAGGACGGGAGCACGCCGAGCTTCGACCACCGCTACCGAGCCCTGCGCAACAAGGAGTACGAGCGCCTGCGCTCGGGCAACGACGAGAGCGAGCACTCCCGTGCGGAGCAGTTCGTCTGCGAGACGCCGCTCGGTGACCCGACCGTGCTTCAGCCGCTCGGGATCACCGGTCCGATGCTGGTCAAGAAGCTCCGCGAGGTGCGGGCCCTGAAGGCGTTCACCCGACTCGTGGACGCCGAGTCGACGACCGACGCGAAGGAGATGCCGCTCTCCCAGAACCCCATGCGCTGGCTGCCGGCCATGGAGGTCCAGGGAGAGGGAGTCTTCCTGCGTCTGGACGAGAGCCGACTGGACACCTGGGAGAAGGCCCCGGCCGTGGCGGCCCGCGTCGAGCGCATACGCACCGCCCACCAGCGCGTGCTCGAACAGCGGGCCGACGACCCGAGCCGGGCCGTACCGTCCCCCGCGACGCCTCGCATGGTGCTGCTGCACACCTTGGCCCACGTCCTCATCGACGAGTGGAGCCTGGAGGCGGGCTATCCGGCCGCCTCCCTGCGGGAGCGCCTGTACGCCGCCGACGACATGGCCGGCGTGCTCGTCCACACGGCGACGAGCGACTCGGCGGGCAGCCTCGGCGGCCTCGTGGCACAGGGCGAACCGGAACTCCTCGACCACACGGTGCGCTCGGCGATCCGCCGGGCCGAGTGGTGCTCCGCGGACCCGCTCTGCATGGAGGCCGACGCGGCCGGCTCCGCCGGAACGAATCTCGCCGCCTGCCACGCCTGCGTCATGCTCCCGGAGACGAGCTGCGAGCACAACAACATCCTGTTGGACCGCGCACTGTTGGTGGGGACACCGGAAGAGCCGACTCTGGGGTTCTTCGGGACCGTCCTCGCCCCCTGACGACCGACGTCCGGACGGACCGAGGCACCGATGTCGACGGAAGGAGATCACATGACGAGCGCGGTTCCGTGGCAGCAGCGGTTGTCCACCGGAACGGAGGACATTCAGGACGAGGTGATCCACTGGTATCGACAGAGCGCTCACGCCAAGGCGTATGTCCCCCACATGATCTGGGGCACGCTTCAGACGGAGGCGTACGCCTCGGTGATCCTGCGCCGAGTCGTCGACTTCCTGGGTGTCCCGGACGACGTGAGGGCCGGAGTCGCGAAGCGGATGGAACGCCAGAAGGTCCTGTACGACGGAGAGCACCACTACGACGTGATCCTCGGTGAGCAGGCGCTGTACACGAACGTCGGTGGAGCTGAGGTGATGCGCGAGCAGGTGAAGCGGATCCTCGGCGAGATCGACCTGCCGTCGCTCGACCTCGGTATCGTCCCCCGGAGCGTCGAGGTGGGCATCGTTCCCACCTCTGGCTTCCACGTCTACGACGATCAGCGCGCGCATTACGAGCTCGTCTCCTCCGCCGTGGACGTGACCGACCCGGCCGAGATCGCCCTCCATGTGAAGGCATTCGAAGCACTCAGGGCCGCCGCGTCCTACGGCGCCGGTGCGCGGGAGATCCTCAGGGAGGCCCTGGACTTCTGGACCACCGCCTGACCGGTCTCCCACGCGAACACGGCGAGTCCGGTCTCCAGCCTGCGGCACTCTCGCCCCTGGCGCTGCCGGAACACCCCCCGTGTCGTGTTCGCGGTGGCCGGGCCGGCCACCGCGAGCGCCGTCGCGAGGTGGGGTGGTGAAGCTCCACCAGGTCAGAGCGGCCAGTGCCGCGAGTTCCGGCAGGAGGGCGAGGAGTTCGCTCCACCTCGGCGGGCGGCTCGGGGCCGGCCTGGCGCAGCGGACTGGAGGGGCTCAGCCGCCCGGCCGGCCGAGTACGGCCTGAGCTGCGGGGGCTACGTGCAGGTGGGCTGTGGCGCGCCGGAGGCGCCTCCACGCTGCGGGATCCGTTCCGTCTCCGAGTGTGCAGTGAAGGGTGGGGCGGGCTGTCGGGCCGAGGCGTACGACGGGTGTGTCCGGTAGGGCTTCCTCCACGCGGCTGAGGCCGGTGTCCGCAACGGTGTCGGGGCCGAAGGTGAGAGAGACGGGGAGGGCCGGTGGCTCGTAGTGCGCCGGGGCCATGAGGTCCGCGCGGGCTGCTCGTACCTCGGTGACCATGGTGGCCAGGTGGTGTCGAGCGGCCAGGTCCTTCGCCAGGTGGGGCAGGAGGTCCAAGGGGACGGGGCTGTCGGCGGTGTGGCCGAGGGCGAGCGTGATGTGCTCCTCCACGCCCAGGCGGGTGTGGGTCACCCGCTGGGTGGCGATGGCCGGTCGGCCGGGGCTGCCGACTGCCACGAGCCAGGTCGGTGAGCCGCGGCGGGCACGGCTACGGGCGAGGTCGGTCAACTGGCGGCGGGACCAGGGGACGTTGACGGGTTCCGCTGTGGACCAGCCTGCGGGCGGTTCGCCGGTCAGGGTCTGCCAGGCGCATTCCAGGGTGCCGCCCAGGAGGAGTTGTTCGTCGGCAGGGTGGATGGTGCGCGCCGACAGGAGGAACTGGCGCTCGCCGGATCGGCCGGTCGGCGGCGGTCGGTAGGCATCCACGACGGTGGGATTCCGACCGACTGGCGGTGCGAAGTGGTCGCCGTGCCAGACCAGTTCCAGACCTGTCAGCCCGTCGTAGTAGCCGGTTTCGGGGTCCCTGACGACCCAGCGGGCGGGGGCACGGTCGAGAAGCGTGCGGGCGGGCAGCGTGAGGCGGGTCGTCGGCGGGGTGACCAGGTACAGGTGCCGGCCGGTCCGTGCGGTGGTACGCAGGAGTTCGGTCAGCCAGGTGGTGGCGGCCAGGACCGGGATGTCGGGGAGGACGACCGCAGCTCGGTCCGTGAGCATGTCTGCTTCGGTGAGTACGTCATCGCCGGCTGCGAGGGCGGGCGCCGGTTCGCCGGATGCCTCGACCGTGACGACATCGGTGTGGGCGGCAGTCTCGCGAGGCCAGGTGGTGCCGTCGAGCAAGGTGGCCAGGCGTCCGGCTACGGAGGCCGCCAGCCGGGGGGCCTCGGGGACGGCGGAGGCCGCGCGGACCTCCGTCCACCAGACCGGACTCTCCGTGGCCGCCGCAGGACCCAGCAACCGTGCCGCCTCCCCCGGGACCTGGAGGTAGCGAGGTGCCTCGACCGCGACCACCTGGCGCCCGTCCTCCGTGCACAGTCGCACCACGGCGCCTTGACCCGCCCGGTCGACGCGCAGATCGGGGCCGCCTGCGTGGAGGGCGGCCAGCAGGGAGACGGGGTCCGGCATTCTCGCGGTGAGAGCGAATGTGCTACGGGGCATGTACTGATTCCTCGAAATCACGGCACAACCGGAAGTGAATTCAACCTGGATGCACATGCTTGCGACACTTCGACAGCAAGACCTGACAGCAGCGAGCGTCGACAGGAATGCACTCTTCTCGCACTCGACGGGTCGGCACGGGAAATCTCCACCACCCCTTTTTCAACCCGTCGGCATGTACCTGGCTCGGAATTCCTGTTCAGTCGCCCACATTTCAGAGAATTCCGGGGCGATTTCCACCACTTCCATACCCATGCGATCCACCAGCACCAGCGCGACGGAGGCAAACCCCTTGAGGAGCGCCCTGAGCGCCTCATTGTTGGAATCTTGGTAAACCTTCACGACTTCATCCACGAATGGAACGAAAAGCGAGGGATCGACCTGACATTCATCCTCAATGACCCCCGCCAACCCCGAATCCTTCCTGACCAGCCCAGACAGCACCTCAGCCTGCCCCAGGAAAACTTTAGCCAAAGAGTTCGAAGGGTTCCACAACTCCTGATCACCCATCTGGAAGTAACAGCTCACTCCGCCCACCTCACTCGCACATCCACGCCGGGATTTCTGGTAACCCACTCGGCTACGCCGGACTCTACCGCAGCCCTGAACTCCGACGTCGCCCCAGGCTCTGTGAAGTCAAGACCGAGCGGAGCTCCCTCATAGCCGCTCATGCAGTGCCGGGCTCGAACATAGGAGTCCAGTTTCTTGAAGACGTGTTTTGCAATCCACTTGTTCACATTCACGCGTGGATCACGCCCCGTCGCAGTCTTCTCCTCCCAAAGAATACCGCCATCGATCCGGTCGATGTCCGTGATGGTGTCGGCCCAGTTTTCGGGATTGTCCACGATGTAATTGGTGTCACCCTCACGTGGCGGGCGCTCTCGGTTCGAGGCGTGATCCGCAGGACCGTGATCGAGCCCTGACGGGACGGTCTCCTGGTGGGGCGTACCGTCGGAGAACGGATCGTTCCCATCGGTACCGCGCGGGACCTCACCCCTGTCCGAGTCCGAGTGCGAAGACGCGGAATGATCTCCGCCCGCTCGGTGACCACCGTCATGGGGCTCGCTACCGCCGTCATGGGGCGGTCCCGCGTGAGTCCCTTCGTGCGTACGCCGTACTGCTTCAGAGCCATGGGGCCCTGCGGAATGCTGTGCCGGACTCGACGGCGGTGCGTCACCCGCATGCATTGCCGTAGACCCGCCGCGTCGCGCTCCGGCAGTGAGCAGCTGGTGATCGCTGGGCTGTGGGGTGGCTGCACGGTCGGTGGCCGCCGGTTCACGCTCGGGCAGGGCCATGTCCGGTGTGCCGTCCGCGTGCAGTGGAACCAGGTTGCCGTCCTTGGTGATCCGGTAGCGGTCGTTCAGGTCGAGGGCGGTGTCGGAGAGGTGGGGCTTCGGGAGCTTGAGGTGGTCGCTGACGCGAGTGAGGGTCTCGGAGACCTTCGGCAGGTCGGACAGGGCCTTGGCCGCCCTCATGCCGCCCGAGACGGGGTCGAGGACGTCGCCTGCCCTGGCCAGGGCGCCGGCGGTCTCGGCCACCCGGCCTGCCCTGCTCACCCTGGCAAGGCCGCCGGCGGCCCCTCCGAACAGGGTGAGGAGGCTGAATGTGGTGACGGCATGGGCGCGTGCCGGGTCCTCGTCCCAGGTGTCGTAGGCGACGAACCCCTTGCCGAACTCGTCGGCGTACGCCTCGCTGTCCCGCTGCCAGTCCGAGAGACGGCCGCCGAGGCCGACCGCGTCCATGCCGTAGGCGTACGTCCCGACGACGGTACGTCTGAGGCCGTCCCAGGTGTCGCTCCGGGCCTGGGCGCCGTTGACGCCCAGGAGGTTGTCCTCGAGGACGCCCAGGCCGACGAATCCGCCCCAGACGCTGTCCTTGACGATGCCGTCCCAGGCCCAGCTCTTGGCGCCGTGCCCCCACCAGTCCAGGCTCCACCGCTCGTAGGAACGGCTCTCCGGACTGCCCCACGGCAGGTCGCCCATGGACGTCAGCGTGTCGGCGTGGACCCCGTACATGCCGGGTGCGTGGCTGCCGTCGTCGACCACCCAACTGGGGCGGCACGCCCCCGGGCTGATGCGGCTGATCTTGTTCGCGGCGTCGCGCTCCGCGGTCTGGAACCCGTCGACGGCCTCCGCGACACCGTCCATCAGCGCGTCGTGCGCGTCGATCTTGTCCTGGTCCTTGGTCCAGTCGTCGTCGCCCCGCACGCTGTCCACGAAGGTCGACGCTTTCTCCCGCAGTTCCTTCAAGCGGTCCGCGTGCGGCTTCGCCTCCGCGGCGAAGGTCTCCAGGGCGTCGGCCAGGGACTCGATGTGGGCGGCGAACTCGTCCGCCGTGTCCATCACCGGCCGGGTGGTGGAGAGGAGCTGGTCGGCCTCCGGCGCCTTGTAGTAGGCGGCCGTCGCCTGGAAGCGGGAGTGGACGTCCTGGCCGTCGTTGCGGATACCGACCGCGCGGGTGCGAAGCTGGGAGACGGCCTTGGACAGCTTGGCGAAGTCACCGGTGTACTGCGGGATTCTCCCGGGTTCGATCACCTCGGCCGCTCCCTGTGCCGGCCGGTCTGCTCGACTACCGCGCGCAGGTCGGCGGACGAGGGGACCTTCGCCGCTTCGCGCTGGGCACGCGCTGCCATGGTCAGATCACCGTCGATGTACGCGGTGGTGGCGTCGACGGTTCCGTCCGTCGTCTTCTTGATACGGGCCGCCATGAACGTGATCTGCGACTCGGTGTCGGCGACGAAGTCCGCCACCGCGGCACCGACCGGACCGACGGGCGCGGAGCCGCAGTACGGGCCGCTGATCGTGCCCGCGCAGAGGGCGGCCTCCTCGACGCTCTTGCCGTACCCCTTGATGTCCTTGGCCAGATCTTCGGCCGCCAGACCGACCAGCGACAGAATCGACTCCACCCCGCTGGGCGTGACATCCCACCCCGTCACGTCTACCCCCCGTGGATCTCCCGCGACGACACCGTTCCCTTCGCCGGTCCGGGCAGGCCGCGCGGACCGGCGGAGAAGGCCCTCATCTCTATCAGGGCGGCGATCGCCGGAACAACGCACTTCGGCACGGAGGGGGAAGATCCGGCCAGATCACCCCCCTCGGTGTGCGGGCGGTCGGCTGCCGTTCAGTTCACTTGTGCTGGTCCGAACAGCAGGGCGTACACCGGGGGGAGTTGCGCCAGGGTGTTCGTCAGGAGGGGTGGGGAAGGAGGTTCGCCAGGGCGGTCAGGGGCGTGCCGGTGTCCCAACGGGCCTTTGCAGTCGTGGAGTTGTCGAGGCGGGAGCCATCGATCCCACGAAGTCGCGGGCCGGGAGGGGTGGAGGGCCGGGATCCGGGCGGCGATGAGCCTGGCTGCGGGGATTTCCTCCGCGTGGGTCGCGTGGGTTGCGTGGGTCCGCTCGGCGTGGATGTCCAGCACGTTCCGCTCGACGTCCGGGTCGAGGGTCTCCGGGTCGACCCCGGGGAGGTCGAAGTGGACGACGGAGTCGTCTCCCGAGCGACAGGCGTCCGTGGGCATGGCGCCGGGCCGGGCGGGGCCGAAGACCGACTCAGGTCTGGTCGGCGAGGAACGCCCGCACCGCCTCGTACAGGGCTTCCGGCTGGTCCAGGTGGACGTCGTGACCCGCGGCGGGGAGGGTCAGGAGGCGGGTCGCGGCGGGGCGGCGGGCGTGCATCCCGGTGGACTCCGCCTCGCGCATCGTGCCGTCGGCGCCCCGCACCACCAGTACGGGGCAGGTGATCGCCTGCCACTCCCGCCAGTGGTCGCGCCGGGTCAGTTCGGTGATCGTGGAGACGATGACGTCCTTGTCGGTCCTCGGCCACCAGCCGTCCGCCCGCTGCTCCAGGCCCCGCGCCCACGCCTCGTGACCGAGGAAGCGGGCCGCCGCCTCGGCGGTCGGGAACGGGACCGGCCAGGAGTCCAGCCAGGCTCCGATCCGGGCGGGGAGGTCCGGGGGCGCGATCGAGGGGCCCGCCTCGACGAGGATCAGCGATCGCACCAGGTCGGGGCGGGCGGCGGCCAGCAGGAGGGCGGTGTGGCCGCCGAAGGACTGGCCCACGACCACGGCCGGGGCGAGGGCCAGTTCGTCCGCCAGGGCCGCCGCGTCCGCGACATGTGCCTCGCGGCTCACGTCTCCGGGGCGGCGGGTGCTCCCTCCGTGCCCCCGGGCGTCGTACGCCACCACCCGATGGCCGTCCGCCCGCAGCCGCGCGGCCAGATCGTCCCACTCGCCCCGGTGGCCCGCCAGTCCGTGCAGGAGCAGGACGGGCGGGCGTGGGGACGAGGAGGGCGAGGGGGGCGCGTGGTCCTCGTAGGCAAGGTGCGTGCCGTCCGGGCGGGGCAGCAGGCCCGGACGGGTGGGTGCGGCGGCGGGGGGCGTGTCCGGTCGTCCCTCGGGCATCGTCCGTTCGTCCCCCAGCGCGTCGTCACTGCTGCCGTTCGGTCCGGCGTCAGCCTAGGCCAGGGCGCTCTGGGCCAGGGGGTCCCTCCGCCTACGCCCCGAGGTCCCTCTTCCCCCTTCCCCCGGGACGCGGGCCGGTCAGCCGAACATGCCCGGCCGGTAGTCGCCCGCGGGCTGCCGGACGATGACGTTCAGGCGGTTGTAGGCGTTGATCAGGGCGATCAGGCTCACGAGGGCAGCGAGTTGGTCCTCGTCGTAGTGCTTGGCGGCGTTCTCCCACGCCTCGTCGGTGACGCCGCCGGCCGCGTCCGCGATACGGGTGCCCTGTTCCGTCAGTTCCAGGGCGGCGCGCTCGGCCTCGGTGAAGACCTTCGCCTCCCGCCACACCGCGATCAGGTTCAGGCGGTCGGCGGTCTCACCGGCGGCCGTGGCGTCCTTGGTGTGCATGTCGGTGCAGAAACCGCAGCCGTTGATCTGGCTGGCGCGGATCTTCACCAGTTCCTGGGTCGCGGCCGGGAGCGTCGAGTCCGTGAGGACCTTGCCCGCGGAGTTGACGTGGCGCATGAACTTGCCGGCGACGGGGTTTCCGAAAAGGCTGAGGCGGGCTTCCATCATGGGCTCCTTGGTCATGGTCATGGTCATGGTCTTGGTCTTGGTGCTGCGCTGGTGCGCTCGTCGTTCGCTCGCTCGGTTGCACAGACATGACGGAGCGCGGGAGCCATGTGTGACGGGTCCGGAGATGTTTGTGGTGTGACCTGGGTCTCACTCGCGTGCCCGTGCGTCGTCGGGCAGCTCCGTCCTCGCGGGCCGGTCCGATCCGCCGTGCGGACGAGGGTTAGCCTCGGTCCGTTCGGCGTCCGCACCCGGGCGTCCGCAGGTCATCGGGGGAGACAGGGAGACAGTGATGGCGAGGATTCCTACGGCGGCGGTCGCCGCGACCGGGCTCGTCGGCGGGTACGGGGTGGCCCGCTGGACCAAGAAGCGGCAGCTCGGCGGGGCCGTGCTGGCCGTCGCCGGTGCCGCAGCCGCGCAGCAGTGGCGGCGGCAGGCGGGCGGCAGGGCGGCGGGCGCCCTCACGGCGGCCTACGTCGCCGCGTTCGCCGGGTCGCACCCGCTGGCCAAGAAGGTGGGCGCCTGGCCGTCCGTGGTCGGCGTGGCCGGCGCGGTCGCCCTCGCCTCCTGGGCCGTCGCCGACCGGCACGCCGCGTAGGCGAGCCGGGTACCGCGTGCGCGAGCTGCGTACGGCGTGAGTGAGTTGCGTACGGCGTGAGTTGCGTACGGCATACGGCGTGCGCGCTGCGTACGGCCTGCGCGAGTCACGCGTGCCGCGCGACCCGCCCCGCGCCGCGCACGCGTCCCGCGCAAGCGATCCGCGCGCCCCCGCAAGCGGCCCGCGCGCCACGCAAGCGACCGCCCCTGACACCCGCGCCACGCCAGGAGGACCGGCGGCACCTCACGCCGGGCTCGACGACGGGGGCGTGACGTCGGGGCGGCCGTTCTGCGCGGCCGGGCCCGGCTTGCCCGCCACCGCCGTCAGCGGGGTGGCGATGTCCTCCAGGGAGCGGCGCTCGGCGTTCACCGCCAGGAACGCGGCGACCAGACCCGCCGCGCACATCAGCGCCGCCCCGATGCAGAACGCGAGGACCGTGTCGCCGACCTCGCCGGTGCCGGTGAGGTCGGCGAAGAGCAGCGGTCCGCTGATGCCGCCGGCCGCGGTGCCCAGGGCGTAGAAGAAGGCGATGGACATCGCCCTGGTCTCCATCGGGAAGATCTCGGAGACGGTCAGATAGGCGCTGGAGGCGCCCGCCGAGGCGAAGAACAGCACCGCGCACCAGCAGGCGGTCAGCGTGGTCGCGTCCAGCGTGCCCCGGTCGAACAGCCATGCCGTGCCGAACAGCAGCAGCCCCGACAGCAGATACGTGGACGAGATCATCACCCGGCGCCCGACCGTGTCGAAGAGCCGGCCGAGCAGCAGCGGGCCCAGGAAGTTGCCGACCGCGATGACGGCGAAGTAGTAGCCGGTGTGGCCGGAGGGCACCTGGAAGAACGTGGTCAGGATGGCGCCGAAGCCGAAGGTGATGGCGTTGTAGAGGAAGGCCTGGCCGATGAAGAGGGAGAAGCCGAGGACGGCCCGCTTGGGGTAGCGGGCGAAGACGGTGCGGCCGATCTCCGCGAAGGAGACGGTACGGCGCTGGTGGATGGTGATCTCCCCGTGCGGCGCGGGCAGCGGCGCCCCCTTCTCGGCCTCGATCCGCTCCTCGATCCCGGCCACCACCTCCTCGGCCTCGCGGTCCCTGCCGTGGATCAGCAGCCAGCGCGGGCTCTCCGGGACGTGCCGCCGCACGAGGAGGATCACCAGGGCGAGGACGGCGCCGAGCGCGAACGTCAGCCGCCAGCCCAGGTCGGCGGCGAGCAGATCGGTGTTGAGGGCAAGGATCGACAGCAGCGAGCCGCCCACCGCGCCCACCCAGAAACTGCCGTTGATGATCAGGTCGACCCGGCCGCGGTAGTCCGAGGGGATCAGTTCGTCGATGGCGGAGTTGATGGCCGCGTACTCGCCGCCGATGCCGAAGCCCGTCAGGAAGCGGAAGAGGAAGAACCACCAGGCCTCGAAGGAGAACGCGGTCAGGGCGGTGGCCGCGAGATACACCGCCAGGGTGATCATGAACAGCTTCCGGCGGCCGTAGCGGTCGGTCAGCCGCCCCCAGAACAGGGCACCGACACAGGCGCCCGCCACATACAGCGCGGCGGCCACCCCGGTCACCTGCCCGGAGCTGATCGCCAGGCCGCTGCCCGGCTCCGACAGCCGGCCGGCGATGTTGCCGACGACGGTCACTTCCAGGCCGTCGAGGATCCACACCGTGCCGAGCCCGACGACGATGGTCCAGTGCCAGCGCGACCACGGCAGGCGGTCGAGTCTGGCGGGGATGTCGGTGGTCACGGTGCGGCCGGTCCCGGCACCCGCGGTCTCAGCACTGGCCATGGGCTCCCTCCTCGACGAGCGGAACGCCCTGCGGGTGCCCCCGAAGCGGGGACGTCACGCACGGCGGCGGTCCGCCTACGCTCCGAGGAGACGCGACACCGTGTAGATCAGCAACCCGGCCAGCGAGCCGACCACCGTGCCGTTGATGCGGATGAACTGGAGGTCACGGCCGATGTGGGCCTCGATCTTCCGGGTGGTGTGCTCGGCGTCCCAGCCCGCCACCGTGTCGGTGATCAGCGAGGTGATCTCCTTGCGGTACGTCGTCACCACATACACCGCGGCGCCCTCCACCCACCGGTCCACCTTGCGCTGCGCCCCGGGGTCCTCGGCCATCCGGTGGCCCAGGGAGAGCAGCGAGGCCCGCACCCGCAGGCGCAGCTCGCTGTGCTCGTCCTCCGCCGCGGAGACGATCATGGATCGTACGGCCGTCCAGGCGGAGGCGATCAGGTCCTGGACCTCGCCCCGGCCGAGGACCTCGCTCTTGAGGCGTTCGATCCGGGCCCGGGTCTCGCTGTCGGACTGGAGGTCGGAGGCGAAGTCGCCGAGGAACCGGTCCAGCGCTCCGCGCGCGGGGTGGCCGGGCATGTCGCGCATCTCGGTGACGAAGCGGAGCAGCTCCTTGTAGACGCGCTCGCCGACCTTGCGGTCCACGAACCTCGGTGTCCAGCCGGGCGCGCCGCCCTGCACCGCGTCCATCACGGAGTCGCCGTGCAGCACCAGCCAGTCGTGCGCCCGGGTGACGACCAGGTCGACGACGCGCCGGTGGCCGCCGTCGGCGACGATCTTCTCCAGCATCTTGCCGAGGCCGGGCGCGATCTCCTGCACGGCGGCCCGGCGGGTGATCGCCTCCCCGACCACCGCCTGCACATCGGAGTCGCGCAGCACGGTCAGCGCACCGCGCAGCGCGGTGGCCAGTTCGGCGGTCACCCGGTCGGCGTGCTCCGGCCGGGCGAGCCAGGTCCCCAGCCGGCCGCCGATGCCGACGGCGCGCAGCCGCTGGCGTACGACGTCCTCGGAGAGGAAGTTCTCGCCGACGAACTCGCCCAGCGAGACACCGAGCTGATCCTTCTTGGTGGGGATGATCGCGGTGTGCGGGATGGGCAGACCGAGCGGGTGGCGGAAGAGGGCGGTGACCGCGAACCAGTCGGCGAGCGCGCCGACCATGCCCGCCTCCGCGGCGGCCGCGACGTAGCCCGCCCAGGCGCCCGCGCCGCTGTGCCCGGCCCACTTGGCCAGGACGTACACCACCGCGACGAACAGCAGCAGTCCGGTCGCGGTCAGCTTCATCCGGCGCACCCCGCGCCGGCGCTCCTCGTCGGCGGGGCTGAACACGGTCATCGTGCGGCGGGCCGTGGCGGGCTCCGCCGCCGGACCCGCCGCCAAACCCGCCGCGGGATCCGTCCGAGGCTCGGCCTCCGTCGTGCGTTCCATCCGCTCCACCCGTTCCGTGTTCCCGTGCGCGCCGCTTCGTTCCCGTACGCACCGCTTCGGTGAGCGGTCCGCACGGGCGGCGCGCGCCCGGCGCACACCCCGTACCCGATTGTCCCCTCTGACCTACTCCCGGAGCGGACCAGGAGTTCCCGCGGGGGCGGGCCGCAGGCGCCCGGGGGCGGCCGGGGCAGCTCACGGGCCCGGAGAGCCCTCGTGCCCGCCCGCCGGAAACCCGCTAGTAGTCCCGGTGCCCGCGGCGGTCCCGGCGCTGCTCCCGGCGCTCGCGGTGCTGCTCCCAGCGCTCCTCGTGGCGCTGCCGGTGCTGCTCCATGCGCTCCTCCTGGCGGTCCCAGTGCCGCTCCCAGCGGTCGCGCATCTCCTCGTGCCGGGAGGACTGGAGCTCGCGGCGCTCCGTCCGGCGGTCCAGCTTCTCCTGGCGGCGCTGCTCCTTCTGGAGCAGCCGCTCGGCCTTGGTGAGCTTGCGTTCGACGGCCACCCCGCCCCAGAAGGCGAACCCGGTGACGATCACGCGCGGGGCGCCCGGCTCACCCGGTACGCCCTCCTCGCGGTGGTCGAAGCCGCCCATGATGCCGATGCCACGGACGACGACCTCGACGCCGGGCGGCACGATCACCTGCGCGCCGCCCATGATCGCGATGCAGTTGATCTCCACCTCGCGGTCCGCGAAGTTCGCCTCCCGCAGGTCGATCTCGCCGCCGCCCCAGAAGGAGAAGCAGCTGAACCGCTTCGGGACCGTCCACCGCCCCTTGCGCTGGAAGCCCGACATCACGGCCACCGCCCACGACGACGAGCCCTCGCCGCCGGTGATCCGCGACGCCCAGCTGCCCGGCTCGGCCGGTTCCTTGTGCAGGGACACCGCGGGCGCCGCCGGCACGCCCCCCGCCACGGGCAGGTCACGGGTGATCGGCGCCAGCTCGCCGTACGTACGTGCCTTGTAGGTGGCGTCCAGCCGTTCCTCGAACTCCGCCATGTCCAGGCGGCCTTCGGCGAGGGCGTCCCGCAGGGTCTCGGCGACCCGTTCGCGATCGGCGTCTGAGGCGCGCAGTTCGGGGGCATCGTCGGTCATGTGCAGCAGCCTACGAAATCCCCGCGCCGCAGGCTATGAGAGCGCGCGTTCCACGCCGTCCGCACCGTCCCCGCCGGCCGCGCCGACCTCGCCCGCGACCGTGGCGCCCGCCGCGTACATCTCGGCGATCACCGCCTCGATGTCCGGTTCGCGCACCGACAGGTCCACCAGCGGGTAGTGCTCCGCGACCCGGGCCACCAGCGGCGCGGCCGACTCGCCCGCCGGGAAGGACAGCCACTGCCGCGGCCCCTCCACCCGCACCACGCGCGCGCCCGGCACCTCAAGCGGCGGCAGCTCCCGCTCCAGGTCCACCACCAGGGTGCGTTCGCCCTGCGCCGCCTCGTGCAGACCGGGCAGCGAGCCGTCGTACATCAGCCGCCCGTGGTCGATCACCATCACCCGCGAGCACAACTGCTCGATGTCCTGGAGGTCGTGGGTGGTCAGCAGCACCGTCGTGCCCTGCTCGGCGTTCAGGTCGCGCAGGAAGGAGCGGACCCGGGACTTGCTGATCACGTCCAGGCCGATGGTCGGCTCGTCCAGGTACAGCACCTCCGGGTCGTGCAGCAGCGCCGCCGCGATGTCACCGCGCATGCGCTGGCCCAGCGAGAGCTGGCGCACCGGGACGTCCAGCAGGTCGGCCAGTTCGAGGAGTTCGACGCAGCGGTCGAGGTTCTCCCGGTAACGGGCGTCGGGGATCCGGTACATGCGGTGCATCAGCCGGTAGGAGTCGATCAGCGGCAGGTCCCACCACAAGGTCGTGCGCTGTCCGAACACCACTCCGATACGTTGCGCGAGCCGGGTGCGCTCGCGCGAGGGGTCGATGCCGGCCACCCGCAGCCGGCCGCCGCTGGGGGTGAGGATGCCCGTGAGCATCTTGATCGTCGTCGACTTGCCCGCGCCGTTCGGGCCGATGTAGCCGACCATCTCGCCGCGCGCCACGGTGAAGGAGATCGCGTCGACCGCCCGCACCTGCCGCCGCTCCCGCTTGAGGAACCCGGTCTTCTTGCGCACGTCGAAGACCTTCTCGACCCGGTCGAGTTCGATGAACGCCCCGTCGGCCCCGCCCGGCCCGCCCGGCCCGCCCTGGATGAACGCCCCGTCCGGCCCGCCCGTCCTGTCCGGCCCGCCCGGTTCGTGGGTCCCGTCCGCTCCGCCCGTCACCATGCCGTCCTCCCTGTCCCTTCAGCTTCCCGTGCTCCGGTACGACCTGAGGCCCGCCCGCCAGGCCAGCCCCGCCAGCGCGCAGCAGACCACCGCCACCAGCGGCGAGAGGAACCCCGTCCAGTGCGGCAGCCCGAGCGGGTACGGCCGCCCCAGCACATAGGCGGCGGGCAGCCAGTTGACGAAGGCCAGCGGCAGCACGAACGTCACCCCGCGCACCAGCTCCTTGCCGAACACCGTCGGCGGGTACTGGAGCAGCGTGGTGCCGCCGTAGGTGAACGCGTTCTGCACCTCGGAGGCGTCCTGCGCCGCGAACTGGAAGGCGGCGCCCGCCACGAACACGGCGCCGAAGATCGCGCAGCCGCTCACCACCATCACCGGCAGCAGCACCACCTTGAGCACCGTCCAGTGCACGTCCAGCGTGGCCAGCGCGTACCCGAGGACCAGCAGCCCCTGGGTCACCCGGCCGAGGCGGCGCAGCGCGAACCGGTCGGCGGCGACCTGCGCGAGCACCGGCACCGGGCGGACCAGCAGCGTGTCCAGCGTGCCGTCGCGCACCCGCCGCCCCAGCCGGTCCATCGAGCCGATCGCCAGGTCCGCCAGACCGAAGGACGTGCCCGACAGCCCGTACAGCAGGGCGATCTCCCCCAGCGAGTAGCCGCCCAGCGCGTCCACCCGGGAGAACATGAGCAGGATCGCGACGAAGTCCAGCGCGGTCACCGCGAAGTTGCCCAGCGTCGTCATCACGAAGGACGCCCGGTAGGCCATCGTGGAGCGCAGCCACATCCCGGCGATCATGCGGTAGGCGCGCAGCCCGTCCGCCAGCCGGCCGCGCGCGCCGCCCCGTCCGCCGTGCTCCGCGCGGAAGCCGGCCCCGGCCGGCGTACCAGCCGTCGTTCCGGCCGTCGTATCAGCCGTCGTTCCGGCCGCCGCTGTCCCGGTGGACCGCTCAGCCACCCTGGACCACCACCCGCCGGGTCGCCACCGTCTGGAGCAGCCGTCCGGCCGCCAGCAGCGCCACCGCCCACGCCCCCTGGAGGGCGTACGTGCCCAGCGGCCGCGCCTGCCCCATCAGGACATCGGCGGGGGCCTGGAGCAGCGACGCCCACGGCAGTGCCCGGACGACCTCGCCGAGGGCGCCCGGGAAGACGTTCAGCGGCAGCAGCATCCCCGAGCAGAACACACCGGCCAGCCAGGCGATCTGGGTCACACCCGACCCGTCGAGCAGCCAGAACGCGCTCAGCGCCACCAGGAAGCGGATCCCGAAGCTCACCAGCATCGCCAGCAGCACGGCGCCGAGGAACGCCGCCCAGGTCACCGGGTCCGTGGGCAGCGCCACCGGGAAGAACAGCGCCCCGAACACGAACGGCACCACCCCGCGGCCCAGCAGCTGGAACGTCGCCCGGCCCACGTCCGCCGCCAGCCACCACAGCTGGAGGTCGGCCGGGCGGTGCAGATCGGTCGCGATGTCCCCCGTACGGATGCGCTCCATCAGCTCTTCCTCGGCCCCGCCGCCCCCGATGGCGAGGGTCGCCAGGAACGCCTGCCCCAGCCATACGTACGTCACCGCCTGGGAGCGGTCGTAGCCGCCCAGATGCGGCCGGATGTCCCACAGGGCGAGATACGTGTACACGAGGATCAGCCCGAAGACCGTGTTGGTGAACACCCCGGCCGCGGTGGCCGCCCGATACGTCGCGTACCGTCTGAATCCGCCCGCCGCGACGGCCGCGTACAACCGTCCAGCGCCCACGCCACGCCCCTCCCGCCAAGCCGACACCGAAGCGCAGGAGCCTAGTGCGCGCCGGACGTGATGTGCCACGCATTTTCCGCGGACGAGAAGTTCCCGGGCACGGGAACGGAACGCTTGGTGCGAGAGTCTTCATCGAGGGGCGCAGAAGGCGCATGAGGGCGTACGCGAACGTATGCCGCGAAACGTGAACACGCGAAACGGAGTCCGTGCACGAGATGAGCGACGAGCCGCAGCCGAAGGCCGAGGCACCGCGTCCCGCCGGGGAACCGGAGGGGAAGCCGGGGGCGCAGTCAGGAGCGCGACCCGGCGCGGGACCGGAGACGGGCCCGGCTGCCGAGCGGCGGGGCGCCGCGGCGGACGCGGCCTCGGACGGGGAATCGGTCCGGGCCTCCGGCCAGGACTCGGGCCGGGACTCCGGCCAGGACTCCTCGGAGACCGCCGCGGGGGGCGCGGCGGACCGCCGTACGACGACGCCCGCCTGGGCCGCGAAGGAGACCGGCACCGGCTCTGACTCCGGCTCCGGTTCTGGCCCCGGCTCCGACGCGCGCCGGGGACCGCGCTCCGGCGCGGCGCCGACGCCTCCCGGCACCCCCGGCCGCCGGGAGGTCACCGCCGGACCCGCGGCCCCCCGCACCGCCACGCCCTCCCCCTCTCCCGCCCCGGGCCAGAGCAAGGGCCAGGGCCAGGGCGGCGCGGGCCGTGCCGACCGCGACGTCACCACCGCCTCCGCCGCCACAGCCGGCGCGGGCGGCAAGGGCAAGAAGCCCCGGCGCAGGCGGACCGGCTGGCGGCGGCTGTTCCCCACCTGGCGGATGACGCTCGGCGGGTTCCTCACCCTGGTCCTCGTCGGCGTCGGCCTGTTCTTCCTCGGCTACTCCCTCGTGAAGATCCCCGACGCCAACGCCCTCGCCGTCAAACAGGCCAACATCTACCTCTACGCCGACGGCACCGAGATCGCCCGCGACGGCGAGGTCAACCGCGAGAGCGTCCCGCTGGACCAGGTCTCCCAGGCCGCCCAGCACGCCGTGCTCGCCGCCGAGGACCGCGACTTCTACAGCGAGTCCGCCATCGACCCCAAGGCCGTGCTCCGCGGCGGCTGGCGCACCGTCACCGGCAAGGGCAAGCAGTCCGGTTCCACCATCACCCAGCAGTACGTGAAGAACTACTACCTCGGCCAGGAGCAGACCGTCACCCGCAAGGTGAAGGAGTTCTTCATCTCGATCAAGCTGGACCGCAACGAGTCCAAGGACAAGATCCTGGAGGGCTACCTCAACACCAGCTTCTTCGGCCGCAACGCCTACGGCATCCAGGCCGCCGCCCAGGCGTACTACGGCGTCAACGCCAAGGACCTCGACCCGGCCCGCGCCGCCTACCTCGCCGCCCTCGTCAACGCGCCCAGCGAGTACGACGTCAGCGCCCACCCGGAGAACCGGCGCGCCGCCGAGGCCCGCTGGAACTACGTGCTGGACGGCATGGTCAAGAAGGGCTGGCTCAGCGCCTCCGAACGGGCCGGTCTCAAGTTCCCCGCGCCCAGATCCGCCACCGTGCCCACCGGCATGTCCGGCCAGCGCGGCTACCTCGTGCGCGCGGTCAAGGACTACCTCGCCAAGAACAAGATCCTCGACGAGGACGAGCTGTCCGCGGGCGGCTACCGCATCACCACCACGCTCCAGAAGAGCAAGCAGGACGCCTTCGTCAAGGCCGTCGACGAACAGCTGATCGACAAGCTGGACAAGAAGAACAACAAGACCGACCGCTACGTCCGCGCGGGCGGCGCCTCCGTCGACCCGAAGACCGGCGAGGTCGTCGCCATGTACGGCGGCATCGACTACGTCAAGCAGTACACCAACAACGCCACCCGCCGGGACTTCCAGGTCGGCTCCACCTTCAAGCCCTTCGTGCTCACCTCCGCCGTCCAGAACGAGTCCACCACCCAGGACTCCCGCACCATCACCCCGAACACCCTCTACGACGGCACCAACAAGCGGCCGGTCCAGGGCTGGAACGGCGGCCACTACGCCCCCGAGAACGAGGACCAGCAGTCCTACGGCGACATCACCGTCCGCGAGGCCACCGACAAGTCCGTCAACGCCGTGTACGCGCAGATGGCCGTCGACGTCGGCTCCGACAAGGTCAAGGAGACCGCGCTCGCCCTCGGCCTGCCCGCCGACACCCCCGAGCTGATCGGCTCCCCGTCCATCGCGCTCGGCGTGGCCCAGGCCAGCGTCCTCGACATGACCCAGGCGTACGCGACCCTCGCCAACCACGGCAAGCACGGCACCTACACGATCATCAAGAAGATCACCAAGGACGGCGCCAACGCGGTGGCCCTGCCCGGCCACGGCAGCACCGAGTCGCAGGCCGTCAGCCGCGAGGCCGCCGACACCACCACCGCCGTCCTCCAGAGCGTCGTGCAGAACGGCACCGGCGCCCCCGCCCAGGCCATCGACCGCCCCGCCGCGGCCAAGACCGGCACCGCCGAGGACGACAAGGCCGCCTGGTTCGCCGGCTACACACCCGACCTCGCCACCGTCGTCTCCGTCATGGGCCAGGACCCCGACACCGCCAAGCACAAGCCGCTCTACGGCGCCCTCGGCCTGCCCCGCATCAACGGCAGCGGCGCGCCCGGCAGCATCTGGGCGCAGTACATGGGCGACGCGCTCAAGGGCACTCCGGTCAGCGACTTCGACCTCAAGCTCCAGCCCGGCGCCGACGAGTCCCAGGCACCGCCCAGCGGCTCGGCCCAGAGCCCCGGCACCGGCGACGACGGCACCGGCGCCAGCCCGGGAACGGGCGACGAGGGCCAGGACACCCGCGGCCAGAGCACCCAGGGCCAGAGCCAGGACCCCGGACAGACCACCGGGACGCCGGGCGACTCCACCGGCGGCACCGCCACGGACGGCGGCACCGACGGCGGCACCCCGGGCGGTCCCGGCGGCGGCGACACCGGCGCCACGGACGGCACCGGCGGCACCCCGACCACCGGCGGCACCACCGAGGGCGGCGGCACACCCGGCGGAGGCGGCACCCCCACCACGGGCGGCCCCGGCGGCGGAGACGCGGGCGCCGACGGCGGCACCGGCACCGGACCGGCCGCGGGCGGCACCGGCACGAACACCGGGACGAACACCGGCACCGGCCGGTGAGGACGCCGGGTGACGCCCGCCGCTAATGCCCCGAGGTGACCTTCAGGCCCACCACGGACACCAGCAGCAGACAGACGAAGAAGATCCGGGCGGCGGTCGCCGGCTCCCCCAGCACCACCATGCCGAGCACCGCCGCACCGGCCGCGCCGATGCCCACCCACACGCCGTAGGCGGTACCGATGGGCAGGGAGCGGGCGGCGTAGGACAGCAGCAGCATGCTCACGACGATCCCCGCGCCGGTCAGGACGCTGGGCACCGGACGGGTGAAGCCCTCGCTGTACTTCATCCCGATCGACCAGCCGACCTCCAGCAGACCGGCGACGACAAGCAGAACCCAGGCCACGACGGGCACCTCCGAGACAACGGCAACGCCTGCCCCACGGGCGGGCGTTGCGACGGACACCAGGTGCGTCGTCTTTGCCTTCGTCCCGGTACGGCGCGTCTCGTCGGGTTCCCCACCGAGGCTAGCAAAGGAACGCCCAAGGGGCCGGTGACCCTGGTCACCGGCCCCTTGGGGAAGCAGCTCACTCCGTCACAGGTACAGACCTGTGGAGTCCTCCGAGCCCTCGAACCGGTCCGCGGCCACGGCGTGCAGATCGCGCTCGCGCATCAGCACGTACGCGGTGCCCCGCACCTCGACCTCCGCCCGGTCCTCCGGGTCGAACAGCACCCGGTCCCCCGGCTCCACGGTCCGTACGTTCTGCCCGACCGCGACGACCTCCGCCCAGGCCAGGCGACGGCCCACCGCGGCCGTCGCGGGGATCAGGATCCCGCCGCCCGACCGCCGCTCGCCCTCGCTCGTGTCCTGCCGGACGAGCACCCGGTCGTGCAGCATGCGGATGGGCAGCTTGTCCTGATGGGTGCTGTGCTCGTTTCTGTTGGCGCTCACGCCTGAAACCTACCTGCCTCGACCGATGTCCCTGCTCAGCGGGTCAGCCCCGGCGCCTGCGCCCGCTCACCGCGAGCAGGCCCACGACACCCACGGCGACGAGCGCGACCGGCACGATCCGCTCCAGCCGGGGAGCGCCCGCCTCGTCCGTGAACTGCGCCCGCACCTCGCTCACCACCCGGTTCACCTGCACGTACGCCCGCCCGAGGGTGTGGTCGACGTTCGAGGCGACCTTGGCCTTGGCATCCCCCACGAGCGTCTTCGGGTGCACGCGCACCCCGATCTCGTCGAGGGTCTCGGCCAGCACTGCGCGGCGACGCCTGATGTCCGCCTCGATCTCAGCCGGGGTCCTGGTGTCCGCCGTGTCCGCCACCGTAGCGCCTCCGAAGTCAACTGGTGCGTGTCCGGAACAGTCTGTCAGCTCTCACCGCGACCGCACCGTCGGCACCCCCGGTTACCCTCGGACCGACACGGTATTGGCCCCACGAGGACATGTACGAGGAGAGCACCTTCGATGAGCGAGCGACTCCAGCCCGGGGACACGGCTCCCGCCTTCACCCTCCCCGACGCCGACGGCAACGAGGTGTCGCTGGCCGGCCACCAGGGCCGCAAGGTCATCGTCTACTTCTACCCGGCCGCCCTCACCCCCGGCTGCACCAAGCAGGCCTGCGACTTCACCGACAACCTCGACGTGCTGGCCGGCGCGGGCTACGACGTCATCGGCATCTCCCCCGACAAGCCCGAGAAGCTCGCCAAGTTCCGCGACACCGAGTCCCTCAAGGTCACCCTGCTCGCCGACCCCGACAAGAAGGTCCTGGAGGCATACGGCGCCTTCGGCGAGAAGAAGCTCTACGGCAAGACGGTCACCGGCGTCATCCGCTCCACCGTCGTCGTCGACGAGCACGGCAAGGTCGAACGCGCCCTCTACAACGTCAAGGCCACCGGCCACGTCGCCAAGATCATCCGAGACCTGGGCATCTGACCCGGCCCTCGCCCCACCCCTCCCTTGCCGTCCCTTCCCGAACGGCCCGTCCCGGCACCCCCGGCACGGGCCGTTCCCCTGCCGTGTGCCGTGCGTGACCACCCGGCATCCGGTTCGTTGCTCCGTGCGGGCGAAGAACACACGCCCGACACCGGACCGGAGGGGACTCGATGGGGGCCAGTGCGTACACCAGGGACCGCCTGGAGGAAGCGGCACGCGGCGCGCGGACGCTGTCGGAGGCGCTGGAGAGACTGGGGGTGGATCCGCGAAGCACCACGCGGCGCTACGTGCTGGGGCGGATGAGAAAACTGGGCGTGGACGTCTCCCACTTCGAGCCGGAGGGCGTGAAGTGGACCCGGGAGATCCTCGAACAGGCGGTGGCGGCCTCCACGACCATGTGCGAGGTACTGCGGCGGCTCGGCCTCGAAGTGGTCGGCGGGCACCACACCCACATCAGCCGTCGGATCAAGGCGTACGGCATCGACACGTCGCACTTCGTGATCCCGACCCGGCGCGGGCGGCCCTGGCGGCCCCGGACACCGGAAGACATTCTCGTCGAGCAACCGGCCGCACAAGCGCGGCGCATCCCGAGCGACCGCCTCAAGTGGGCGATGACGACGACGGGCGTGCGGGAGTGGTGCGCCCTGTGCGGTACGGAGGCGGTATGGCGCGGCCGCCCGCTGCCACTGGAAGTGGATCACATCGACGGCGACTGGCGTGACAACCGCATCGAGAACCTGCGCCTGCTCTGCCCCAACTGCCATTCCACAACGGATACTTACCGTGGACGCGGCAAGGGTCGCGCCCATGGGGGTGCCCGGTGAGTGCCCGGCGCGGCCGTCCCGGGCCGGAGCAGTTGCGTACGGCGGTCGCCGCATCGGTCTCGGTCGCGGAGGCGCTCCGCCGCCTGGGGTGCCCTGACAACTCCAGGCAACGCTCCCTGCTGCGGCAGTGGATCGCCGAGGAGCGGCTGTCGACCGCGCACTTCCTCGGGCAGGCCCATGGACGCGGCAGACCGGGGCCGGTGCCTGCCAAACGCCCGGAGGAGGTGCTGGTCAAGCACGAGGGCGGGCGCCGGACCAGGACGGCGCCGTTGCGCCGCGCGCTCCGCGAGATTGGTGTACCGGAGGAGTGCGCCGAATGCGGTGTCGGACCCGAGTGGCTCGGGAAGCCCATGACGCTGGAGATCGACCACATCAACGGCGACTGGAGTGACGACCGGCGGGAGAACCTGCGGCTGCTCTGTCCCAACTGCCATGCGGTCACCAGTACCTGGTGCAGGGGCGGACGCCGACCGGCACAGCGCAGTAGAGTAGGGCCGACTCACGCGCCCGTACGCCAACGGCCGAGCGGCGATCTTTAGGTGGTCGTGTTTGTCGGTTCGAATCCGACCGGGCGCACAGGCAGGAGAGGCCCCGCACCTTGGATTCCAAGGTGCGGGGCCTCTCCGCAAGTTCAGCCCAACAGCTCCCGTACCACCGGTACCAGCGCGCGGAACGCCTTGCCGCGGTGGCTGATGGCGTTCTTCTCGGCGGGGGTCAGTTCGGCGCAGGTGCGGGTGTCGCCGTCGGGCTGGAGGACCGGGTCGTAGCCGAAGCCGCCGGTGCCGGCGGGGGTGTGGCGGAGGGTGCCGCGGAGCTGGCCCTCGACGACGCGTTCCGTGCCGTCGGGGAGGGCGAGGGCGGCGGCGCAGGCGAAGTGGGCGGCGCGGTGGCCGTCGGCGATGTCGGAGAGCTGGGCGAGGAGCAGGTCCAGGTTGGCCCGGTCGTCGCCGTGGCGCCCGGACCAGCGGGCGGAGAAGATGCCGGGCGCGCCGCCGAGGACGTCGACGCAGAGGCCGGAGTCGTCGGCGACGGCGGGCAGGCCGGTGGCGCGGGCCAGGGCGTGTGCCTTGAGCAGCGCGTTCTCGGCGAAGGTGACGCCGGTCTCCTTGACGTCGGGGATCTCCGGGTAGGCGTCGGTGCCGATGAGTTCGTGGGGCAGTTCCGCGTCGGTGAGGATCGCCCGGAGTTCGGTGATCTTTCCGGGGTTGCGGGTGGCGAGGATCAGGCGGGTCATGGTCACCAGTATCGGGGGCGGGTCAGGGGGTGCAGACCTTGGTGAGTTCGCCGGCGGCGTCGGTGACGGGGGTGAGGTCGGGGGTGTGGTCGCCGTTCTTGACGGCGGTGCGGACGTTGCCGACGGCTTTGTCGAGGTTGTCGACGGCCTTGTTGACGTCGGTGTCGTCCGTCTTGTCGCCGATCTTGCCGAGCTTGTCCTCTATCGCGCGGAGGGCGTCGTCGGTCTTGCCGGGGTCGTCGGCGGCGTTCTGTACGGCCTGTTGGAGGTCGGTGACGCTGTCGGCGATGGCGTCGGCGGTCTGTACGCAGTCCAGGGCCTTGCCGACCGCGTCGCAGCCGGTGAGGGCGGCGGTGGCGAGTGCGATGGCGGCCGTGGTGGCGGCGATGGCGGTGGTGCGGCCCGGTCGTCGGCGTCGGCTCGCGGCCATGGCTGGGTTCCCTCCCCGGTCGGTGGCCGGGCGTGCGGCTGTCGTGCCGTACGCCCGTACCGGTAGGGACGCCGGGTGTGCGGTGCGGGTTGCGCCCCGGCGGCCCCTTCCTTGGTCTGCTCTTTACTTTTCGGTGTTCGCCGCTTTTCGGTGTTCTCTGGGTCCGCTACTTCTCGCGGTGCTGGTCGAGCGCGGCGCGCTGGATGGCGGCGAGCTCGGTGCAGCCGGCCGCGGCGAGGTCGAGCAGGGCGTTGAGTTCGTCGCGGGCGAAGGGTTCGGCCTCGGCGGTGCCCTGGACCTCGACGAAGCGGCCGTCGCCGGTGCAGACGACGTTCATGTCGGTGTCGGCGCGGACGTCCTCCTCGTAGCAGAGGTCGAGGAGGGGGGCGCCGCCGACGATGCCGACGGAGACGGCGCTGACGGTGCCGGTGAGGGGCTGTCGGCCGGCCTTGACGAGCTTGCGGCCCTGGGCCCAGGTGATGGCGTCGGCGAGGGCGACGTAGGCACCGGTGATGGCGGCGGTGCGGGTGCCGCCGTCGGCCTGGAGGACGTCGCAGTCCAGGACGACGGTGTTCTCGCCGAGGGCCTTGTAGTCGACGACGGCGCGCAGGGAGCGGCCGATGAGGCGGCTGATCTCGTGGGTGCGGCCGCCGATGCGGCCCTTGACGGACTCGCGGTCGCCGCGGGTGTTGGTGGCGCGGGGCAGCATGGAGTATTCGGCGGTGACCCAGCCCTCGCCGCTGCCCTTGCGCCAGCGCGGGACGCCTTCGGTGACGGAGGCGGTGCAGAGGACCCGGGTGTCGCCGAAGGAGACGAGGACGGAGCCTTCGGCGTGCTTGCTCCAGCCGCGTTCGATGGTGACCGGGCGGAGCTGTTCGGCGGTGCGGCCGTCGGTTCGAGACATGGGGTCGAGCGTAGTGCCCCATGGTCAAGGGGCTCCTCCCGCGTCGGGAAGAGCCCCTTGGGGGGTGAATCGCGGTCCCGTGGGACCGGTGGTTCACATCATGTCTTCGATGTCCGCGGCGATCGGGTCGGCGTCGGTGCCGATGACGACCTGGATGGCGGTGCCCATCTTGACGACGCCGTGGGCGCCGGCGGCCTTGAGGGCGGCCTCGTCGACCTTGCTGGGGTCGATGACCTCGGTGCGGAGGCGGGTGATGCAGCCCTCGACCTCTTCGATGTTCTCGATGCCGCCGAGACCGGCAACGATCTTCTCAGCCTTGCTGGCCATGTTCTGTCTCCCTGATCCGAACCGCTTTGTCGCAGTAACCCACAGTTGGCCCATCTTCGCGAGCGGTCGTGCCGTGGGTGGCCGATGATGGCGTTCACGACAGCGGAACCGTCCGTCAACTGGTCTACACCACCGTTGGCGCGGTGGCCAAACGCGGTGCCGCACGACGGAGCGGAGCCTCGGGAGGACGCCATGAGTGCCGACAGCGCGGGTGGTGCGGGGACGGGGGTCTCGCCCCTGCGGGAGCACTGGAACAGCCTGTTCCAGGGGTTGCAGAAGATGGGCCGCAGTCTTCAGCTGCCGATCGCGGTGCTCCCGGCGGCCGGGATCCTGAACCGGCTGGGGCAGCCGGATGTGTTCGGCAAGGACGGGCTGGGCTGGATCGACGTCTCGAAGGTGATGGCGGGGGCGGGGGGCGCGCTGCTCGACGGCTCGCTGGGGCTGCCGCTGCTGTTCTGTGTCGGGGTGGCCATCGGCATGGCGAAGAAGGCGGACGGTTCGACGGCGCTGGCGGCGGTGGCGGGCTTCCTCGTCTACTACAACGTGCTGCATCAGTTCCCGGTGGGCTGCGGGGCGGGTGCGGTGGCGACGGCGGCCGGGTGCCGGGCGGCCGACGGGACGGTGACGGCGTTCGCTTTCCAGAATCCGGGAATCTTCGGCGGGATCGTGATGGGGCTGCTGTCGGCCTTCTTCTGGCGGCGGTTCCACCGGACGAGGCTGGTGGACTGGCTGGGCTTCTTCAACGGGCGCCGGCTGGTGCCGATCATCATGGCGTTCGTGGCGATCCTGTTCGCGGCGCTGTGTCTGTGGGTGTGGCCGCCGGTCGGGCGGGGGCTGGAGAGTTTCAGCGACTGGCTGAGCGACGCGGGCGCGTGGGGCGCGGGGGTGTTCGGGCTGGCGAACCGGGCGCTGCTGGTGATCGGGCTGCACCAGTTCCTGAACGTGCCCATCTGGTTCCAGTTCGGCAGTTACACCAAGCCGGACGGGACGGTGGTGCACGGTGACATCAACATGTTCCTGGCGGGCGATCCGAACGCGGGGCAGTTCACCTCGGGTTTCTTCCCGATCATGATGTTCGCGCTGCCTGCGGCGGCGCTGGCGATCACGCACACGGCGCGGCCGGCGCGGCGCAAGGAGGTCGGCGGGCTGATGCTGTCGGTGGCGCTGACGTCGTTCGTCACGGGGATCACGGAGCCGCTGGAGTACTCGTTCCTGTTCATCGCGCCGGTGCTGTACGCGGTGCACGCGGTGCTGACGGGGGTGTCGATGGCGGTGACGTGGGCGCTGGGGGTGCACGACGGGTTCAGCTTCTCGGCGGGGCTGATCGACTACGTGATCAACTGGAATCTGGCGACCCGGCCGTGGGCGATCATCCCGATCGGGTTGTGCTTCGCCGCCGTCTATTACACGGTCTTCCGATTTGCCATCACGAAGTTCGACCTGAAGACTCCGGGGCGGGAGCCCGCGGACGAGGTCGAGGACACCACGAAGCCCTGACGTCCGCGGCGGATGACGGGGGCTCACGGCGGGCCCTCGGCGGGGGTGCGCACAGCTCTCGGACAGGGGCTGATATCGGTCTGAGACCGGCGTGAAATCGGCTTGTCACCGGCGGCCGGAGTCCGCACGGCGTGTAGCGGTTCGGTCGCGTTTTCGCGGGTTCCTTACGCCACCTTCATCGTGCTACAACAGGTCTACACCACTGAGTGGTGTAGACCACCACCCGATGGAGGACGGACGTATGAGCACCGCCACCGCCGAATCGACGGCGGCACCCGCGAAGAAGCGGGGATCTGGCCTTTTCCAGGGCCTGCAGAAGGTCGGCCGCAGCTTGCAGCTCCCGATCGCCGTGCTGCCGGCCGCGGGCATCATGGTCCGGCTGGGCCAGGACGACATCTTCGGCAAGGACGGCCTGGGCTGGGACAAGGTCGCCGCCGTGTTCAACAACGCGGGCGGCGCGCTGACCGGTTCGCTGCCGATCCTGTTCTGCATCGGCGTGGCCATCGGTTTCGCCAAGAAGTCGGACGGTTCGACCGCTCTGGCCGCGGTGGTCGGCTTCCTCGTCTACAGCAAGGTCCTGGAGGCCTTCCCCCTCACCGAGCAGCACATCGAGAAGGGGAAGATAGTCGAGGCCAGCTACAACAACCCGGGGGTGCTCGGCGGCATCATCATGGGTCTGCTGGCCGCCGTCCTGTGGCAGCGGTTCCACCGCACCAAGCTGGTGGACTGGCTCGGCTTCTTCAACGGCCGCCGTCTGGTGCCGATCATCATGGCCTTCGTGGGCATCGTGATGGGTGTCGTCTTCGCCCTGATCTGGAAGCCCATCGGCACCGGCATCACCAACTTCGGCGACTGGATGACCGGCCTCGGCTCGGGCGGTGCCGCGCTCTTCGGCGGTGTGAACCGCGCGCTGATCCCCGTCGGCATGCACCAGTTCGTCAACACCGTCTCGTGGTTCCAGCTCGGCAGCTTCACCGACGCCTCCGGCCAGGTCTGGCAGGGTGACATCCCGCGCTTCCTGCACGGCGACCCGTCCGCCGGTCTGTTCCAGTCCGGCTTCTTCCCGATCATGATGTTCGGTCTGCCGGCCGCCGCGCTCGCCATCGCGCACTGCGCCCGTCCCGAGCGCCGCAAGGCCGTCCTCGGCATGATGATCTCGCTGGCCGCGACCTCGTTCGTCACCGGTGTGACCGAGCCGATCGAGTTCTCGTTCATGTTCATCGCGCCGATCCTGTACGTGCTGCACGCCGTGCTCACCGCCGCGTCGATGGCCATCACCTGGGGCCTGGGCGTGCACGACGGCTTCAACTTCTCGGCCGGCTTCATCGACTACGCGCTCAACTGGCACCTGGCGTCCAAGCCCTGGCTGATCATCCCGATCGGACTGGTCTTCGCGGCGATCTACTACGTGACCTTCCGCTTCGCCATCACCAAGTTCAACCTCCCCACCCCGGGCCGCGAGCCCGAGGAGGAGGTCGAGGACCTCACCAAGGCGTGAGTCCCCGCAGGACGTGAGGAGGCCCCCCGAGCCGTCAGGCCGGGGGGCCTTCGCGCGTCTGTCTCCTCATGTCCGTCAGATCTCGTACACCGCTCCCGGCGCCGCCAGTTCCACCGGTCCGTCGTAGACCGCGCGGGCGTCGGCGAGGTTGATCTGCGGGTCGGTCCACGGCGGGACGTGGGTGAGGACCAGGCGGCGGGCCCCGGCGCGGGCGGCGGACTCGCCGGCCTCGCGGCCGTTGAGGTGGAGGTCGGGGATGTTCTCCTTGCCGTCCGTGAAGGCGGCCTCGCACAGGAACAGGTCCGCGCCTCGGGCCAGTTCGTCCAGGGCCTCACTGACGCCGGTGTCACCGGAGTACGTGAGGGACCGGCCGCCGTGCTCCAGGCGGATGGCGTACGCCTCCACCGGGTGGGCCACCCGCTCGGTGTGCACGGTGAAGGGGCCGATCTCGGACGTGCCCGGTTTGACCGTGTGGAAGTCGAAGACCTCGCTCATGGAGGAGGCCGAGGGGGTGTCGGCGTAGGCCGTGGTCAGCCGGTGCTCGGTGCCCTCGGGACCGTGGACCGGCAGCGGGGCGCAGCGTCCGCCGTCGTACCGGTAGTAGCGGGCCACGAAGTAGGCGCACATGTCGATGCAGTGGTCGGCGTGCAGATGGCTCAGGAAGATCGCGTCGAGGTCGTAGAGACCGCAGTGGCGCTGCAACTCGCCGAGGGCGCCGTTGCCCATGTCGAGGAGCAGCCGGAAGCCGTCGGCCTCTACGAGGTAGCTCGAACAGGCCGATTCCGCGGACGGGAACGACCCCGAGCAGCCGACGACGGTGAGCTTCATGGAGCAGAAACCTCCGCTGGCGGGTGGATACAGAAGGTGACGGGGGTCGTGCGGTCCGTCGAGAGTACGGCGCGCGACGGCCGGTCGCTCCTTTGCACAGGTGGGTTGTGGGCGAACTCACCTGTGGTGTCACCGGTTCGGCTGGACGTGGGGCGCACGAGGTGCGGAAGAGGGCGCGCAGGGACGCTCGCGCGCCGGTAACGTCGTTCTCATGGACACGTCCTGGTGGCTGGCGCTCGCGGCGGTGGTGCTGCTCGCGCTCGTCGCCACGCTCGTCGACGGGTGGGGCCGGGGGCGCCGGCCCGCGGGGCGCAGGTCGCGTCCGCCCGCGCGGCCGAGGGGCCGGGAGGACCGGGGTGCGCCCGCGCGTCCGCGCCCGGCGGAGATCTGGTGGGCGAACGTGCCCTACGAGGACGGCCCCGGGGCGAAGGACCGGCCCTGCCTGGTGCTGTCCGTGCACGGCAAGCGCGCCCGGGTCGCCAAGATCACCAGCCGGTACCACGAGGAGCGGGCCGGGGTGATCCCGCTGCCGCCCGGTTCGGTGGGTGACGCGCGGGGCCGTACCAGCTTTCTGGAGACCGACGAGGTGCGGGAGGTGCCGGTGTGGGACTTCCGGCGCCGGGTGGGGGTCGTGGATCCGGTGCTCTGGGACCAGGTGCGCTACCTGGCCGGGTGAGGCGCGGGCCGGGGCGCGGAACCGGCGCCGCGCGGGACGCTCTCACGGCCGGGTCACCCGTACGGTGACCGTCCATCGGGCGATGCCCTGGCAGGCCACGGTCCCGGGCGAGGTCGCGCACATCGGGCGCGAGGACGTCAGGCGGGCCGTGCCGGGGGCGGTGGCGGTGTAGGCGGCGAGCGCGTCGCCCGGAAGGATCACGATGCCGGCGTCGGCGCCCTTGAGGACGCCACCGCCACCGCTGACCGTCACGGGGGCCCAGGGGCGGTCCTTGGTGCCGTCCAGGGTGAGCCGGAGGTAGCCGCCCACGGTGAGGCAGACGGTGCGGCCGGAGTCGGCGGCGGTCAGGTCGGCGTGGCCGGTGCAGCCGGCCGGGGGCGGCGGGGAGGCGGAGACCGGCGGGGAGGCCGGGGCGGAGGGCGCGGTGCTCCCGCCGCTCGCGGAGTCCGTGGGGTTCGTGGAGGCCGTGGGGTTCGTGGGGGCGGTCGCGGCCGGTGAGGAGGCGGGGGCCGTGGTGCCCGGCGACCCGCCGCCGCCCTTGCCGTCCTGCGATGTGCCGCAGCCCGCCAGAAGCAGGGCCGTCGCCGTCGCGGCGGTGGCGAGGGTGGTGCGGTGGAGCGTCGTACGGCGCATGGGGGCCGCCTTTCTGCTGTCCCGTTCCCGGTGGCCGGTGCCCTGGTGCCGATGAGACGTTTCTCCAGCACATCAGGATCCCCGGTCCCGCGCACGCCGGGGCCCCGGCCGGTGGCTCCGGCCGGGGTCGCGGTGTGCGGGTGCGTGACCAGCAGGTGTACGGATGCGTGACCAGCGGTGTGCCGGTGGGTGACCGGCGGGACGGTCAGCCGGTCGTCAGGGCCGCGTCGTCGACGACGAAGCTGGTCTGGAGTGAGGCGTCCTCGACGCCGCTGAACTTCAGCGTGACGCTGGAGCCCGCCAGGGACGACAGGTCGACGGTCTTCTGGGTGTAGCCGGTGGCCGCGTCCAGGTTGGAGTAGGTGGCCAGGGTCTTGCTGCCCGCGGTCACCGTCAGCTTGTCGTAGGCGGTGGTGCGGGTGGTCTCCGCCGTGTCGACGTGCAGGTAGTAGGTGAGGGCGGCCTTGCAGCCGGCCGGGATCGTCACCGTCTGGGACAGGGTGTCGGTGTGCGTGGCGCCGTAGCCGTCGAGCCACGCCTTGTAGGAGCCGCCGTGGGCGGCCTCACCGCTGTCGGTGGTGATGACGCCGCTGGACGCGGTCCAGGAGGAGCCGCCCGACTCGAAGCCGGGGTTGCCGAGCAGTTGGGCGGCGGTGCAGGTGCCGCCCCCGCCGGTGCCGACGGTCCAGGTGAAGGAGGCGGAGCCGGTGGCGCCGGTGGAGTCCTTCGCGGTGACCGTGACCTGGTAGGTGCCGGCGGTGGAGGCGGTGCCGGTGATCAGGCCGGTGGAGCCGTTGACGGACAGGCCGGACGGCAGGCCGGTGGCGGTGTAGGTGAGGGCCGCGCCCGCGCTGTCGGTGGCGTGTATCTGGAGGCTGGCGGAGCCGCCGACGGTGGTGGACTGGCTGCCGGGGTCGGTGACGGTGACCGTGTTGCCGGTGGAGCCGCCCGCGGTGAAGGCGGCGGTGCCGCTGGGGGTGCCCCAGCCGGTCGGGCCGTCGTAACCGGTGGCGGCCTTGCAGAAGTAGGCGGTGGAGCAGGAGCCGTTGGAGCCGCTGGTCACGTCGTTCAGGTTGCCGGTGTGGCCGTAGGGGTACTTCGCCGGGTAGTCGCTCGCGCCCGGGGTGCCCGCGAGGGCGTAGACGCCGGCGATGATCGGCGCGGAGGCGCTGGTGCCGCCGTAGACCGCCCAGCCGCTGCCGCCGTAGGTGTCGTAGACGGCGACGCCGGTGGCCGGGTCGGCGACCGCGGAGACGTCGGCCTCCATGCGCTTGGCGCAGCCGGTGTCGGTCTGCCAGCTCGGCTTCGGGTCGTAGGCGGAGCAGCCGGAGCCGGTGCCCTCGGTGGAGTTGGTGTTCCAGACGGTCTCGTTCCAGCCGCGGGAGTTGGACGCGGTGGTGAGCGCGGTGCCGCCGACGGCGGTCACGTACTGGGAGGTCGCCGGGTACTCGGCGCCGTAGCCGGAGTCGCCCGAGGAGACGGTGATCGCGACGCCCGGGTGCTTGAAGTACTGGCTGTCCAGGCTGGTCTGCGAGGACTCCTCGTCGCCGCCCCAGCTGTTGGAGACGAACTTGGCGCCGAGCGCGACGGCCTCGTTCTCGGCGGTGCCGAGGTCGGCGTCGGTGGGCGAGTTGGCCTCCACCAGGATGATGTTGCAGTTGGGGCAGACCGCGCTGACCATGTCGATGTCGAGCGCCTCCTCACCGGCCCAGCCGCTGTCGTTCGTCGGCAGGGAGGTGGTGGAGCCGGTCTGGCTGACCTGCTTGAAGCAGCCGTTGGCCTTGGTGCAGGCGGACAGCCCGAACTGCGAGCGGTAGGCGGCCAGGTCGGACTCGGCGTTGGGGTCGTTGTAGGCGTCGACCACCGCGACCGTCAGGCCGGAGCCGCCCGAGGAGGGCAGGTTGTAGGCGCTGTGCAGGTTGGCCGGGGAGAGGCCGGAGGGCGCGGCGGCGAGCGCCGAGGCCAGCCGCTGCTGGATGTCGGTGCGGCGCTGGGCGAAGCAACTGGCCTCGCCGGGACGGGCGTCGGCGCACAGCCGGGTCGTGGGGACCTTCTGTCCGGCCGTGCCGGTGCTGTGCAGGACCTGCCGCTCGGGGGCGGTGAGGGCGTGCGCGTTCTGGGCGGTCCTGCCGGTGTCCGGGTGCGCGGCGGCGGGCTGGGCCGCTCCTGCGGTCGGTGCCGCGACGAACCCGGTGACCGTGAGGGCGAGGGCGGGGAAGGCGACGGCGAGGAGTCGGCGCGGACTCCGTCTCCGGCTGCTCGGGCGTGACTCACGCATGGGGGTACTGCCTCCGTTGACGTGGGGATCGCACTGGTCGGGCAGCCCGTGACGCGCGTGGCGGCGGTAGCCGCGCAGTCATGAGCATGACACTCCACACCCTGTACGCCGCGTGATCGTGACATGACAGGGTGCGCCAGGAACGTAGCCCCGGGCCGCCGGGGGACGGCAGTACCGGAGGGATTTCTTTGCCCCTCCATAGGATGAGATTGGCCCCCTCGTGGGAGGGGGCTGGGACGTGCTTGAGACGGGCCGGGCCCGGTCCGGACCGGGCTCACGACCCTTCCCGGACCGCTCTCACGGCCCTTCCGGGACCGCTCTCACGGCCCTTCCGGGACCGGCCTCACGGCCCTTCCGGGACCGGGCTCACGGCTCCTGCGGGCGGGGTGCCGGCGCGGCGGTCAGGCCCAGAGCTGGCCCTGGAGCGTCTCGATGGCCTCTTGCGTGGTGGCCGCGGTGTAGACGCCGGTGGACAGGTACTTCCAGCCGCCGTCGGCGACGACGAAGACGATGTCGGCGCTCTCCCCCGCCGTGACCGCCTTGCGGCCCACGCCGATCGCGGCGTGCAGCGCGGCGCCGGTGGAGACGCCCGCGAAGATCCCCTCCTGCTGGAGCAGTTCCCGGGTACGGGTGACGGCGTCGGCGGAGCCGACCGAGAAGCGGGTGGTCAGCACGGAGGCGTCGTACAGCTCGGGGACGAAGCCCTCGTCGAGGTTGCGCAGGCCGTACACCAGGTCGTCGTAGCGCGGCTCGGCGGCGACGATCCGCACGTCCGGCTTGTGCTCACGCAGATAGCGGCCGACACCCATCAGGGTGCCGGTGGTGCCCAGGCCCGCCACGAAGTGGGTGACGGAGGGCAGGTCGGCCAGGATCTCCGGGCCGGTGGTCGCGTAGTGCGCGCCCGCGTTGTCCGGGTTGCCGTACTGGTAGAGCATCACCCAGTCGGGGTGCTCGGCGGACAGCTCCTTGGCGACGCGCACGGCGGTGTTGGAGCCGCCCGCCGCCGGGGAGGAGATGATCTCCGCTCCCCACATGCCGAGCAGGTCGCGGCGCTCCTGGGAGGTGTTCTCGGGCATCACGCACACCATGCGGTAGCCCTTGAGCTTCGCCGCCATGGCCAGCGAGATGCCGGTGTTGCCCGAGGTGGGTTCGAGGATCGTGCAGCCCGGGGTGAGCCGGCCGTCCTTCTCCGCCTGCTCGATCATGTGCAGGGCGGGACGGTCCTTGACCGAGCCGGTCGGGTTGCGGTCCTCCAGCTTCGCCCAGATACGGACGTCGGCGGACGGCGAGAGCCGCGGCAGGCGCACCAGAGGGGTGTTGCCCACCGCGGCCAGCGGGGAGTCGTAGCGCATCGCTGCTCAGCGGCCGTTCAGCGCATGCCGCCGGCGACCGCCGGCAGGATCGTCACGTTGTCGCCGTCGGCGAGCTTGGTGCTGATGCCGTCCAGGAAGCGGACGTCCTCGTCATTCAGATAGACGTTGACGAAGCGGCGCAGCTGCTCGCCGTCCACGATGCGCGCCTGGATGCCCGGGTGCCGGACCTCCAGGTCGGCGAAGAGCGCGGCGATGGTCTCCCCGTTGCCCTCCACGGCCTTCTGCCCGTCGGTGTAGGTGCGGAGGATGGTCGGGATGCGGACCTCGATGGCCATGGGTGCGGGCTCCTGTCAGGAAGATGTCGTCGGATCGGGGGGGCGCGCGAGGGAGGTCCCCCCGGGCGTCGGCCCCGGGGAGCGCCGCGGCTCACGGCCGTACGGCGGCGGCAGGGAACGTCAACAGATGGCGCTGTTCAACCTGCACAGGTCGACGTGCAGCCGCGCCACGAGCAGCGTGCCCGGGATCTCGTCGCTCACGTCGTGGAGAACCATGGGCTCATCGTATCGATTCCCGGTCCGCACCCTGGAATGTGATCTCACCCTGCGGACGTCCGGTATCCGCGGTGCGAGACGCGCCCCGTCAGTACGCCGCCACGACCGTCACTTCCTCCTCGGTGACCTCGCCCTCCACGATGCGGAACGAGCGGAACTGGAACGGGCCCGCCCCGTCGGTGTCGGCGGTGGACACCAGGACGTAGTGGGCGCCGGGCTCGTTGGCGTAGGAGATGTCGGTGCGCGAGGGGTACGCCTCGGTCGCGGTGTGGGAGTGGTAGATGATCACCGGCTCCTCGTCGCGGTCGTCCAGCTCGCGGTAGAGCTTGAGCAGGTCCTGCGAGTCGAACTCGTAGAAGGTGGGCGAGCGGGCCGCGTTCAGCATCGGGACGAACCGCTCGGGGCGGCCGGTACCGGCGGGTCCGGCGACCACTCCGCACGCCTCGTCGGGGTGGTCCGCGCGGGCGTGGGCGACGATCTGGTCGTGGAGCGACTGGGTGATGGTCAGCATGGGCCACAGGATAAGCAGGAAAGCAGAACGGCCCGCGGCGCGCCGGTCAACGCCCGGCGGACGGCGGACGGGCCGCCCCGTACCGGTGAGTGGTACGGGACGGCCCATATGCCGGACGCCCTGAGCGGCGGCCGGAGCGGTTCCCACGAGCGGCCGCTCCGGCCGGACGTCCTGCGGAAGGAGGTCAGCGCCTGCTGAAGGCGGCGGCCTCCGGGTTGCGGCGCTTGAGCACCAGGTAGGCGACGGCGAGGACCAGGCCCCACACCGGCGCGCAGTACAGCGAGACCCGGGCGTCCTTGTCGATGCCCATCAGCACGATCACCATGCCGATGAAGGCGAGCGCGAACACGCTGGCCCAGACGCCGCCGGGGGCGCGGAACTCCGAGACGGGCAGCTCGCCGCGGTCGGACTTGCGGCGGTAGCGGATCTGGCAGACCAGGATGACGATCCAGGCCCACATGCCGGAGATGGTCGCGAAGGACACCACGTAGTCGAACGCCTTGCCCGGCCACTGGTAGTTGATCCAGACGCCCACCAGCATCAGCGCGGCGGAGAACGTCGTGCCGATCAGCGGGGTGCCGCTGCTGGTCAGCCTGGTGAAGAAGCGCGGGCCCTGGCTGTTGAGCGCGAGGTCGCGCAGCATGCGGCCGGTGGAGTACATGCCCGAGTTGCAGGAGGACAGGGCGGCGGTGAGCACCACGAAGTTCACGATGCCGGCACCGGCGGGCAGGCCCATCTTCTGGAAGGCGACCACGAAGGGGCTCTCACCGGCGTGGAAGGCGGTCCACGGCACGACCGAAAGGATCATGATCAGCGCGCCGACGTAGAAGACGGCGATGCGCCACGGCACGGTGTTGATCGCCCGGGGCAGCACGGTCTTGGGGTCCTTGGACTCGCCCGCGGTCACACCGACCAGCTCGACGGCGAGGAAGGCGAACATCACCATCTGGAGGGTCATCAGCGTGTTGCCGACGCCGTGCGGGAAGAAGCCGCCCTCGTTCCACAGGTGCGAGACGGAGGCGGTGTCGCCCGCGTCGGAGAAGCCGATCGTGAGGACGCCCACGCAGATCAGGATCATGCCGATGATGGCGGTGACCTTGACCATGGAGAACCAGAACTCCAGCTCGCCGAAGAGCTTCACGGAGATCAGGTTGGCGCCGTAGAGCACGACGGTGAAGACCAGCGCCGAGACCCACTGCGGGATCTCGAACCAGTACGTCATGTACGCCGCCGCCGCGGTGACCTCGGTGATGCCGGTGACGACCCAGAACAGCCAGTAGGTCCAGCCGGTCACGAAGCCCGCGAAGGGGCCGATGAACTGGCGCGCGTACTCCGAGAAGGAACCGGAGACCGGGCGGTACATCAGCAGCTCGCCGAGCGCCCGCATGATGAGGAAGATGACGAAACCGGCGACCGCGTACGCCAGGATGATGCTGGGTCCGGCCTTGGAGATGCTCTTGCCGGCGCCGAGGAACAGACCGGTGCCGATCGCACCGCCGATGGCGATCATCTGGATCTGGCGGGCACCGAGCCCGCGCTGGTACCCCTCGCCGTCCGGCACGGCCTCCGTGCCGGCGCGTTCTTTCTCGACCCGCGCTGAGGTCATGTGTCGTGCGCCTTTCTCCATGCCGACCCGGGCCGTCTGTCGGCCGCGGATCGGGTCGCGATCCCCCCGGACTGAAATGGAGTTGTGCCTGGCCGCTGGTGGGCGGCTCGGTGGCGCACCCGGGCGAACGTGGGTGGTGTTCGCCGGGCGGTCGTGAAGATTTATCACGCTCGAACCACTGATCGCAGGACGTACGTGTGGTTCACGACACCAGGGGAACCTGGAAAAACCGACAAAACACACGCGACCGGCCGAAATGGGCCGGTCGCGGTGACGCGATCGTTATCCGGATTTGAGCATCCTCTGAGCGGACAGGAAATCATCCCGGAACGGGATGATCCGGGCAGGCGGGGGAAGAGCGCCCAGGACACCCCAGGACACCCCAGGACACCCCGGGACACCCGGGGCGCCGCGGGACACCTCAGGGCATGAAGGTGGAGACCAGGGTCTCCTGGAGGCCGCCCAGCCACAGGTACGCCATCACCATCGGCTTGCGCGGGTCCTCGTCCGGCAGCCGGTAGAGGTCGTCGGCGTCGTCCTCGGCGCCGATCTCCAGCCGGGAGGCGATGGCCAGGCGCAGATCGTTCAGGGCGCCGAGCCAGCGCCGGGACTCCTCCGGGGACAGCTTCAGCACCGCGCCGCCCTCACCGGAGGCGGCGAGGGCGTTGAGCGAGTGGATCACCGCGAGGGCGTTCTCGCGCTTGCCGGCCCGCAGGTCGTTCTCGGTGAAGCGGCGGAACTCGGCCGCGTGCGCACGCTGCTCGGCGGCCTCCTCGGCGCCGGCCGGCGGCTGCCCGGGGTCGCCGTAGGCGTCCGGGAAGAGCCTTCTGAGCACCGGGTCGGCGGGCGGCTCGCTCGGGCCCTCGGCGAACAGCTCGGCGAGCGGGTCGGCGCCCTCGTCCTCGGCGGGCCCGGGGCCGATCAGCTCCAGGAGCTGGATCGCCAGCGAGCGGATGATGGAGATCTCGACGTCGTCGAGGGCGACGGCGGCGCCGCCGCCGGGGAGCGGTTCGAAGTGTCCGGGCATGGAGGGGATTCGCTGCTTCCGGTCCGGGCCGTCGTCGGCGCGTGCGCCACCGGCCGCTTGGCTACTTGCGGTCCTGCTGAAGGGTGGCCCACAGGCCGTAGCCGTGCATGGCCTGAACGTCCCGCTCCATCTCCTCGCGGGTGCCGCTGGAGACGACCGCCCGGCCCTTGTGGTGGACGTCGAGCATGAGCTTGGTCGCCTTGTCCTTCGAGTACCCGAAGTACGTCTGGAAGACATAGGTGACGTAGCTCATCAGATTGACGGGATCGTTGTGGACGATCGTCACCCAGGGGACGTCGGGCTCGGGTACGGCGAAGACCTCCTGTGCCGACTCGGTCTTCTCGATCTCGATGGGTGCGGCTGACGTCACAAGGCCCATGCTGCCACTACCGGGGCGCGGGAGCACAAACGAGCTGGCCGCATCCCTAAATCGTCAGACTGACGAAATGGGAGTACGCTTCTCGGTCATGAACACAGCGGACCTTGGGCTGCCGGTGGATGTTCCCTCTACGGCGCTCTTCACCGACCACTACGAGCTGACGATGCTGCGGGCCGCCCTGAAGGCCGGGACGGCCGAGCGGCGCAGTGTCTTCGAGGTCTTCACCCGGCGGCTGCCCGAGGGCCGCCGCTACGGCGTCGTGGCCGGAACCGGCCGGGTGCTGGACGCGGTGGAGAACTTCCGCTTCGACGCGGACGTCCTCGGCTATCTGCGCGAGAAGCAGGTCGTGGACGAGCCGACGCTCCAGTGGCTGGCCGACTACCGGTTCAGCGGTGACATCTGGGGCTATCCCGAGGGCGAGGTCTACTTCCCGGGCTCCCCCGTCATGCGGGTGGAGGGCTCCTTCGGCGAGTGCGTGCTGCTGGAGACCGTGATCCTGTCGATCCTCAACCACGACTCCGCGATCGCGGCCGCCGCCTCCCGGATGTCCTCGGCCGCCGGGGAGCGGCCGCTGATCGAGATGGGCGCCCGGCGCACCCACGAGCTGGCCGCGGTCGCCGCCTCCCGCGCCGCCTACGTGGGCGGCTTCGCCTCCACCTCCGACCTGGCCGCGGGCTTCCGCTACAACATCCCCACCGTCGGCACCTCCGCCCACGCCTTCACCCTGGTCCACGACAACGAGCGGGACGCCTTCCGCGCCCAGGTGGAGTCGCTGGGCCGGGACACGACGCTGCTGGTGGACACCTACGACGTGGCCGAGGCCGTGCGCACGGCCGTGGAGGTGGCCGGGCCCGAGCTGGGCGCGGTGCGCATCGACTCCGGCGATCTGCTGCTGGTCGCGCACCGGGTGCGCCAGCAGCTCGACGAGCTGGGCGCGCACGACACGCGGATCGTCGTCACCTCCGACCTGGACGAGTACGCCATCGCCTCGCTGGCCGCCGCGCCCGTGGACGCCTACGGCGTCGGCACCCAGCTGGTCACCGGCTCCGGCCACCCGACCTGCTCCATGGTCTACAAGCTGGTCGCCCGTGCCGAGTCCGCCGACCCGGGGGCGCCGCTGAAGCCGGTGGCGAAACGGTCCAGCGGCGGCAAGACCTCCATCGGCGGCCGCAAGTGGGCGGCCCGGCGCCTGGACGCGTACGGCGTCGCCGAGGCCGAGGTGGTGGGCACCGGGCCGGTGCCCGTCGCACTGGCGGACCAGCAGCTCCAGGTCGAGCTGGTCAAGGGCGGCGAGGTGGTCCGCCGGGAGCCGCTGGACGCCGTACGGGACCGGCATGTGGCGGCCCGCGCGGGGCTGCCGCTGTCGGCCACCCAGCTCTCGCGCGGGGAACCCGTCCTCCCGACGGAGTACGCCACCGGGGCGTCGGGTAGCTAGAGCGCATGGCCGTCTCCGCCCCGACCAGGACCCTCAGACCCCGTCCAGCCCGCTGATCCCCGGAACCGAAGGACACCCGACATGCGCCGCGCCCTGATCGTCGTCGATGTGCAGAACGACTTCTGCGAGGGAGGCAGCCTCGCGGTGGCCGGCGGCGCCGACGTGGCCGCCGCGATCACCGAGCTGATCGGGCAGGCCCCGGCCGGGTACCGGCACGTGGTGGCGACCCGCGACCACCACATCGCGCCCGGCGGGCACTTCTCGGAGCACCCCGACTACGTCGACTCCTGGCCCCCGCACTGCGTGGCGGGCACGGAGGGCGTGGGCTTCCACCCGAACTTCGCGCCCGCCGTCGCCTCCGGCGCGGTCGACGCCGTCTTCGACAAGGGCGCCTACTCGGCCGCCTACAGCGGTTTCGAGGGGGTCGACGAGAACGGCGTGTCCCTGGCCGACTGGCTGCGGGCCAGGGAGGTCGAGGAGGTCGACGTGGTCGGGATCGCCACCGACCACTGTGTGCGCGCCACCGCCCTGGACGCGGCCCGCGAGGGCTTCCGCACCCATGTGCTGCTGGACCTCACCGCCGCCGTGGCCGGGGAGACCACCGAGCGGGCCCTTGAGGAGCTGCGCCGGGCGGGCGTGGAGCTGACCGGCAAGCCCGTCGTCGCCTAGGGCGGTGACGCAGGGGCGTACGGACCCGGGCGTGCTCAGACCTGGGCGGGGCTGACGCCCGCTCCGGGGGTGCGCGGGCGCAGCAGGGCCCTGATCGGGTGCCACAGCTCCGGGGGGCCGGCGGGGGCGCCGCCGTCGTCGGGCGAGGTGCGCCAGATGAGGCCGTCGGGGTGGTGCAGCACCGCGGTGATCTCGTCCGGGGTGGGCGGGGCGGCGTTGCCCCGCAGGTAGACGGCGCGCAGACCGAGGTTGCGCAGCCGGGTCAGGGCGCGGGCGCGGTTGCGGGCGAGCACGAGCACCCGGACGCCGCCGGTGCTGCCGGGGGCGGGACTGGGCAGGTTGAGGGCGACCACGACGGTGCCGTTCGGCAGTTTGCTGAAGCCTCCTGCGGCCATGCGGTCACTTCCCCGTTCCGGTCGGTGTCAATAAGAGAGCCACAGCAGGCACCTAAACACGATCGGCGGCAACCCGCCAGGGGGTTGCCGCCGATACGCTTTTGACCTGGGCTTTTTACCTTTACTTCACCGCGCGGCCGACTTCCAGCTCGATCGTGGAGCCGTCGTGGGCCTCCTTGGTGATCTGGATCCGGGTGTTGGTGTCAGTGACCTTGACCCCGCCGGTCGGGTTCGAGGCGTCGTAGTAGGTGCTGGTGTGGTCGTTGAAGACCGGCACCCCCTTCGACGACTTGACCGTGGTCTTGACGTCCGCCTTGTGCAGGGTGATGCCGTCCGTGCGGTACAGGCTGAACGGCGAGTCGTACGCCTGGACGCGGTTGCGCAGCAGGGTGCCGTCCGACCAGCGCAGGGCCGTCGGGTGCGAGTCGACCGGGAGGATCAGACCGGTGCCCGGGTGGACGCTGGTGTTGTTGTCCGCCTGGGAGGTGTCGTACTTCCAGATCAGCAGACCGTTCTGGTACGGGTAGTGCTCGACCCAGTCGGGGCGCTTGGCCGAACCGAAGTTGTACGGGCCGGTCTTCAGCGTGGTGTCGTACGAGACGTACTGGCGGTTCTCCGCGATGTAGTACTGCTCGTAGTCCTTGGTGAAGGACGCGCCGATGCGGGAGAAGCCCTTCGCCGTCCAGGCGGCGTCCTCGGTCTCGGCGTTGTCGGAGAAGAGCGCCGTGCCGTCCGCGGTCACCGCGATCTCGTCGGCCGCGAAGCCCTTGAGCGCGGCGCCGCCGTCCGTCTGGTAGCGGAAGCGGAGCTGGATCTTCTGGCCCGCGTAGGCGTCCAGCGGGTACGCCAGCTTCTTGTACGCGTCGACCGAACCGGTCAGGGCCGGCTTGTCGCTGCCGTCACGCGGGATGGCCTGGCCGTCCACGGTGCCGTCCAGGGCGGTCCAGTTGGCGCCGCCGTCGGTCGAGACCTCGGTGTAGAGGAAGTCGTAGTTGGCCTCGATGTCGTACCAGCCGTCGAGGCTGAGCGTGGCCGACTTCTTGCCGGTCAGGTCGACGGACCGGGTCAGGGTGTTCTTCAGGTCGTCGCCGCTGCCGCTCCACCACTGGGTGACGCCCTGCGCGGGCTTGACGACCTCGGTGGTGACCGCCTTGTCGGGCAGCGAGACCACCACGGCCTGCCGGTACTTGGTGTTGTACTCGGACACGCCCAGCTTGTGCCAGGACTTCACACCGGCCTTGGCGGTGTCGAAGTTCAGCCAGCCAAGACGCAGCTTGTCCCAGGCGTTCATGTCGCCGGGCAGGTCGCCGATGGCGTCCTCGCCCCGGCCCAGCCAGGAACCGGAGGACATCAGCGTCCAGAAGCCGGTGGAGTTGTCACCGCCCGCGGTGTCGTACTCGTCGGGCAGGCCGAGGTCGTGGCCGTACTCGTGCGCGTAGACGCCGAGTCCGCCGTTCTCCGGCTGGATGGTGTAGTCGCCGACCCAGACGCCGGTGTCACCGATCTGCGCGCCGCCGAGCTTGTTGTCCGACGGGCCGGTGGAACCGGCGTCGGTGCCGTACGCGTACCAGCGGTGCGCCCAGATCGCGTCGGTGCCCTGGACGCCGCCGCCCGCGGACTCGTCCTCGCCCGCGTGCACGATCTGGAAGTGGTCGATGTAGCCGTCCGGCTCGTTGAAGTTGCCGTCGCCGTCGTAGTCGTAGCGGTCCCACTGGTCGTACTTGGCCAGATCCGCCTTGATCGCGGCGTCCGACTTGCCGGCCGCCTTCTGCTGCGCCACCCAGGCGTTGACGCCGTCGCTGACGACGTTCCACACGCTGGAGCAGTTGGTGGAGCCGCAGTAGTTCGAGCCGTAACGGGCCTCGTTGTAGGGGACCTTGACCCAGTCCGAGACCTCGCCGTCCACCGAGTAGCGGCCCGAGGACTGCTTCTCGTAGTACTTCTTGACCGACTCGGTCTTCTTGCCGGTGCCGAAGTACAGGTCCTGGAAGTGCTTCTGGTTGTAGTCCTTCTGCCAGGCCGTGGAGTTGTCCTTCTTGCGGTCCGGCGCGGCTATCTGGTTGTGCAGCGGCCCGGGGGTGCCGCCGTACTTCGGGTCGGTCTGGTCGCCGAACTCGACCAGGATGGTGAAGATCTTGTCGGTCTTCTCCCGGCCCAGCTCGACGTACTTGGTGTCGCCCTTCTTGCCCTTGAGGCCGACGACCTTGGAACCATTGCGGTTCTGGACCTTGGCCTTGCCGGAGATGACCTGGCTGAGGGCCTCCTGGCGCTGGGCCTCCTGGGTCTTGCTCAGCGGTCCGTCGAGGTTGTGCTCGTGCTGCCCGACCGGCTGCGGGTCGTGCCGGTTCACGGCGGCGGGAGAGCCGGCCGTGGTGGCGGCCTCCGCGACGGCGAACGTCGAGAACGTCGCGGCGGCCGCCGCGAGCGAGACGCCGATCGCGGCTGCTCTGAAAGTCCAGGGTCTACTGGTCACTTGCTGTCCTCCCCTGACGCGTCCGTACGCGCGGAAGGGGGGTCTCTGAGGCACGAGAAAGTCCGCGCGCGATCAACGCGTGTTAGTCAAGTGACGACATTTGACTAGAGGTTTACGAGAAAAGACAGACCTTGACTTGGACAGTTCAAGTGCACTATGCGGAGCGTTCGTTCGCTTTACGGACGGTCAGGGGTGCACCGCAGGCTGCCCGGACGCGGGCCGGACGCCGGCCGGTGACCGTCCCGGCGCGTGGAACGGGCCCGGGAGGGCGCACCGTGAATCCGTGCGCCCCCTGTGCACCGGCACCGTGGGTTAGGTCACGCTTACCGGGCGTTCCGCAGGGGCATCCAGGAGATTACAGTCGATGTGGCGGATCGCCCGGAAGTCGGCGGACGGGACGCCAGGCCGGCCCCCGTCGCACCCCCCAATCCTTCCGAGGACACGATTGCCATGCCTCGTCCGACCGCCGCACAGCTCGCCTACGGCTCCTGCACCGTGATCTGCTCGACGCTCGCCATGCTGCTGCTGTCGCAGACGAGTTCGGGGGTGGGGATCGCCGTCATCGCCCTCGCGGCGCTCGCGCTGGGGCTCCTGGTCGCCATGACGGTGCCGCTGCCGAAGTCACGCGCGTCGGCCGTCGGCAGCGCCGCGGCCGGTTCCCCGGCGGTGCCGGGCACCGGCGCGATGGCCGCCGCGGCTCGGACCGCCGCCGGACGCCCCCGGACCCCGGCCCGCCGCTGACGGCTGTCGTCGGGGCCGCCGGACCGGACCGCGCTGCTCTCACGCGTCCCTGACGCCGCGTCGGCTCACCGGTCCGTGCTGACCACCACCGTCTTGGCCGCCTTGTCGTGCAGGCCCTGCTTGTAGGGCCGGTCGAAGTAGCTCCAGCCGCCGCACACCGCGAGCCAGATGCAGGCGCAGCAGAACCAGAACGGCACCCAGAGCACCGCCGAGCGCCCCAGTGCGGTGGCCGCGGACGGCGTCGACCCGTCGCTCAGGTTCGCCACCCGCATCCCCAGCCACTTCTTGCCCAGCGTCTGCCCCGACCGGGAAATCATGAAGGTGTCGTAGGCGACGTAGAGCACCACGCCGACCACCGACTGCGCGATGGACGTACCGACCTCGACCTGATCGGCGTTCATCGTCGTCTCGTTGACGCGCAGCGCCCAGGTGATCACCCAGGTGACGATGCCGACCAGGACCAGGTCGATGATCCGGGCGAGGGTGCGCCTGCCGCTCTCCGCCAGCGGCGGCATCCCGGCGAGCGGGCCGCCGGGGGGCGGGCCACCACCGTACGGGTCGCCGCCGTAGGGACCGCCGCCACCGCCGTACGGACCGCCGCCACCGCCGTAGGGGCCGCCGCCCTCATGAGAGCCGCCGCCCTCGTACGGGCCGCCTCCCCCGCTGTACGGACTGCCGCCGCCGCTGTACGGGTTGCCGCTTCCCGGGGGCGGGCCGCCCGGCGGCGGCTGGCCTCCGGGCGGGGGTCCGGAGCCCGCGGGCGGTTCGGAGCCGGGGGGCGGCGGTTCGGTGCTCATGCGCCGAGTGGAACCCGAACGCGGGCGGGGCGCATCCGGCGAGCATCCGTACGGATGACGGATGACGGATGCCGGACGGCGGGCGCCGGGTACCGGGCGGCGGGCGGACGGCCGTGGGCGCCCGCGGCCCGGGGCCGGGTCAGTCCGCCACGAAGGTGTGCGCCGCCTTGTCGTGCCAGCACTGGTGCCACGGCCGGTCGAACAGGCACCACAGGACGCCCACGATCCCCACGCCCAGGAGTCCGGGCACGCTGTACACCAGCCAGCGGCGCAGCGCCGGGCCGAACGACGGCGGCTCATGGCCCTCGATGTCCCGCACCTGGAGTCCGCAGAGCTTCTTGCCGAGCGTGCGGCCCCACTTGGCGGTGGGCAGCACCTCGTAGAGGACACCGGCGAGCAGCAGGACGGCCAGGACGACACCGAGGTACGCCGCCGTCGTGCCGTCCAGCACCCAGACGGTGACCGTGCGCCCGGTGAGCTTGGCCGCGTCGATCTTCGCGTCGACATGGTCGACGGCCCGGGTACCGAGCGGCACGGCGGCCACGGCGGTGACGCCCGCGAGGAGCACGGTGTCGACCAGGCGGGCGGCCAGCCGCTTGCCGAGGCCCGCCGGCCGGGCCGCCGCCTGTCGCCGCGCCGCGGCCTGGAACACGTCCTCCACCGGCGGCTTCCAGGGCGCCACGGGCTGCTCCCCGGCCGCCGCGCCGGGGCCCGCTCCGGTCCCCGCTCCCGCGAGCTGGTGCACCTGCTGCGCCCAGGACGCCTGGCCGCCACCGGGGCCACCGGCCACCGGGGAGGGAAGCGAGCCGGGCACCGCGGCGGCGTGCGGGGGCGCTGCGGCCTGGTGGGGCAGCGGCGCCGCGGGGGCGACGGGCGCCGACGGAGCGGGGGCAGGCGAGGGTGACGCGGGGGCGGGTACGTGCGCCGGGGCGGGCCCTGCTGCCTGTGCCGGGCTCGGGGGCTGGGCGCGCACCGGGCCCTGCGGCTGGACCGGACCCTGCGGCTGGACCTGTGCCTGTGCGGGAGCCGGGTCGTGGGCGCCCTGGGCGGGCACGGAGGGCTGCCCGGACGCGGCCCGAGACGGGCCGGAGCGCGGGACGGGCCGGAAGGTCATGGTGCCGTCGTCCACGGGACCGCCCGGCCCGGGGATGCCGGGACCGGCGGGAGCAGCCGGGGCGGCAGCATCGGCCGGACCGGCGGGACCGGCCGGGGCGTCGGCGGCGGTCGGCCGCCGGAACACGAACGTACCGGCGGATCCGCCGCCGTCCTGTGCCGGAGCGGCGCCACCGCCCTGCCCCTGCCCCGGCAACTGGCCCTGCAACTGGCCCTGGCCCCGATCGCCCTCCCCCGCAGGGGAGTTCGTGTGGGCGACCCGGGGGTCGGGGCCGGCCGGTGCGGTCCACCGGGGGTGCGGATCCGGGCCGGCGGTCCACGGCGCGGCCGCCGGTTCCGGGCGGGCGGCCGCCGGGGGCGGGTCCTCGTCGAAGAAGTGCGGGCCCGTCTCCTCGACCTCCGGGGTCGCGGACGCGGCGGGCCGCGCGCCGGGCGGCGGGCTGAGCGGCTCGCCGTCGGCGGGGGCCGGCCGGCTGGTGCCCGGCACCCAGGAGGAACCGTTCCAGTACCGGACGTATCCGGGGATGGACGGGTCCGGGTAGTACCCCTCGCGGGGCCTGTCGTCGCCTGGTGCGGGGGTTGGGGCGCTCATGTCCGTCGTCCCGTATCTGCTCGGGGGTCGTCTTGGGGGCCTCCACATCTATCAGACCGGCGCACCCGGCACGGCCCGTCCCGCCGGACCCACCCCTTTCCGGGCACTCCCTCGTACATGTGCGTCACCTCCCGGAGCCGGGCGCCGCCCCCCCTCCTCCCCCGGACGGGCGCGGAAAAAGTTTCGCGGACCCGCGTAATGCCCGGCGTCCGGCCGCCTCTCTCCCGTGCGGGCCCGCATCCGGGGCCGTACGCGACACGCGTCATGAGTGGAGAGGACGAGAACCATGCGACACACCGTGGTGGAGCGCGAGCTGGAGCTGAGGCTGATCCTGTCGCCCGAGCGGGGGATCCCCGTACCGGCCCGGCTCTCCTACCGCACCGCCGATCCGTACGCCGTGCACATCGACTTCCATGTCGACTCCGGTCAGCCGGTGCACTGGGCGTTCGCCCGGGATCTGCTGGTGGAGGGGGTGTTCCGGCCGTGCGGCCACGGCGACGTACGGGTGTGGCCGTCGAAGGCGGAGGGCCGCAGCGTGGTGCTGATGGCGCTCAGCTCGCCGTCCGGTACGGCGCTGCTGGAGGCGCCCTCCGCGCAGGTGTCGTCGTGGCTGGAGCGCACCCTGCGGGTGGTGCCGCCGGGCAGCGAGGGCGAGCAGCTCGGGATCGACGCGGGGCTGGCCGGACTGCTCGCTCAGTGAGCCGGAGGAGCGGGAAGAGCGAGCGGGGCGGACGGGGGCCGGGCGGCGGTCAGAACAGCTTGCCCGGGTTGAGGAGGTTCAGCGGGTCGAAGACCTGTTTGACGGCCCGCTGCATCTCCACCCCGACCGGGCCGATCTCGCGCGCCAGCCACTCCTTCTTCAGGACGCCCACGCCGTGCTCGCCGGTGATGGTGCCGCCCAGCCGCAGCCCGAGGGCCATGATCTCGTCGAAGGACTCGCGGGCGCGCCGCGACTCCTCCGGGTCCCGGGCGTCGAAGCAGACGGTCGGGTGGGTGTTGCCGTCACCGGCGTGCGCGCAGACACCGATGGTGAGCCCGTACTTCGCGGCGATCCGCTCGACCCCGTCGAGCATCTCGCCGAGCCGGGAGCGGGGCACGCACACGTCGTCGATCATCGTCGTGCCCTTGACCGCCTCCAGCGCGGTCAGCGACATCCGGCGGGCCTGGAGCAGCAGTTCGGACTCGGCGGCGTCGTCGGCGGGGACGACCTGGGTGGCGCCGGCCGCCTCGCACAGCGCGCCGACGGCGGCGAGGTCGGCGGCCGGGTCGGGCGTGTCGAACGCGGCGAGCAGCAGCGCCTCGGTGGTCTCCGGCAGGCCCATGCGGGCCAGGTCGTTGACGGCCTTGACCGTCGTACGGTCCATCAGTTCGAGCAGGGAGGGCACATGGCCGCCCTCCATGATCCGGCACACCGCGTCGCAGGCGGCGCTCGCGGAGGAGAACTCGGCGGCCAGCACGAGCTGCTGCGGCGGCTGCGGCTTGAGCGCGAGGACGGCCCGCACGACGATGCCGAGCGAGCCCTCGGAGCCGACGAAGAGCCGGGTGAGGTCGTACCCGGCGACACCCTTGGCGGTGCGGCGGCCGGTGGACAGCAGGCGGCCGTCGGCGAGCACCACGTCCAGGCCGAGGACGTACTCGGCGGTGACCCCGTACTTCACGCAGCACAGGCCGCCGGAGGCGGTGCCGATGTTGCCGCCGATGGTGCACATCTCCCAGCTGGAGGGGTCCGGCGGGTAGGAGAGGCCGTACTCGTTGACCGCGCGGGAGAGGGTGGCGTTGACGACGCCGGGCTCGACGACCGCGACCCGGTCGACGGGGTTGATCTCCAGGATGCGGTCCATCTTGGTCAGGGAGAGGACGATGCAGCCGTCAGAGGCGTTGGCCGCGCCGGACAGGCCGGTGCGGGCGCCCTGCGGGACGACCGGGACGCGCAGCTCGGTGGCGGTCCGCATGACGTGCTGGACCTGTTCCACGGTGCGCGGCAGGACGACGACGGCCGGGGCGCCGGACGGGCAGAAGCTCGCCATGTCCTGGGCGTAGGAGGCGGTGACGTCGGGATCGGTGAGGACCGCCTCGGCCGGCAGGCCCGCGAGGAGCCGGTCGGTGAGGTTGGCCTCCACTGCGTCGGGTGCGGCTTGGATACGGCTCATGATCACAGCGTGACACCCGCGGCGACCGGTGGGAACCCCGTGGACGCGATCCCTCCGCCCGCCGGGTGGCCTGCCCGGTGCCCCTGCCCGGTGCCCCTGCTCGGTGGCGGCGGGTTGCGCCCGCCGGGTGGCCCTCGGCGCCGCCGCCGGGTCGCGCCGGGCGTGCGCGGGCGCACCGGCGCACAGTGTGCGCCATGGAGAAGCCTGCACGGACCCCCGACCCGGCCCCGGACCCGGCCCCGGCCATTCACCCGGCGCGCGGGGGACGCCCGGCGCGCCGGACGGCGGCACGGATCCTCGTCGCGCTGGCCGTGCTGGGCGGTGCGGCGGGCGCGGTCCTGCTCGCGCGGCCCGCGGAGCGCCCGGCGCTGCGGCCGTCCGCGCCCGGGGCGCCCGGCGCGGCACGGGCGGCCGGACTGACGCGGGCGGCGCTGGACGCGGTGACGGCCGGGGTGCCCGCCGCGCTGCCCGGTCTGACGGAGCTGATCGCCGACCGGGAGCGCCGGGTACGGGCGCACCCGGCGGACGCGCGGGCGTGGGCGGTGCTGGGAGCGGCGTACGTCGAGCGGGCGCGGCACACGGCGGACCCGGCCGGCCTCCCGGCGGCCGAACGGGCGCTGCGCACCTCGCTGCGGCTGAGCCCGGAGCACAACGCGGACGCGACCACCGCCCTGGCGGCGCTGGCCGTCGAGCGGCGGGACTTCCCCGCGGCGCGCACCTGGGCCCAGCAGGCGCTGGCCCTGGCGCCGGGGCGCGGGGCGACGTACGCGCTGCTGATCGACGCCTGCACCGGGATGGGTGACCACAAGGCCGTCGGCCGCTATCTGGAGCAGTCACTGAAGGCGGACCACTCCCCCGCCGCGCGGGCGCGGGCCGCGGCCGTCTACCGGGACCGCGGCTGGCGCGAGGACGCGGCGGCCCAGCTCACGGACGCGGTGGCGGCCGCGACCGGGCCGGCGGAACGGGCCGCGTACCTGGAGCAGTCCGGGCGCTACGCCTGGGAGCGCGGCGATCTCGACGAGGCACAGCGCTCCTTCACGGCGGCGCTGCGCCTGGACCCGGCCCGGCGGGACGCCCTGGCGGGGCGGGCCCGGACGCTGGCCTCGCTGGGCCGGTCCGCGGAGGCCGTGGCCGCCTACCGGCGGGCGCTGGGCGACCGGCCGCGCCCGGAGCATCTGCTGGAACTGGGCGAGCTGTACGAGTCGCTGGGGCAGGACGGACCGGCCGAGGCGCAGTACGAGCGGGTGCGGGAGCGGGCCGGGCAGGAAGAGGCGGCCGGGGTGGACACCGCGCTGGTCCTCGGGCGGCTGGAGGCGGACCACGGGGATCCCGAGGAGGCGGTGCGCGGGCTGCGCGAGGAGTGGCGGCGCCAGCCGGGCACGGCGGTGGCCGACGCGCTGGGCTGGGCGCTGCACCGGGCGGGGCAGGACCAGGAGGCGCTGGAGTTCGCGACGACGGCGACGGAGGAGGCGCAGGGGGGCGGGGTGCGCGACGCGCTGTACGAGTTCCACCGGGGGGCCATCGAGGCGGAGCTGGGGCTGACCGGACCGGCCCGCCGCCATCTGGAGCAGGCGCTGCGCACCGCCCCGGCCTTCTCCCCCCTCCGGGCGCCGGAGGCGGGCCGGGCGCTGGCGGAGCTGGGCGAGCCGGTGGCGGCGGAGGCGCCCGCGGGGGTGGAGGTGGCGACGGACGCCACCGGATAGGCCCGCGCCGGGCACCGGCCGGGGCGGGGCGTCTCCCGGAGACGGCGAGGCCCGGCCGCCGGGACGGACGGCCGGGCCTCGCCGTTGCGGGGTGCGGTGCGGGTGCGGTGCGGTCAGAGGTTGCCGCGGCGCTCCTGCTCGCGCTCGATCGCCTCGAACAGGGCCTTGAAGTTGCCCTTGCCGAAGCCCATGGAGCCGTGCCGCTCGATGATCTCGAAGAACACCGTCGGGCGGTCCTGGACCGGCTTGGTGAAGATCTGGAGCAGGTAGCCGTCCTCGTCGCGGTCGGCGAGGATCTTCAGCTCGCGCAGGGTGTCGATGGGCACCCGGGTGTCGCCGACCCACTCGCCGAGGGTGTCGTAGTACGAGTCCGGGGTGTCCAGGAAGCGGACTCCGGCGGCGCGCATCTGGCGGACCGTGTGCACGATGTCGTTGGTGTTCAGCGCGATGTGCTGGACTCCGGCACCGCCGTAGAACTCCAGGTACTCGTCGATCTGGGACTTCTTCTTGGCGATGGCGGGCTCGTTGATCGGGAACTTGACCTTGAGCGTGCCGTCGGCCACCACCTTCGACATCAGCGCGCTGTACTCGGTGGCGATGTCGTCGCCCACGAACTCCTTCATGTTCGTGAAGCCCATGACCTTGTTGTAGAACTCGACCCACTCGTTCATCCGGCCGAGTTCGACGTTGCCGACGCAGTGGTCGACCGCCTGGAAGGAGCGCTGGGCGGGCGGCGCCACGATGGGCTCGGCGGAGGTGAAGCCCGGCAGGTAGGGGCCGTCGTAGCCCTTGCGCTCGACCAGGGTGTGCCGGGTCTCGCCGTAGGTGGCGATGGCGGCGAGGACGACCGTGCCGTGCTCGTCCTTCAGCTCGTACGGCTCGGTCACCGAGCGCGCGCCGTGCTCGACGGCGTAGCTGTACGCGGCCCGCGCGTCCGGGACCTCGATGGCGAGGTCGACGACGCCGTCGCCGTGGTCGGCCACGTGCTGGGCGAGGAAGTTGCCCCAGGGGGTGGAGGGCTTGATCACGGAGGTGAACACGAACCGGGCGGAGCCGCTCTCCAGGACATAGCTCGCGGTCTCGCGGCTGCCGTTCTCCGGTCCGGAGTAGGCGACCAGGGTCATGCCGAAGGCGGTGGAGTAGTAGTGCGCCGCCTGCTTGGCGTTGCCCACGGCGAAGACGACCGCGTCCATTCCCTTGACCGGGAAGGGGTCGGCCTGCCGTGCGGTCGCGTCGGGAGTGTGCTGTGTGGTCTGCGTCATAGGCGAAGCGTCACCCGGCTCCGCAAGGTGCGCAATAGTTCGCACAATCGCTGGGCAAGGTGACCAGTGAATGCCCGGTGACGTCGGGCTTTCTGTACAGGATGACCACCGGGAGGCGGGCTGATGGCGATCGATCATCTGGACGGCCGCATCATCGTGCTGCTGGCGCGCGAGCCGCGGATCGGTGTGCTGGAGATGTCCCGGCGGCTGGGGGTGGCGCGGGGGACGGCGCAGGCGCGGCTGGACCGGCTGCGCTCGGGCGGGGTGATCCGCGGCTTCGGTCCGGAGGTGGACCCGGCGGCGCTCGGCTATCCGGTCACCGCCTTCGCCACGCTCCAGATCCGGCAGGGGCAGGGCGCGGGGGTGCGGGCGCATCTGGCGACCGTGCCGGAGGTGCTGGAGCTGCACACCACCACCGGCACCGGCGACATGCTGTGCCGTCTCGTGGCCCGCTCCAACGCCGACCTCCAGCGGGTGATCGACCGGGTGGTGGGCATCGAGGGCATCGTCCGCGCCTCCACGGCGATCGTGATGGAGAACCCGGTGCCGATGCGGATCATCCCGCTGGTGGAGCAGGCGGCGGAGGAGTGACCCGACGGGGGCCCGGTCCCGGGCCCCCGGGAGACCGCGTCCAGCCGGGAGACCGCGTCCAGCGGGAGAGCCCGGACAACGAGTCACCCGTACAAAGACTTAGTTGCAAAGAAGTCCTTGCAAGGGTTCCTTTGCAAGGCTATCTTTGTACGCATGCCGGAACCCGAACTGCCTGGACCCGAACAGCCCGAAGTCCGCCGCCTCGACGCCCGGACGCTCCGCGGGCTGGCCCACCCCCTGCGGATGCAGCTGCTCACCGCGCTGCGCCAGGGCGGCCCCGCCACCGCCTCCCAGCTCGCCGCCAAGCTGGGCGAGTCCAGCGGTGCCACCAGCTACCACCTGCGCCAGCTCGCCGCGCACGGCTTCATCGAGGACGCGCCCGAGCACGGCAAGGGCCGCGAGCGCTGGTGGCGGGCGGCGCACGACGGCGTGAGCTTCGACGAACAGCTCCTCGAGGACCCCGACCCGACCGTGCGCGGCGCCGCCGACGTGTTCCTGCACGGGATCGCCAACCACCACACCCAGGAACTGGCGACCTGGCTCGCCACCAGGAACGACTGGGGCGAGAGCTGGAGCCGGGCCTCGGACATGAGCGACTGGACCCTGCGCCTGACGCCCGACCTCGCCCGCGACCTCATCGAGAAGATGCACGCGCTCCTGAACAGCTACCGGGTCCTGGCCCCGGAGGAGAACACCCCGGACAGCGAGCAGATCCGCATCCACACGCACGTCCTCCCCACCCGTACGGCCTGAGAGGCAGCCCGATGCACTCCGAGATCCACCTCGCCCTGCACCACGACCGCGCCGCCGCACTCCACGCGGAGGCCGACGCCGACCGGCTGGCCGACAGCGCACGTCAGCGGCAGCCCCGTGACCTGAGGGGTTGGCTCGGCTGGACCCTGGTGGAGGTCGGCCTGCGCCTGGCCACGGCCTCCCCCGCCCCGCGCGCCGTGACGGCCTGACAGCTCGGTACGGCCGGCTAACAGCTCGGTACGGCGGACTCCTTGCCCTCGCGCAGGGCGGTCAGGGCGGTGATCGCGCCCTTCAGCGTGGTCACCGGGACCAGGCGCAGCCCCTTCGGCAGTTCCGCCCCGGCGTCCTTGCACTCGGCCCTGGGCACCAGGAAGACCGTGGCGCCGTCCCGCCGCGCGGCCTGCGTCTTGAGGCCGACCCCGCCGACCGCGCCCACCGTGCCGTCGGGGGTGATGGTGCCGGTGCCCGCGATCGTCCGGCCGCCGGTGAGATCGGCGCCGCCGCCGGCGCCGTGCAGCTTGTCGACGATGCCCAGGGAGAGCAGCAGCCCCGCGCTGGGACCGCCGACGTTGGCGAGGTCGAGCTTGACGTCGATCTTCTCGCCGGACCTGCCGAGGTACTTCAGCGCCGCCTGGGTCGCCGAGTCCTGCGACTCCTTCATCTGCGCGGCGTTGTGCTGCTCGATCTGCCGTACGGTGTCGCCGCTCGGGTAGACCGCGTCGCGCGGCATGACCGCGCGGTCGGTGGCGAACCAGCCGTCGATCACCTCGCTCAGCGAGATGCGCGCGTCCGGACCGGTCGCCTCGATCGTCGTCATCCGCAGCTGCCCGGTCGTGCCGCGCACGGGCGCCCCGGAGATGGTGATCACCTGGTTGCCCTTGTAGCTGCCGAGCACATCCGCCGTCGACCCCGGCTGCGCCACCGAGAACGGCAGCGGCGCGAAGACCGCCGTGGCGATCAGGGCCACGACGGGCAACGCGCAGACGGTGAGGGCCTGGGGGCGTGTGAGGCGAGAGAGCACGGAATCAATCTACGCGACCGCGCGGCACCCTCATCTGAGAGCCTCGGCCACCTCACGGGCCGCGTCCACCACCCGCGGCCCCACCCGCTCGGGCACCGCGTCGGCGAGCATCACCACCCCCACGCTGCCCTCGACGCCGGTCACCCCGAGCAGCGGCGCGGCGGCACCGCAGGCGCCCGCCTCCAGTTCGCCGTGGGTGAGGATGTAGCCGGGTTCGGCCGACGGCTGGCGGCGGGCGGTCAGTATCGCCTTGCCCGCGGCGCCCCGCTCCAGGGAGTGGCGGAAACCGGCCCGGTAGGCCACGTGGTAGTCGGTCCAGGTCGGCTCGACCACGGCGACCGCGAGCGCCTCCGCGCCGTCCACCAGCGTCAGATGCGCGGTCGCCCCGATGTCCTCGGCCAGCGACCGCAGTGCGGGCAGCGCCGCCTCGCGCACCAGCGGGTGCACCTGGCGGCCCAGCCGCAGCACCCCGAGTCCGACCCGGGCCCGGCCACCCAGGTCGCGGCGGACCAGCGCGTGCTGTTCGAGGGTGGCGAGCAGGCGGTAGACGACGGTCCGGTTCACGCCCAGTCTCTGGGACAGCTCGGTGACGGTCAGCCCGTGGTCCGTGTCGGCCAGCAGTTTGAGGACCCGCAGTCCCCGGTCGAGCGTCTGGGATGTCTCCGCGGTCACGACGCCCACTCCTTCAGTGGTGAGGTCGGCGGCGCTCATCGCGGCGGGGCGTCACCGAGTCCCGTCAGTGACGCGCGACAGAGGCCGCCGATCGGCCGGCGGGTCGGGGGGCGGTCCCGGACCCGGTCGCTTCACGGCTGCGCTCCGCGGCGGCGCTGCCACGGGGCGTGTGCGTAGCGGGACAGTAGCGAAGCCGGTTCGCTGAGCGGAAGGCTCCGTCCAGAATCCGGTCAACGACCGAAACAAACTGCTCGCGTTCGTCCCGATACGTACCGCACCCGCCTGCACACATCCCTCACACGCCCCCGGGGCCCCACGGTCCGTCTTCCGGCCCCCGGCGCACCGGTGCCGTCAGCGCATCCGGGTCGCCCACTCCTGCACCTTGGCGATGCGCTGGCGCAGCTGTCCGGCGGTGGCCTCCGCGCTCGGCGGGCCGCCGCACACCCGGCGCAGCTCGGTGTGGATCACGCCGTGCGGCTTGCCGCTCTGGTGGACGTAGGCGCCGACCATGGTGTTGAGCTGCTTGCGCAGCTCCATCAGCTCCTTGTGGGTCACCACCGGGCGCCGCTCGGCGGGCAGTTCGAGCAGATCCGCCTCGTCGTCCGGCTTCTTGCGGCTGTGCGCGATCTGCCGCGCCTGCCGCTTCTGGAGCAGCATCTGCACCTGCTCGGGCTCCAGCAGTCCCGGGATGCCGAGGTAGTCCTGCTCCTCCTCGCTGCCCGGGTGGGCCTGCATGCCGAACTCGGCGCCGTCGTAGAGGACCCGGTCGAAGACGGCGTCGGACTCCAGCGCCTCGAACGGCAGCATGTCCTGCTCGCCGGTGTCCTCGTCCTGCTCCTTGTTCGCCTCGTCCATCTCCTTCTCGGACTCGGCGTAGGGGTCCTCCTCGCCCTCCTTCTTCGGCTTGTCGAGGGCGTGGTCGCGCTCGACCTCCATCTCGTTGGCGAAGGTCAGCAGGTCGGGGATGGTCGGCAGGAACACGGAGGCGGTCTCGCCGCGCCGCCTGGACCGTACGAAACGGCCGACGGCCTGGGCGAAGAAGAGCGGGGTGGAGATCGTCGTCGCGTACACCCCGACCGCGAGCCGCGGCACGTCGACGCCCTCGGACACCATGCGCACGGCGACCATCCAGCGGTCGTCGCCGTGGCTGAAGTCGTCGATGCGCTGCGAGGCGCCGGTGTCGTCGGACAGGACGACGGTGGCGCCCTCCCCGGTGATCTCGCGGATCAGCTTGGCGTAGGCGCGCGCGGAGTCCTGGTCGGAGGCGATGACCAGCGCACCGGCGTCCGGGATGGCCTTGCGGACCTCGGTGAGCCGCTGGTCGGCGGCGCGCAGCACGGACGGCATCCACTCGCCGCGCGGATCGAGCGCGGTGCGCCACGCCTGGCTGACGGCGTCCTTGGTCATCGGCTCGCCGAGCCGGGCCTCGATCTCGTCGCCCGCCTTGGTGCGCCAGCGCATGTTGCCGCTGTAGGAGAGGAAGATGACCGGCCGGACGACGCCGTCGCCCAGCGCCGAACCGTAGCCGTAGGTGTAGTCGGCGGACGAGCGGCGGATGCCGTCGTTGCCCTCCTCGTACGTGACGAAGGGGATGGGGTTGGTGTCGGAGCGGAACGGCGTACCGGTCAGCGCGAGCCGCCGGGCGGCCGGCTCGAACGCCTCCAGGCAGGCCTCGCCCCACGACTTGGAGTCTCCGGCGTGGTGGATCTCGTCGAGGATGACGAGGGTCTTGCGCTGCTCGACGCGGTTGCGGTGCAGCATGGGGCGGACGCCGACACCGGCGTAGGTGACGGCCACCCCGTGGTACTCGCGGCCCAGCGGTCCCGCGCTGTACTCGGGATCCAGCTTGATGCCTATGCGTGCGGCGGCCTCCGCCCACTGCTTCTTCAGGTGCTCGGTGGGCGCGACCACGGTCACCTGCTGGACGACGTGGTGGTGCAGCAGCCAGGAGGCGAGCGTCAGCGCGAAGGTGGTCTTGCCGGCGCCGGGGGTGGCGACGGCGAGGAAGTCGCGCGGCTGCTCCTGGAGGTACTTCTCCATCGCGCCCTGCTGCCAGGCACGCAGCTTGCTGGCGGTTCCCCACGGGGCACGGCCGGGGAAGGCGGGCGAGAGGTGATGGGAGGCGGCGGCGGTGGTGGTAGTCACGGTCTCCGGTTCGCTGTGCTCGGGGCTCGGGGCTCGGCTACGTATGACAACCGGGCCACCCTACCGGTGTCCTCACCCCGGCCCTGAGCCGACGACACCCCACCGGGGGCGGGTGCGACACGGGTCACAGATCATCCGTGACGTCATCCGGGAGATCGGCCGTGAGATCGGCCGTGATGTGGTGTCCGTCCGTGCCGTCGGGGGTCCGGAGCCGCCGCGTCACCCACGCGCCCGCGAGCGCCACCCCCGCCATCGGCAGGAAGACCGCCGCGAAGGCGGCGGGGTGGGCGGCGGTGCCGGTGGCCGCCGCCGTGGTGTGGGCCACCGTGCCGCCGCCCAGCGCGGCGAAGGCGGCGCCGCCCGCGGCGAGCAGGAGCACATTGGAGAGGGCGTCGGACAACTGGAGGGCCGCGGAGTTGGCGCCGGCCTCCTCGGGGGCGGACAGCTTCAGCAGGAGCACGCTGGTGGAGGAGATCACCAAACCCATGCCGAAGCAGCCGAAGCCCCAGGCGACGGCGACCGTCCACACCGGGACGGAGTGGATCAGCACGCTCGGCGCGGTGGCGATGGCCGCCGCGACCAGCACCATGCCGAGCGTCATCAGCCGCTCCCGGTAGGCCGCCGGGCCCGGCCGGGACTGCACCCACGAGCCCAGCGCCCAGGTGGCCCCGCCCGCGGCGAGCGAGAACCCGGCCAGGGTCGGGGACAGGCCGCGCTGGGTGACGAGCATCAGCGGCACGAAGGACTCGGCGGCGATGAACGACCCGGCGGCCACGCCGCGCAGGAGCACCACGGAGGGCAGACCGCGCGCCGCCCGCCAGGTGCCGTGCGGCAGCAGCCCGCGCACGGCCGGCACCAGCAGCGCGGCGCCCGCCGCACCCGGGAGCAGCGAGATCCAGCGCAGGTCCTGGGCCGCGTACTGGAGCAGGCCCGCGCCGAGGGAGAGGACGAGGGCGAGCCGGATGCGGCGGGCGTCGAAGGCCGCGGCGCCCCGGTCCGTGCCCTCGCTGTCCCCCTTCACCGGGCCGGGACCGTGCACCGGGCCCGAGGCCCGGCGGCGTATCTGCGGCAGGGCCATCGCCAGCGGGAGCACCACCAGGACGGGGATGCCGATGAACACCCAGCGCCAGCCCAGGTGTTCGGTCACCGCGCCGGAGGCGAGCGGCCCGACGATCGAGGGGACCACCCAGGCCGCCGCGAACGCCGCCATGATCGCCGGACGCAGCCGCTCGGGGTAGGCCCGGCCGACGACCACGTACAGCGCGACGATCACCAGTCCGCCGCCCAGGCCCTGGACGGCCCGGCCCAGGATGAACACCCACATCGTGCCCGCGGTACCGGCGAGCAGCAGCCCGGCGGCGAACGCCCCGATGCCCGTGGTGAGCGCGGCCAGCGGACCGCGCCGGTCCGCCCACTGCCCGGCGAGCACCATCCCGAACAGGCTGGTCGTGAAGTACCCCGAGAACGCGAACGCGTACAGCGGCACCCCGTGCAGTTCCCGCGCCGCGACCGGCATGGCCGTGCCCACGGCGGTCGCCTCGAAGGCGATCAGCAGCACGACGGAGACGATCCCGATACTGAGCGCCCGGTGGGCCCGGCCCAGCACCGACCCTTCCGCCGCCTCCCGTACGGACGGCGGAGCGGGCGTCTCGGATCTGCCAGGGGTGTCGGCGACATCGGCGTCGCGTGGTTCGAGGGCGGTCATGGTCGCCAGCGTAAGGTGCACAGCCCGCTTTGACCCCTGTCCGGAGTCGCCCCCGCGACGGGACCTTGGTCGTACGACCCCGCGCGCCGCCCTCCCCCGTTCATGAACGCCGTATGGCAGTCCCGTTGCACCCCCGCCTCTCCCCTTGAGTCCCCCGCCCCACCCGCCCTACGGTCGTCACACCGACACGGCGGCCCGCCTCACGGCCCCGCCGACCCGGCCGTGTGCCCGAGTGGTTGAGGGACTCGCCTGCAAAGCGAGTTACGCGGGTTCGATTCCCGCCACGGCCTCCGGATGAGGGCGGGGCAGGTGGAGGGTCACAGGACTCCGCCTGCCTCGTCCTGGAACATTTCTGTCCAGTAGTGCCAGTCGGTGTCCGGGGTGGTGCCCGTCGGGTCGATGGATGTGAGGGCCTGGATCATGAGCATCGCGAGCTGGTCGTAGGCGTCGGTGGTGAGTTCGGCGTCGAGGTCGGCGTCGATCTGCTTCTCGCGGTGCAGGAGCCAGAGGGTGTAGGCGAGGGTGGAGACGTCCGTGTTGAGCGGGCGGAGCAGGGCTTCCGGTTCGCTCCAGTTCCAGACTGTGCCCGTGGCGCCGTCGACGACCAGGCTGTGGTCGGCGACGAGGTGGCCGAGGCGTATCAGGCGGTCGGCGGGGACCGGGAGTCCGGTGGGCGGCAGGGCCGGGCGGCCGGCGTCGGTGTGGTGCTCGGTGAGGGTGGGCAGGGGGACGTCGGTGTCCAGCTGGAAGAGGATGCCGTCCTCGGGGAGGCCCGTCTCGCGCAGGAAGCGGCGGGTCGGCTCGTGGGTGAGGGCGGCGGGGAAGTCGACGTCCTCGAAGCGGGCGACGCGGCCGGGGCCGAACTCCGTCTCCAGGAGGCGGGCGGGCAGGTCGAGGGCGAGGCCCGAGCGGGTGCCGGGGCCCGCGATCAGGGCCAGGGGGCGGATGAGGGCGGCGGCCTTCCAGAACGGCGGCACCTCGCCGTCCGTGCCCTCCTCGAACACGGCCAGGAGCTGACGGGACGCCTCCGCCACCGCCTCCGGGCCGTACCGTCCGGCGTAGGAGGCGAACTGGCCGCGCAGGCCCGCCAGTTCCTCCGTGACCGCGGCGAAGCGGACCAGGGCGTCCAGGGACGGCGCCAGCGGGCTGGCGTCCATCAGGTCGGGGCGGTCGTGCAGGAAGAACGTCGTGGAGACCTCGCCGGTGCCGCCGTCCAGCAGCAGCGTGTCCGCCTCCAGACCGCCGGGGCCCAGCAGACCGCCTATCACCAACTGGTCGCGCAGCTCGGCGTCGAGTCCGTCGGGGTCGCCGGTGGAGTCGGCCACCGTGCGCAGGCCGTCGCGGCGCAGCGGAGCGAACGTCAGGTACGCGCTGTCGGCCGGCAGGCCGGGGCCGGTCAGCCGGTGGCGGGTCGGCGCGTGCGTGACGTACGGGTCGAGGGCGGCCTCGGGCAGGGTGATCACCGCGGTGGCGGCGCCGGTCGTGCTCATCTGTCCCCCGTGTCCCGTGTTTCCGTGCTTCCGTGTGTGCCGGTGCGGGTCGGATCGCGGTAGCCGTCCTCCCCACTGCCCAGCACACTACGCCGCACCACTGACAACGCCCCCGGCCTGGGGAAACACCCGGGGAACGGGTGGTCACCCGCCGGTGACGACCGCGGCCTGGGGGCGGATCGGCAGGCGGTTGACCGGGCGGCCGGTGGCGGCGCGCACGGCGGAGGCGATCGCCGCCGGGCAGGTGACGACCGGGACCGCGCTGACCGCCTTGGCGCCGAAGGGGGCCACGACGTCCCGTTCCTCGACCAGGCGCACGATCTGGATGTCGGGCGTGTCCAGGGCGGTGGGCAGGGCGTAGCCCGTGAGGTCGGGGTGGCGGAGCAGGCCGCGCGGGGCGCGCAGGTTCTCCGTGAGGGCGATGCCCACGCCCTGGGTGACGCCCGCCTCGATCCGGGCGGCCAGCTGCGCGGGGTTGAGGACGCGTCCGACGTCCTGGGCCACGGCCAGCTCCACCACCCGCACCGAGCCCAGCTCGATGTCGACGTCCACCACCGCGCGGATCGCGCAGAAGGCGAGGCCGACGAAGGCGTCGCCCTGGCCCGACTCGTCCAGCGGTTCCGTGGGGTGCGGGCGGCACTGCGCCGTGGCCCACAGCTCCTTGCCCTCCATTGCCTCGGTGACCGTGGTCGACAGCACGCCGTCGTAGGAGGTGATCTTGCCGTCGGCGATCTGGAGGAGTTCGGTGGACATGCCGAACTTGTGCGCCAGCGGCTGGAGGAGCTGGGTGCGGACCATCTTCGCCGCCCGTTCCACCGCGCCGCCCGACACCCAGGTGTGGCGGCCGCGGCAGCCCGCTCCGGCCGAGGGCTGGTCGGTGTCGACGGGGGCCACGTGCACCTCGTCGACGCCCAGCGTCTCCTGGACGATCTGCCGGGCGAGCGTGGTGAATCCCTGGCCGGTCTCGACGGCCGCGCAGAGCACGGTCGCGACGCCGTCGTGGACCTTCACGGTGGCCGTGGACACCTCGTCGGCGCCCTCCGCGCCGAGCATGTGGACCATGCCCAGGCCGTAGCCCACGCCCCGGCGCACCGCGCCCGGGTCGCCCGCGCCCTCGGGGCCGCCGGGCAGCAGCCACTCGTCCTCGGGGGTGTCCTTGGGCAGCGGCGGCAGCGGCTGGTCCCGTACGGCCTGGAGCAGTTCGGCGACCGGTGCCGGGCAGGTCACCGTCTGGCCGGTGGGCAGCACGTCGCCGGTGGCCAGCACGTTGCGCAGGCGCAGTTCGGCCGGGTCGACGCCGAGTTTCCTGGCCAGTTTGTCCATCTGCGCCTCGTAGGCGGCGCACACCTGGAGGGCGCCCTCGCCGCGTACATGGCCCGAGGGCGGGTTGTTGGTGCGTACCGCCCAGCCCTCGATGAAGGCGTGCGGGACGACGTACGGGCCGCAGGCGAAGGACACGGCGGCGGCCAGGGCCTCGGCGGAGGTGTCGGCGTAGGCGCCCGCGTCCAGCAGGATCTGCGCCTCGACCTTCACCAGCCGCCCGTCGGCGTCGGCGTGGTGGCGGTAGCGCAGCAGGGTGGGGTGGCGGTGGACATGGCCGAGGAAGGACTCCTCGCGGGTCGCCGTCAGCTTCACCGGGCAGCCGGTGCGCAGCGCCAGCAGGCCCAGCGGGAGCTGGAAGCCCTGGTCCTCGCGGTCGGCCGTGGCGCCGGGCACACCGGTGACGACGATCTTGACGCGGTCGGGCGCCAGGCCGTAGCAGGCGGCGAGCGTGTCCCGGTCGGCGTGCGGGTCGGTGGAGGCCACGTACAGCTCGACGCCGCCGTCCGGGCGGGGCACCGCGAGCCCGGCCTCGGCGCCGATGGGCGCCGGGTCCTGGCGGCCGATGCGGTACAGACCCTCGACGACGACCTCTCCGGCCGCCTCCGGGTCGCCGTGGCGCAGCGGGATGTGCCGGATCAGATTGCCGTCGGGGTGCAGCGGTTCGGCCTCGAACGCCTGCTCGGGGTCGGTGACCGGATCGAGCACCTCGTACTCGACGATGACAGCGGCGGCGGCCATCCGCGCGGTGTCCGGGTGGTCGGCGGCGACGGCGGCGATGGGCTCGCCGTGGTGGCGTACGACGTCGGAGGCGAACACCGGCCGGTCGGCCCGGCCCCGGCCGTACAGGGGGCTGCCGGGCACGTCCTCGTGGGTGACGACAGCGCGGACACCGGGCATCTCGCGCGCGTGGCGGGTGTCGATGGACACGATGCGCGCGTGCGGGTGCGGTGAGCGCAGCACGGCCGCCCACAGCAGGCCCTCGGCCCACAGGTCGGCCGCGTACGGGAAGGTGCCCTCCGTCTTGGCGCGGGCGTCGGCGGGCGGCAGCGAGGAACCGATCCCGTGCGGCAGCGGCTCCGGCGCGGACGCGGTCTCCGCGGCGGAGGCGGCGGAAGCGGTGGCAGCGGTGCCGGCGTCGTTGCTCACGCCTGGCCTCCGTCCTGGCCGTAGGGGTCGTGCGGGTGGTGCGGATCGTGCGTGTCGTGCGGTGGTTCGTGCGGGGCGTGCGCCTCGCCGTGGCCCTGCGGGTCCGGGTGCGGGCGCGGGTGTCCGTGCGTGTCGGGCGTGTCGAAGGCGGACGGGTGGACGCCGCCCGCTCCGGGGCCCGCCTGGTGCGGGATGCGGGGCTCGTCGGTGTCCGGGGCGCCGCCGCCGTCGGCGGGGTGCCGCGCGGTGCGGTGGTCCGCGCCCGCGGACTCGGCCGCCGCGTGTTCCGCCGCGGCCTGTGCCTCGCGTTCGGCGACGACCTCCTCGACGGCCCGCAGGACGCCCTTGTAGCCCGAGCAGCGGCACAGGTTGCCGCACAGGGCCTGCCGGGCCTCGCGCTCGCTCGGGGCCGGGTTGCCCTCCAGCAGGTCGTGCACGGTCATCGCCATGCCGGGCACGCAGAAGCCGCACTGCACCGCGCCGCAGCGCGCGAGCGCCCGCTGCACGTCCGAGGGCTGCCCGTCGGCGGCCAGGCCCTCGACGGTACGGACCTCGCTGCCGGCCGTGGTGACGGCGGGCACCAGGCAGGAGGCGACGAGGCGGCCGTCCACCTGCACGTTGCAGGCGCCGCACTCGCCCTGCGAGCAGCCGTCCTTGGCGCCCGCGAGGCCGAGCCGCTCGCGCAGCACGTAGAGCAGCGACTCACCGATCCAGGCGTCGGTGACGGGACGGTCCACGCCGTTGACGCGCAGCACGTAGGAGGCGAGCGGGTGTTCGTCCTGCGGCGGCACGGGGGGCGGGCCCTGCGGGTCCGGTGCGGTCGCCGTCCCGGGGTGGGGGGTGTCGGTGCCGGGGCCGTCCTCGGGCTCGGCGGCTTCGGGGGCCGCCTCCGTGGTCGCGGCCGCGTCCGCATCCGCCTCGGTCGTTCCGGTCGCTTCGGCCGGTCCGGTCTGTCCAGGGTCCGTGGCGTCGGGGGCCGTGTCGGGGCCGGGGGCGGGTTCGGCCGCCGGGGCGGGGGTGTCCTCCGGGGCCGTGGGCGGCTCCTGGGCGGCCCGGGAAGCGGCGGGTGCGTCCTCGGCCGCGACAGGGGACGCGGGCGGCTCGGTGGCGCCCTCGGCGGCCTCCACGGGGCCTTCGCCGTCCTCCGCCGGGGTCTCCTCGGGGAGTTGTCCGGCGGCGGGCTCGGCCGGGTGGCCTGCTCCGGTGGGCTGCGCGGGCCGCGTGGGACCCGTGGCCTCCGGTGCCTCGGCGGGGTCCTCCGCCGGTGCCTCCGGTACCGCCGCCTCGGTCGGCGCAGGATGCCCGGGGTGCCCCGGATGCCCGGAAGCAGCCCCCGGGTGGTCGGTCGTCGGGTGCTCCGGCGCCGGGGCCGGGAGACCGGCTCCGTACGAGTGCCCGGACGGGTCGCTCCCGTACGCCTGCCCCCCCTCGTACGGCTGGTCACTCTCGTACGGCCGGTCGGCCCCGTAGGGCCGGTCGTCGCTCTCGTAGGGCTGCGGCGGGGCGGGTTCCTGCGCGGTCCGGCCCCACGGCTGGCCCGCGCCCTCCGTGGCCCAGGGGGCGGGGGCGCCGCCGGGCAGGGTGGCCGGCGGGGTGCCGCCCCACTGCTCGATGAGGGCCGACGTGGTGAACTCGCCGGATTCGTCCGGGATGTCACCCCCGGCCACCGGAATCGACCACTGCCCGGTCACATCGTGTCCGGGCACCGCTCCCCGCGCCGCCGCCTCCTGGTGGTGGCCCGGGTGCTCCTGATGCCCGTGGTCCTCCTGGAAGTTCCACTGCTGGGTCGCGTCCGGCCGGTAGGCGTACGGGGCGCCCGCGCCCGGGTCGCCGCCGGTGCCCTCGTCCTGCCGGGGCACCGCGTTCGGGTCGGGCCAGCCCGCCCCCGGGGCGGGCACGCCGGGCACCGCCCAGGTGCCGGTGGCCGCCGGGTCGGTGGCCTCGGCCGGGGCGGCGGTGACCGTTATCTGCGGCGGCACATAGCCGTGGCCGGGCGCGGCGAGCGGGCTGTCGGCGGCCAGCAGGGCGTCGACACCGCCCTCGGGGAGCTGCACGAACGCGGTGGCGCCGTCGTCGTAGTCGCCCTGCGGCAGCGGGTCCCACCGGCCGCCGCCGTGAGGCGTGCCCTGTCCGTGCTGGTCGTCGGTCACGACAGCGCCCTCCCCAGTGCTCGTCGGGCCAGTGCGGCGACGGTCCGCCGCAGGTGCAGTACGGCGGGCGGCAGTTGCTGCACCGAGCCGTCCTCGGCCGGAACCGGGTCGGGGATGCAGGCCGCGGCCACGTACTCGCCGAAGGCGTCCAGCGCCTCCGGGACGATCGCGCGGCCGTTGTCCCAGTCGATGAGCGAGGCCACCCACTGCTCGGCGTCCAGCGGCCTGAGCGGCATCGGCGCTATGGCGCCCACCGCGCAGCGCACCCCGCGCCGGGCCGGGTCGAGGACCAGCGCCACGGACGCGACCGCGCGGCCGGGGCCGGTGCGGCCGGTCGCCTTGAGGAAGACCTGCGGCGCGTGCAGCAGCGGGACGCGTACGTAGCCGATGAGTTCGCCGCCGCGGAGCATCTCCACACCGGCCAGCAGGTGCGAGACCGGGAGTTCGCGGCGGGCGCCGTCCGGACCCGCGACGATCAGGGTCGCCTCCAGGGCGGCCAGCACCGGCAGCGCGTCCCCGGTGGGGGCGGCCGAGGCGATGTTGCCGCCCAGGGTCCCGGCGTTGCGGATGTGCGGCGGTCCGGCGGCGCGGGCGGCGGCGGCGAGCGCCGGGATCAGGGCGGCGAAGTCGGGACGGCCCATCCGCGCGTGGGTGAGACCGGCGCCGAGCAGCGCGTGCCCGTCCTGGTACTGCCAGCCGCGGATCTCGCTGATCCGGCCGAGGCCGACCAGCGCGGCGGGCCTGAGCTGCCCGGAGTTGACGGCGGCCATGAGGTCGGTGCCGCCGGCCACGGGCACGGCGGCGGGCATGGCCGCGAGTGCCGCCACGGCCTCGTCGAGCGTCGTGGGCAGCGTGACGGCCTGCGCCGCCTGTGGTGCGTGCGTGGTCAAACCGGCTGCCCCTTCCCGCTGCCCCACTGGTCCCACCCGTGCTGCCGTACGGTACGGCCTGACAGGGCGGACGTGGCAACTCTGGCACATCTTCGCAGGGCTCGCGGACACGGGTCCGCGCGGAGGCGTTCGCCCACCTCATCGGGGGCCGGGTCCGTTTTGGCGCGGGATCACCGATGCGAGCGAATTACCGGTGTTCGCTGACACTTGCGGTGTATTTCCGCCGCCAGTTCGAGACAGACGGACGGCACGGACGGTACGGCGACACGGCGGTGCGGTACGGACGGCCACGCCGCCCGCACCGCACCCCCGCCCGGCCTTGGCCGCCGCCCGCTACCTGACCGGCGGCGGGCCGTCGATCGGCCGCCCCAGGACGCCGGGCCTGCGCTGCCAGGGGTGCGGTCCGGCGGGCGGCCGGTAGCCGACCCCCAGCGCGTCCAGACGCCGGTAGTGGGCCGTCATCCGCTCCTCGAACCCGGCGAAGTCCCGCTGCTCCGGAGCGGGCAGGGCGCTCCAGGCGACCTCCGCGAAGGCGGCCAGCCGGGGGAAGGCCTGGTAGTCCACGCGCGCGGGGCTGTCCATCACCTCGCTCCACAGGTTGGCCTGGGTGCCCAGCACATGGCCGGTGAACTCCGGTTCCAGACCGGCCGGAACCGGCTCGAACCGGTAGACGTCCTCCAGGGTGCGGACGAAGCCGATCGGTACGGGTTCGTCGGCGCCGCCATCCTGCCGGTGGTCCAGGTACACGTGCTGCTCGGGGCACATGACGACGTCGTGTCCCGCGCGCGCGGCGGCGAGTCCGCCCGCGTAGCCGCGCCAGGACGCGACGGCCGCGCCCTCGGCGAGGCCGCCCTCCAGGATCTCGTCCCAGCCGATGAGCCGGCGTCCGCGCGCGGCGAGCCATGTGTCGAAGTGGCGGATGAACCAGGACTGGAGCTCGTCCTCGTCGGCCAGTCCGAGCTCCTTGATGCGGGCCTGGGCGGTGGCCGAGGCGCGCCACTGCTCCTTGGGGCACTCGTCGCCGCCGATGTGGAAGAAGTCCGAGAACGGCGCGGCGTCCGGCGGGAAGAGGTCGAGCAGTTCCTCGAAGACGCCCTCGTAGAAGCGCACGGTGGCGTCGGTCGGGGCGAGCACGTTCTTGCTGACGCCCCAGTCGTCCCAGACGCCGAGGGCGGCGGTGTCGACGACGTCGGTGTTGCCGAGCTCCGGGTAGGCGGCGATGGCGGCCTGGGAGTGCCCCGGTACGTCCACCTCGGGGACGACGGTGATGTGCCGCTCGGCGGCGTAGGCGACGATCTCCCGGATGTCGTCCTGGGTGTAGTGGCCGCCGTGCGGCTTGTCCTCCCACAGCGGGGAGGCCCGGTGGCCGTACTTGGTGCGGGAGCGCCAGGAGCCGGTGGCGGTCAGCTCCGGGTAGCGCTTGATCTCGACGCGCCAGCCCTGGTCGTCCGTCAGGTGGAAGTGCAGGACGTTGAGTTTGTGGGCGGCCATCAGGTCGAGGTAGCGCAGGACGCCGTCCTTGGGCATGAAGTGCCGGGCGACGTCCAGCATCACGCCGCGCCAGCGGAAGCGCGGGGTGTCCTCGATCTCGGTGAGCGGCAGCCGCCAGCGGCCGCCGGGCAGCGGCGCGCGCCGGAAGGCGGCCGGGCCGAGGAGCTGGCGCAGCGTCTGGGCGCCCCAGAAGAGCCCGGCGGGGCCGCCGCCCGCGAGGTCGGCGCCCCGCTCAGTGACCGTCAGGCGGTAGCCCTCGGGCCCGAGGTCGCGGGCGACGGTGTCGTCCAGGCGCAGGCGCAGGGTGCCGTCGTCACCGGCCGGGGCGGGGGCCAGCGGCAGTCCGGTGGCGGCGCCGAGGGCGGTGCGCAGCCAGCGTTCGGTGCGCCCGGTGCCCTCGCCCGCCGACACCGTGGTGTCCGGGCCCAGTTCGAGGAAGCGTTCCTCGTCGGCCGTCGCACGCCCTGGCTGGGGGATCACGTCCATCACGTCAGTCCTTTACCGCTCCGCCGAGGCCGGAGACGAGTCGTCGTTGTACGAGTACGAAGAAGATCAGTACCGGGATCGTCATCACCGTGGACGCGGCCATCACCCCGCCCCAGTCGGGGTCGTCGGGCTTGTAGAAGACCAGCAGCGCCATCGGCAGCGTCGACTGGGAGGTGTCGCTGATGATGAAGGACTTCGCGAACAGGAAGTCGTTCCAGGTCGAGATGAAGGAGAACACACTGGTCGCCACGAGTCCGGGGAAGACCAGCGGGAAGAGGATCTGCCACAGGAAGCGCGCCCGGCCGGCGCCGTCGAGGTAGGCGGCCTCCTCCAGGGCCTCGGGCACGGCCTTGACGAAGCCGCGCAGCATCCAGATCGCGAACGGCAGCGAGAAGGCGATGTGCGGCAGGATCAGCGAGCCCAGGGTGTTGAGCTGGCCGAAGTCCCGCATCAGGAAGAACAGCGGGATGGTGAGCGCCTCCACGGGCACCATCTGGGCCACCAGGAACATGATCAGCAGGGTGGTCCGGAAGCGGAAGCGGAACCGGGTGACGGCGGTCGCCGCCAGGAACGAGATCAGCGCGGAGGCGATCACCACGGTGCCCGCGACGAGCAGGCTGTTGAGGAAGTAGCGGCCGAACTCCTGCTGGCCGAAGACCCGTCGGAAGGAGTCCAGGGAGGGGGACGCCGTCCAGGGGCGCGGTTCGGCGGACTCGATCTCCCCGGCCGGTTTGAAGGCGCTCAGCACCATCCAGTACAGCGGGAAGGCGACCACGGCCGCGATCAGCAGCGCCGACGCCTCGGCGGCGAGCCGCCAGGGGCGGCGCACCCAGGTGCGCACCAGGCTCACAGCTCCTCCCCCTGGCGGCGCAGCAGCCGCAGATAGACCAGCGTCACGGCCAGCAGGATCAGCAGCATCACGACGCCGATGGCGGAGCCGAGGCTGTACTGCGAGGACGCGAACGCCTTCTGGTAGGCGTAGACGTTGAGGACGAGGTTCTGTCCGGCGATGCCGCCGCCGTTCGTCATGACGTAGATCTGGGTGAAGACCTTGAAGTCCCAGATGACGGACTGGATGGTGACCACGACGAGGATCGGCCGCAGCATCGGCGCCAGCACCGAGCGCCAGATCCGCCACTGGGAGGCGCCGTCCAGCGCGGCGGCCTCCAGCACCTCGGAGGGGACGGCGCGGATCCCGGCGTAGACGGTCACCATGACGAACGGGAAGGAGCACCAGACCACTTCGAGCAGGACGAGCAGGAAGGCGCTGTAGCGGCCGTACGTCCAGGAGTGGTCGCCCAGGCCGAGGATCTTGTTGACGGGTCCGAAGTCGGCGTCGAACAGCAGCAGCCAGACCGTGGAGCCGGTGACCGCGGGGGTCGCCCAGGCGCCGAGGGCGGCGAGCATCAGCGCGAGCCGCGGCACGGCGCGCACCCGGGTGAGGAGCACGGCGAGCGCGCAGCCGGCGGCGAGGGTGCACAGCACGCAGGCCGCCGCGAACACCACGGTGGCCAGCAGGACCCGCCAGAACTGGTCGTCGCCGAACAGTTCGGCGTAGTTGCCCAGGCCCTGGAAGGTGGCCGGCTGTCCGCCGCTGACCTGGGCCTGGGTGTACTCCAGGAAGGAGATCAGGCCGAGCTGGTAGACGGGGTAGACGAGCAGTCCGCCGAGGACGACGAGGGCGGGGGCGAGATACAGCCAGGGGGTGACGGCGCGCCCGCCGGGGCGCGGGGCGCCGCGCGGGCGGCCGCGGAGCGCCCGCGGCCGTCCGCGCACCACGCCCTGCGGGCTCGTGGGCGAAGCGGTCATCCGACGGAGCCGAACGCGTCGTTCATCTTCTTCGCGGCGTCCCCGGCGGCGGCCGCGACGTCCTTCTTGCCGCTGACGATCTCCTGGAACATGGTCGGCAGCACCAGCGAGGAGTCGATCTGCGCCCAGGCGGGCGAGGCCGGCACGAACTCGGTGCCCGCGGCGAGGGTGTCGACGAAGGGCTTCACGAAGGGGTTCTTCGCGGCGACCTCCCGGCGCACGTCCGTGAAGGTGGGCAGGAAGCCCATCGCGTCGAACGTCTGGGCCTGGGTCTTCTTCGAGGCGAGCCGCTCCATCAGGTCCACGGCGAGGCTGCGGTGCGCGGTGCTCTTGAGCACGCCGATGTTGTTGCCGCCCGCGAAGGCGGGGGCGATGGAGCCGGCCTTGACGCCCGGCAGCGGCACGACCGCGTACTTGCCCTTGGCCTTGCCCGCCTCCACGGCCTGGTGGCTGAAGTCGCCGCCGACCGCCATGGCGGCCTTGCCCGCGGCGAAGGCGGTGATGGTGTCGTTGCCGGTCATCCCGGCGCACTTGGCGGCGGGGCAGTTGTCGTCGCCGAACAGGTCCGTGTACTGCTCGATGCCCTTGCGGGCCGCGGGGGTGTCGATCGCGGAGGCGTAGGAGCCGCCCTGGCCGGTGGCGAGGGCGCCGCCGTTGGCCCAGATGAACGGCATGGCGCCGTAGGTGTAGGCGCCGCCGACGGCGAGGCCGTACAGGCCGGGCTTCTGAGACCGGATCTTCCTGGCGGTGCGGGCCAGTTCGTCCAGGGTCTTCGGCGGCTGGAGGTTCAGCTCCCGGAAGACGTCCGTGCGGTAGTACAGGGCGCGGACGCCGACGAAGTACGGGGCTCCGTAGACCTTTCCGTCCACCGTGACCGAGGTGCGGGCGGTGGGGTCGGTGTCCTTGGCCTCCTTCCAGGCGCCGAACTCGGCGGTGACGTCGGCGAGTCCGCCGTCCTTGACGTAGCCGGCGGTGTCGGTGTTGCCGTACTCGATGACGTCGGGGGCGCTCTTCGGGTCGTTGAAGGCGGCCTTGATCCGCTGGGCGCGGGTCTCCACGGGGATGTACTCGACGGTGACCTTCGTGTCCTTGTGGGCCGTGCGGAAGTCGGCGAGGACCTGTGCGACCACCTGTTCCTTCGGCTTGTTGTTGACCTCCTGGAACATCCAGAGGCGCACGGTGCCGGACTTCTCGTCCTTGCCGGAGGAGGAGTTGTCGGAGGTCTGCGGGGCGCAGGCGGTGGCGGCGACGACGGCCGCGGCGGCCAGCAGGGCCAGTCGGCCGGGGAGTCTTGCGGAGAGCTTCATGGAGCGGTTCCTCCGGTCAGTGTTGCAACATATGCAATGGCGGTTTTGCTCTGCACAACACCACGGAGGCTAGGTACTCCATGAACGCGACGACAAGAGGTCTCAACCACTCTGTGACCGCCCGACGCACCCCGTGCAACGCGGGAACGCACAAAGGCCCCCGAAGCGCGCGAAACGCACTCGGGGGCCCAGTCGGCCCGAAGGCCCGCGGGACGGGCGGGGAAAGCCGGTGGTCTACTTCTTGTCGCCGCCCTTGCCCTGGTCGCCGCCGCCGCTCATGGACTCGTAGATCTCCTTGCACAGCGGGCAGACCGGGTACTTCTTCGGGTCACGGCCCGGCACCCACACCTTGCCGCACAGCGCCACGACGGGTGTCCCGTCCAGGGCGCTCGCCATGATCTTGTCCTTCTGGACGTAGTGGGCGAAGCGCTCGTGGTCGCCGTCTCCGTGGGACACCTGCGGCGTCGGCTCTACGAGGGTTCCCGTACCAGTGCCGCGCTCGGGCTCGAGAGTGCTCATACGCCAAGGGTACTGAAGTGCGCGGGCATCAGTTGAGCGACGGGTCGTCCGGGTAGGTGGCGACCATCGCCAGCTCGCTGCGCTGCCTGCGCAGCACCTCGCGCCACAGCCGCTCGGGGAACGGGGAGGACACGTCGCCCGGTTCCGACTCGACGACGTACCAGGCGCCCTCCCCCAGCTCGCCCTCCAGCTGCCCGGGGCCCCAGCCCGCGTACCCGGCGAAGATGCGCAGCGAACCGAGGGCGGAGGCCAGCAGCTCCGGCGGCGCCTCCAGGTCGACCAGGCCGATCGCGCCGTGCACCCGGCGCCAGCCCAGCGGGGCGCGGCCGCCCGCGCCGCCGCCCGGGATGACGGCGACACCGAGCGCGGAGTCCAGCGAGACCGGCCCGCCCTGGAAGACGACGCCCGGCTCCCCGGCCAGGTCCGCCCAGCCGGCCAGGATGTCACCCACGTCCACCGGGGTGGGCCGGTTGAGGACGACACCGAGGGAACCCTCCTCGTCGTGGTCGAGAAGGAGCACCACCGCACGGTCGAAGTTCGGGTCCGCCAGGGCGGGCGTGGCCACGAGCAGCCGCCCTGTGAGCGAGGACACCTCGGTCATGCCAGACATGATCCCGCATCTTCCCCCGGCGTGGGGGACCAATCCGGCTACCGGAGTGAGGACGCGCCCGGGGCACGGGAGCGTCGCGGGCGCACGACCACGGCGGTCACCGCACGTGCCCGGTGCCCGACACTTCGTGTTGTGACACAGCCATGACGTACGGGTGGTGCACAGGCTTACGAAAGCAGGCTCCGCCGCGACTAGTCTGTCTGTCCGGCCCCTGCCCGAGTGACCGGCCGCGCCCCTGCCCCACCTCATCGGAACGCGAGATACATGACCGTCAACGGCACTGATGACGTACTGCTTGTCCACGGCGGAACCCCGCTGGAGGGCGAGATCCGTGTCCGCGGTGCGAAGAACCTCGTACCGAAGGCCATGGTCGCCGCTCTGCTGGGCAGCGAACCGAGCCGGCTGCGCAATGTTCCGGACATCCGTGACGTGCGCGTCGTACGCGGTCTGCTGCAACTGCACGGGGTGACGGTCCGTCCGGGTGAGGAGCCGGGCGAGCTGGTGCTCGACCCGACCCGGGTGGAGAGCGCCAACGTGGCCGACATCGATGCCCACGCGGGCTCCAGCCGCATCCCGATCCTGTTCTGCGGCCCGCTGCTGCACCGGCTCGGCCACGCCTTCATCCCCGGTCTGGGCGGCTGCGACATCGGCGGCCGGCCCATCGACTTCCACTTCGACGTGCTGCGGCAGTTCGGCGCGACGATCGAGAAGCGCGCGGACGGCCAGTACCTGGAGGCACCGCAGCGGCTGCGCGGCACCAAGATCCGGCTGCCCTACCCGTCGGTGGGCACGACCGAGCAGGTGCTGCTGACGGCCGTACTCGCCGAAGGCGTCACCGAGTTGTCCAACGCGGCCGTCGAGCCGGAGATCGAGGACCTGATCTGCGTCTTGCAGAAGATGGGCGCGATCATCGCGATGGACACCGACCGCACCATCCGCATCACCGGTGTCGACAAGCTCGGCGGCTACACCCACCGCGCCCTCTCGGACCGCCTGGAGGCGGCCTCCTGGGCGTCGGCGGCGCTGGCCACCGAGGGCAACATCTACGTCCGCGGCGCCCAGCAGCGGTCGATGATGACCTTCCTGAACACCTACCGGAAGGTGGGCGGTGCCTTCGAGATCGACGACGAGGGCATCCGGTTCTGGCACCCCGGCGGGCAGTTGACGTCCATCGCGCTGGAGACGGACGTGCACCCCGGCTTCCAGACGGACTGGCAGCAGCCGCTGGTGGTCGCCCTCACCCAGGCGACCGGCCTGTCGATCGTCCACGAGACGGTCTACGAGTCCCGCCTCGGCTTCACCTCCGCGCTCAACCAGATGGGCGCGCACATCCAGCTCTACCGCGAGTGCCTGGGCGGCTCCGACTGCCGCTTCGGCCAGCGCAACTTCCTGCACTCCGCGGTGGTGTCGGGCCCCACCCGGCTCCAGGGCGCCGACCTGGTCATCCCCGACCTGCGCGGCGGCTTCTCCTACCTGATCGCCGCCCTGGCCGCCCAGGGCACCTCCCGTGTCCACGGCATCGACCTGATCAACCGCGGCTACGAGAACTTCATGGACAAGCTGGTGGAGCTGGGCGCGAAGGTCGAGCTGCCGGGCCAGGCGCTCGGCTGAGCCACCGGGCACGCGCGCGCGGCCTCCTGCCGGAGGGGCCGCGCGGGTGCGTACGACGACGATGGGGCGGCCCCCGGTGAAGGGGGCCGCCCCATGGACGTTGTCGGCCCTAGCGGGCCCCGTACGCCGTCCCGTGGCGTACGGAAGGCGAGGTCACTTGCCCTTGGCGGCTTCCTTGAGCTTGCTGCCCGCGGAGACCTTCACGCTGTAGCCGGCCGGGATCTGGATCGGCTCGCCGGTCTGCGGGTTGCGGGCGGTGCGAGCGGCACGGTGGGTGCGCTCGAAGGTGAGGAAGCCAGGGATGGTGACCTTCTCGTCCCCCTTGGAGACGATGTCGCCGACGACGTCGGCGAACGCGGCCAGCACGGCGTCGGCGTCCTTGCGGGTCACCTCGGCGCGGTCGGCCAGCGCGGCCACCAGCTCACTGCGGTTCATGTTGTTACTCCCGTGTTCTTCTTGCCGTTGAGGCGTGCCACGCGGCGAAGCCGCATGTTGGGCCAGCCAAGCCGATGCTGCCAGGGTCCTCGGGGGTCCCCGGACCCGGGTCCCTCGTCAGACCCTCGCGCCCAGGGTGGCATCCTGCCCCCACCTGCGGCGGGAAAGCCAATCCGGCACCCGTAGGAGTCGTGAGAACACCCTTGGGAGTCACACGAAAAGAGGGTCTGCCGGCCAGGGCCTGCCGTCCGGCTCCAGCCGCAGACTCCGGCCAGCCACGATAGGGCGCCCCACTGACAGCGTCCGCCGCGACGCGCCGGGTCCCGGCGCGTCGTGGCGATCATCACGCCCGGGAACCATCGCCCCCGAACGTCCGTTCTGACTGATGCGTGCCGTTTGTCAGACTCCGGTGACCGGGCCGGCCGCCGCGCTCGCACCGGCCGCCCTGGCGGCCTCCCGGACCGCCCCGGCGACGGCCCCGGCGACCTTGTCGTTGAAGACGCTGGGGACGATGTAGTTCGGGTTCAGCTCGCCCTCGGTGACGACGTCGGCCAGCGCCTGGGCGGCGGCGAGCATCATCTCGGTGTTGACGGTGCGCGACTGCGCGTCCAGCAGACCGCGGAAGACACCCGGGAAGACCAGCACGTTGTTGATCTGGTTGGGGAAGTCGGAGCGGCCGGTGGCCACCACCGCGGCCGTCCGGCGGGCGACCGCCGGGTCGACCTCCGGGTCCGGGTTCGCGAGCGCGAACACGATCGCCCCGTCGGCCATGGCGGCCACGTCGGCGCCGTCGAGCACATTGGGCGCCGACACGCCGATGAAGACGTCCGCGCCGCGCACGGCCTCCTTCAGGGTGCCGGTGAGGTTCTCCGGGTTGGTGTTGTCGGCGATCCAGCGCAGCGCCGACTCGGGGGCCGCGTCGACCAGGTCCTCGCGGCCCGCGTGCACCACGCCGTGGATGTCGGCGACGACGGCGTTCTTCACGCCCGCGGCGAGCAGCAGCTTGAGGATGGCGGTACCGGCCGCGCCGGCGCCCGACATCACGACCCGGACGTTCTCGATCGGCTTGTCCACCACGCGCAGGGCGTTGGTGAGCGCGGCGAGCACGACGATCGCGGTGCCGTGCTGGTCGTCGTGGAAGACCGGGATGTCCAGGGCCTCGCGCAGCCGGGCCTCGATCTCGAAGCAGCGGGGCGCGGAGATGTCCTCCAGGTTGATGCCGGCGAACCCGGGGGCGATCGCCTTGACGATCTCGACGATGGCGTCGCTGTCCTGGGTGTCCAGGCAGATCGGCCAGGCGTCGATGCCGGCGAACCGCTTGAAGAGGGCCGCCTTGCCCTCCATGACGGGCAGCGCGGCCTTGGGGCCGATGTTGCCCAGGCCCAGCACCGCGGAGCCGTCCGTCACGACCGCAACGGAGTTCCGCTTGATGGTGAGGCGGCGGGCGTCCTCGGGGTTCTCGGCGATCGCCATGCAGACGCGGGCCACACCCGGCGTGTAGACCATGGAGAGGTCGTCACGGTTGCGGATGGGGTGCTTGGACTGCATCTCGATCTTGCCGCCGAGGTGCATCAGGAACGTACGGTCGGAGACCTTGCCGAGGGTGACACCCTCGATGCCCCGGAGCTGCTCGACGATCTCGTCGGCGTGGCCGGTGGACGTCGCCGCGATGGTGACGTCGATACGGAGCTTCTCGTGGCCGGACGCGGTGACGTCGAGGCCCGTGACCGAGCCTCCGGAGGACTCCACAGCGGTGGTGAGCTGCGAGACTGCCGTTCCGCTCGCGGGCACCTCCAGCCGGATGGTCATCGAGTAGGAGACGCTGGGCGCCGTTGCCATGGCCGACTTCCTCTGCTTTCACCGTGTCGCGAAGTTGTGCCGTCCGATCGTCGCACCTACCCCTGAGTACGTGGTAGCCGCCCCGTATTGCGGACTTTGTGTTCACCGGGAGGCGCTATTTTCGGAAAGTGACTTCCACCATACGAGAAGAGCGGGGGTCACGGTAGGGGCGGAAGCAGCAAAAGAGGCCCACGTCACATTCGCTGTGACGTGGGCCTCCGCTGAGCTTGATGACACCGGCCCGCCATGCTCGCCTCGCGGCAAGTGGTCGCTCGTAGCGACGAAGGTTGGGCCCGGGGGCTTGGATCGGGCCGGTGCCACACCAAGGCTAACAAACGGATCCGGCGAGACCATTCCCCCGGCGAGGTTCCTTTCCGCGCTCAGTCCCGCAGCAGGTCCGGCACCCCGGCGGCGTCCGGCTCGTCGCGCTCGCCGGAGACCACGGTGAGCTGCTGGGTCGCGCGGGTCAGCGCGACGTAGAGCACCCGCAGCCCGGCCGGCGACTCGTCGGCGATCTCCGCGGGCGAGACGACCAGCGACGCGTCGTACTCCAGGCCCTTGGCCTCCAGGCTGCCCAGCGCCACCACCCGGTCCCCCAGGCCGGCCAGCCAGCGGCGGGCCTCCTCGCGCCGGTTCATGGCCACGATCACGCCGACGGTGCCCTCCACCCGCTCCAGCAGCCGTTCGGCCTCCGCCCGCACGGTGGCCCCCAGCGAGCCCCGGACGACGGCGAAGCGCGGCTGCACGCCCGTGGAGCGCACCGCGGAGGGCGCGCGGGAGCCGGGCATGGCCAGGGCCAGCACCCGGGCGGCCAGCTCGGCGATCTCGGCCGGGTTGCGGTAGTTCACCGTCAGCTCGAAGCGGCGGCGCGGGCGGGTGCCCAGTGCCTCGTCGCGGGCCTCGGCCGCCTCGTCCGGGTCGGACCAGGAGGACTGCGCCGGGTCGCCCACCACCGTCCAGGTCGCGTGCCGGCCGCGGCGGCCCACCATGCGCCACTGGAGGGGCGTGAGGTCCTGCGCCTCGTCGACGATGACGTGCGCGTACTCGGTGCGCTCCTGGGCCAGCCGCTCGGCGCGCTCGCGCTGCGACTCCTCGCGCACCGGCATCAGCTCCTCCAGGCCGGTGAGCTGGTCCAGCGGGTCCAGGTCGCGCTTCCTGCGCGGCCGGGCCGGGGTGCCGAGGATCGCCTGGAGCTCGTCGAGCAGCGCGATGTCGTGCACCGAGTACCCGTCCCGCCGCAGCGAGCGGGCGACCTTGCGCACCTCGCCCGGGTTGAGCACCCGGCGGGCCCAGCGGCCCAGGCGCCGCTCGTCGGCCATGGCGGCGAGCACCGCGCGCGGGGTCAGCTCGGGCCACCAGGCGTCGAGGAAGGCGATGAAGGAGTCCTCGTCCGTGACGTCGTCGTCGAAGGAGGAGCGCAGCTCGGCGGCCAGTTCCGGGTCGGTGTGCCGGGTACCGGCCCCGGACTTCTCCCACAGGGCGTCCAGGAGCAGCTTGCGGGCGCGCGGGCGCAGCAGGTTGACCGGGGCGGTGCCGCCGAGGGCGGTGCGCCGTACGTGCTCCAGCTCCGCGGCCTCCAGTTCGAGGCGGCGGCCGAAGGCGACCACCCGCAGCCGGGTCGGCGGCCCGGCCGGGACCGGCGCCTCCTCCGTCTCCTCCGGGTCCTCGCCGAAGGCGAGCTGTCCCGCGGGCGCGTGCGCGGGCGTGCCCGCCGAGGTCTGCGCCCCGCCGCGTGCGCCGGGGCTCAGCTCCAGCGCGCCCCGCGCCGCCTTCCGCAGCACCTTCAGCATCCGGTACGAGCCCTTGGCGCGGGCCACGGACGGCGCGTCGTACACGGTGGCCTCGACGCCGTCGACGAGCGAGCCGATCGCCCGGACGGCGACCTGGCCCTCCTCGCCGAGGGAGGGCAGCACACCCTCGGTGTACGCCACGAGCAGCGGGGTCGGCGAGACGATGAGGATGCCGCCCGCGTACCGGCGGCGGTCCTGGTAGAGCAGGTAGGCGGCGCGGTGCAGGGCGACCGCCGTCTTGCCGGTGCCCGGACCGCCCTCGACATAGGTCACCGAGGCGGCGGGCGCCCGGATGACGAGGTCCTGCTCGGCCTGGATGGAGGAGACGATGTCCCGCATGCTGTGGCTGCGAGCCTGGCCGAGCGCCGCCATCAGCGCGCCGTCGCCGACGGCGGGCAGCTCGCGGCCGTCCAGCCGGGCGGTCAGCTCGGGCCGCATCAGGTCGTCCTCGACGCCGAGCACCCGCCGCCCCTTGGAGCGGATCACCCGGCGGCGCACGACCCGGCCGGGGTCGACCGGGGTGGAGCGGTAGAACGGCGCGGCGGCGGGCGCCCGCCAGTCGATGACCAGCGGGGCGTAGTCCTCGTCCAGGACGCCGATGCGGCCGATGTGCAGGGTCTCGGCGATGTCGGCGGTGTTGTCCTCGCGCACCGCGCCCTCGGCCGGTTCGACGGCGGTGTAGGCGCCGTCCGGGCCCTTCTTGCCGTCCTTGCCCCGCAGCAGGTCGATGCGGCCGAAGAGGAAGTCCTCGAACTCGTTGTTCAGCCGGTTGAGGTGGATGCCCGCCCGGAAGACCTGGGCGTCCCGTTCGGCCAGCGCGCCGGGCGTGCCGACCTGGCCGCGCTCGGCCGCGTCCCGCATCAGGAACTCGGCCTCGTGGATCTTCACCTCGAGCCGCCGGTACACCCGGTCCAGGTGGTCCTGCTCCATGCTGATCTCTCGGTCGCGCACGGTGTCGTGCGCTGCGTCGTGAACCGAACCGACCGCGGAATCCTGTTGAGCCTGAGCGGCCACCGGGCCCCCTTCTGACGTGCTGGGCAGCCGTCAACCGTACGCGAAGGAGGCCCGTCGGCGGAAGCCGGACCCGGCCTGCGGGCGGGGCGCCGCCCGGAGCGGTGGGCCGGGCGGGGACGGGACGGTCCGTCAGGTGCGGGCGAGGGCGGCGCGGCGGCGGTGGCGGGCGACCCGTTCGCGGTTGCCGCAGACCTCGCTGGAGCACCAGCGGCGCCGTCGGCCCCGGGAGGTGTCCAGGTACACGAGGGGGCAGTGGTCGCCCGCGCACCGGCGCAGCGCGGCGCGGGCGACGGGGTCGGTGAGCAGGTCCAGGGCGTCGCGGGCGACGGCCGCGAGCAGCGCGGCGCGCTCGGGCGGGGCGGCCAGCACCCGTACGAGGGCGCCGTCCGCGCCGCGCACGGCGCGCGGGGCGGGCGGGGCGGCGCGCGCGGTGTCGTTGACGCGGGCCAGGGCGAGAGCGAGGCCGTGGGCGCGGGGGGCACTGGGATCGCGCGGGGCGCGGGGGTCGCGCGGCGGCGGTCCGTCCAGGTGCGCGTCCACCAGGTACGCCACCTGCCCGCGCAGTTCGCGGAAGGCCGCCGCCCAGGTGTGGTCGGCGTGCGCCAGGCCGGTGCCCGGCGGGACCAGGCCCGAGCCCGTGATCCAGGCGCGCAGCGGCGCGGGCGTGCCGAGCCGTTCCGCCGGGTGGGTGGTGGCGAGCAGGTCCAGACAGATCCGCCCGGCGTCGAAGCGCAGTTCGGGGAGGACCGTGGCCGTGTGCGGAGCCGTACCCAGTGCCATGTGCCTGTCACCGCCTAGGGGGCGACACCCCGGCCGGTCGCCGGACCGACGGCGGGGTGCTCGTCAGGGCTGGGGAAAGCGTTCCCTCCCACAGTGCCCGCCCGTTCCCCCGGCCGGAACCCCCCGCGCGTGGACGGCCGCGTATGCGCCCGCGCGTCTCGGCGATGGGCGCGGGCCGGGCCGGTGCGTTGACTGGGTGGCATGACGGACATCGAGATCGGCTACCGCGAGGGACTGGGCCGCGGCGCGGGCGGGGACAGGGTGCGGCGTGGCGCCACGGCGGGTGTGCTGGGCACGGCCGCCGTCGCCACCGGGCTGCTGGCGGGCGTCTACTACGTCTTCGCCTGCGCGGTGATGCCCGCGCTGGCCCGCAGCGACGACCGCACGTACGTCGAGGTCATGCGGGACATCAACGACGTGATCCAGAACCCGCTCTTCCTCCTCTCCTTCCTCGGCGCCCCGCTGCTGACCGCCGTCTCGGCGTGGCGGCTGCGCGGCACCCGGCCGCTCCGCCCGTGGGTGTGGGCGGCCCTGGCGGCGCACGTCCTCGCCTTCGCGGTCACCGCGGCGTGCAACGTCCCCCTCAACGACGCGCTGGCCCGCGCCACCGCCCCCGGCGCGGCCCGCGCGCACTTCGAGAATCCGTGGGTGGCCTGGAACGCCGTCCGGACCGTACTGGTGACACTGGCCCTGGCCTGCCTGGCACGGGCGCTGCTGCTGCACGGGCGGGCGGAGCGGCGCGGGTGAGGGGGCCGCGGACGGCGGACGGCAGACGGCAGACGGGGCAGGAGCGGTCGACGGACGGTCCGGGGACCGGAGGGCCGCGCCGCCGGGCGTGGCGGGGACGCCGTCCCGCCGGGGACACGGCAGTGCGCGGACAGACCCTAGTCGTCCGTGTGCTGCGCGTCCGGCGTCGGGTCGAGGGCCAGCCGGTAGCCGCGTCCGACGACCGTCTGGATCAGGTCGGGGTGTCCGAGTGCGGTGCGCAGGCGGGTCATGGCGGTCTCCACCACGTCTTCGTCTTCGTTGCGGCCGGTGCCGGGCAGGGCGCGCAGCAGGTCGGCGCGGGAGACCACACGGCCGGGGTGCCGCGCGAGCGCCCGCAGCAGCGCCGTACCGGCGGGCGGCAGCGGCCTCAGGTCGTCGTCCACCAGCACCGCGTGCCCGCGGGGCTGCACGCGGTGCCCGGCGACCGGCAACGTCCGTGCCCGGCCCGGCAGTTCGCGGCACAGCACCTGCACCAGCGGCCCCAGCCGGAAGCGCTCGGGCTGCACCGTGGCCACCCCGTGCTCCTCCAGCGGCACGGCGGTCACCGGGCCGACGCACGCGGGCAGCACATCGTGGGCGAGCGCGGCCAGCAGCTCGGCCAGCAGCCCGCGTTCGGCCGCGCGGGACAGCAGGGACGCGGCGGCCGGGGCGCTGGTGAAGGTGAGCGCGTCGAGGCCGCGCGCGACGGTGGTGTCCAGCAGCCGGTCCAGCGGGCCGGGGTCCTCGGGCGGCAGCCACCGGTACACCGGCACCGGGACGACCTCGGCCCCGCCCGCCCGCAGCGCGTCCACGAAGCCGGACAGCGGCTCCCCGTGCAGCTGGACGGCCACCCGCCGTCCGGCCACGCCCTGTTCGAGCAGCCGGTCCAGCACCTCGGCCATCGACTCCGAGGACGGCGACCACCGCTCGGTCAGTCCGGCGGCCCGGATCGCGCCCTTGACCTTGGGCCCGCGGGCCAGCACCTCCGCCTGCCGCAACCGGTCGAGCAGGACCTCGCCCCGGCCCCAGCCGGCGGCGGCCTCCAGCCAGCCGCGGAAGCCGATCGCGGTGGTGGCGATCACGATGTCGGGCGTCCGGCCGACGATCTCCTCGGTGGCGGCCAGGAGTTCGCTGTCGTCGGCGAGCGGGACGATGCGCAGCGCGGGCGCGTGCACGACGAGCGCGCCGCGCCGCCCGAGCAGCGCGCCCAGTTCGTCGGCGCGCCGCGCGGCCGTCACCCCCACGGTGAACCCGGCCAGGGGTCCGTGTCCCGGCTGCTGCTGTTCCTCGACCTCACCCATGGCTCATCGTCCCGTGCTCGCCTCGTCGTGCCTGCCACCAGTGTCACGTGCCGTCGCGGCGCCGCGACCTCGCCCCCCGATTGTCGCCCGCCCCGCTCACTCGGGGGCGGGGCGGGGGCGGGCCGAGAGGGCGGGCTTCGCGGGACCGGCCGCCCGCCCCCTTCCCGGGAGACTCAGGACTTCTCCCCGCCCTTCCCGTCCCCCGCGCTCTCCGGCTTCTCCGACTTCTCCAGGTTCTCCGGCTTCTCCAGGTTCTCCGGCTTCTTGCCGCTCTCCTTCTCGCCGAGCTTGCCGATGTAGTCCTGGGCCTTGTCGACGGCGTTGTCGATCTTGTCGTGGTGCTTGCCGCCGGTCTTGCCGTCGATGAAGTCACCGGCCTTCTCCAGACCGGCGGAGATCTTGTCCCCGTGGGTCTCGGCCAGGTCCTCGACCTTGTCCTTGAGGTTCTTCAGGTTCTTGAGCTGTTCGAACATGTGCCTGACGTCCTTCTACAGCGGTGTAGTTGCCGAGACCTCATGTTCTCATCGCCGGACGCGCCCCGGGTGCGGGCGGGGCGCGGGCGGGGTCAGCCCTCCGCGTTCTCGGGCACCAGGCGGCGGACGTCCGCCAGCAGGCGGGGGCCGTGGAGACAGGCCGCCGCGCGGGCCGCGAGCAGCTCGTACTGCCCGGCGGTCAGCGGTGTCCGCGTCCGCACGAGCGTCCGCAGCAGCAGGCGCAGGGCCAGTTCCGGGGCGTAGAGCCAGGCGCAGTCGGTGAGGGCCTGGGCGGTCTCCGGATCCAGGACCGCGGCGAACTCGCCCAGTTCACGGGTCGCCGGGCCGTTCCTGGCGCCGCCGCCCACCAGATCGCCTCCGTCCAGCGGCGGCACGTCGAGGCCGGACAGCCGGGCGTCGCACTCCGCGACGACGGTCCGCAGCCACGCCTTGCCCGAGGCCCTCGCGGGGTCGTCCCCCGCGAAGAAGCCGGGGCCCAGCCCCGTACCGGCGCACCACAGCACCTCGCTCGTACGGCCGGGGAGGTAGTCGAGGAGTGCCTGCGCATCCCGGCGGACGGCGAGCACCGCCCGCGGGTCGGACGCCTCCGACAGCAGGTCCCGGACGACGGCGACCGGCGCTGTTGCCCCGCCGTCCGGAGCGAAGGCGCGCATCAGCCCGCTCATGCCGAAGTCGCCGTCGGTGAAGCGCTCCGTCGGCGGGTCCGGCGGGGGCTCGTCGTCGACCAGGTACCGGACGGAGTCCACCACGAACTCGCCGAGGTGCAGCGCCGTACCGATCGCCTCCATCCGCGCGTACCGGTCCGGCGCCAGCCACGCGCCCGGAGCGTTGCGCAGGACGCGCAGCAGGATCCGGAACGCGAGGTCGGGGGTGCCGCGGCGGGCGCACGCGGTGAGCGCGTCCCGTACGTCCGCGGCCAGGAAGGACAGTCCCGCGATCTCGGCGACGACCGCCTCCTCCTGGTCCCGTCCGTCCTCCAGGTCGGCCCCGGACAGGGCGACGGGGTCCATGACCGCGGACAGCCGCGCGTCGCACAGGGCGACGACCGTCCGCGTCCACGCGGTCCACTCGGCCGGCGCGGTACCGGGCAGGTACTCCGCGCCGGCCGACCACAGCGCTCCGACCGCCTCCGGGGCGAGGCCGTCCAGCAGGGTCAGGGCGTCCCGCCGGACGGCCAGGACCTCCCGGTCGTCCTCCTCCGCGAAGTGGTTGGCCACCACCTCGGCGGGGGTGTCCCCCGAGTGGGTCCAGTCCGCGTGGAAGAAGCCCATCACCCACGGCACACCGAACTCGAAGTCGGTGAAGCGCTGCATCTCGTTCCGCTTCCTTCCTGCTTCTTCCTACTTCGGGTACGCGGTGTACACGTAGTAGCCGTGCGGGTGGCCCTTGGCCCGCTTGAGCATGATGTAGAAGCCGTTGCCGGCGGCCTTCTCGGTGTTGTTGGCGTAGTAGACGGTGCCCAGGGAGTTCTTCGCCCCGAACGTACCGCTCCACTCCAGCTCCTGCTTCGACCCGCGCAGCCACTTGGCGATGGCGCCCGCCCTGCCGGCGATGGCGTAGTCGACGACCTGCTGGGCCGTCACGCCGTCGGAGAACACGCTGTTGGGCGTGTCCCGGCCGGCCTTGGCCGACTTCTTGGCGGCCAGGGCGACCGCCTCCGCCTTGCTCGGGTCCACGTGCTCGTCCAGGACGTGCGCGAGACCGGGGAACTTGCCCTCGTCGGCGATCAGGTCGTTGCAGTTGTGGACCAGGACCGGGGCGTCGCCCGCCACCGCGTAGAAGGTGTGCAGGCCCGACACGGTCAGGTCGTACACCGTCCGCGGCGCGGCGGAGTCACGGCCGGGCAGCGCGGCCACCGTGCGCGTCCCGCCGTCCGGGGTGCGCAGCCGGTCCCCGGCGCGCAGGTCGGACGCGAGGGTCCAGCCGCGGCCGGTGACGTAGAAGCGGTGGCCCGGCGTGCTGGTGAGGTGCCCGCCGCCCGCCAGGGTGACGTCCAGCAGGTCCTCGGTGGTGTGCCGGAAGGTGCGCGTGACCGGCTCGGACCGGTTGCGTCCGGTGGCCGGGTCGGCGGCCAGGAGCCGGTCGCCCAGGCGCACGTCGCGGATCGGCTTGCGGCTCCCGTCGGCCAGGACGACGTCCGTGGTGCCGGGGAAGCTGTTGATCCGGCACGCCGTCCGCGCGTCCTCGTAGACGGACACCGTGCGCTCGATGTCGGCGAGCGTGCGCGCGTCCACGTCGAGGGCCTTGAGCGCCTTCAGCGCGTCGGAGACGCCCACGCCGGTGCGCAGCGCGGCGTCCACCCCGCGGATCGCCTCGGTGATCTTCGCGATGGGGCCGCCCAGCGGGAGCCAGGTGGCGGCCCAGGCGCAGTCGCCGTAGCTGCCGCTGCCGTCGCCCTTGATCTTGTGGTAGCAGCCGGTGAAGTCACCGACGACCGAGTCGAAGATGCCCTTCCACAGGTCCTTGGTCGCCTGCCACGAGGAGACCTTGACCGTCTTGGTCAGGCCCTTGATCGTCTGCGTGGTGAGGAAGACCGTGTCCTCGGCCGGGCAGCCGGACTCGGTGGCGGGGACATCGGGGTTCGTGCACAGGTAGAAGCTGACGACCGCGTCGAAGTGCGCCTTGAACACCAGGTCGCAGGGCAGCCGCGAGCAGTCGTCCGGAAGGCGTTCCGGGTCCCCGCTCTGCTTGATCTCGTCGATGACGGAGAACACGCCACCGGCACCGGTGGCGGCACCGGCCTGCACCTGCTTGTTGGCGTCGTTGCGCTGTGCCTCGTCGGCCGCCTGCTGGGCCGAGTCCGCGTACTTCTGCGCGTCCTTGGCCGCCTCCTCGGCCGCGGTGGCCTCGGCGTCGGCGCGGTCGGCGGCGGCGCGGGCGTCCTTGGCCGCCTGCTCCGCCTCGGTCGCGGCGGTACGGGCGGCCTCGGCGTCCAGCGCCGCTTGGTCGGCGGAGTCCCGGGCGTCCTTGGCGTAGCCCTCGGCGCGTCCCGCGGCCTTGTCGGCCGCCGCCGCGTCCGCACCGGCCTGGCGGTCGTACTCCAGGGTGTTGGCCAGTGACGTCTGGGCGTCGGCGGCCGCCTGTGCCGCCTCGGCCGCGTATCCCAGGGCCTCCTTCGCGGACTTGCGGGCGTCCGCCGCGTGTCCGGCGGCCTCGGCCGCGATCGTGTAGGCGGCCTTGGCGTCGCCGGTCGCCGCGTTCGCGGTGGACTGCGCCTGCGCGGCGGCCTGCTGCGCGTTCTGGGCATGCGCCTCGGCGACCGCCTGCTGCTGCTCGGCGATCGTCTTGGACGACTGGCCCGTCAGCACGGCGAGCCCGGCGGCGGCGTCGGTGGTGATGTACGGCGAGCCGAGCTGGATCGCGTCGTTGGCCGGGGCGGCCACCTGCTGGGCGGAGTTGCGGGCGTCCTCGGCCGCCTGCGCGGTGACATGGGCGTGTCCGGCCGCGTCCGCCGCGCCGGAGACCGCCTTGGCGGCCTCCGCCTTGGACGCGTCGGCCTGCTTCTTCGCGTCGGCGGCGTGCTTCTCCGCCTCGTCGGCCAGCTGTACGGCGGTACGGGCCGCGGTGGCCGCGTCCTGGGACGCCTTGATGGCGTCCGCCGCCGAGCTGGTCGCGGTGCGCACCGCGGCGTCCGCCTTGAGCTTGGCGGCCTGGGCGGCGTCGGAGTCGGAGCGGGCCCGCTCGGCCGCGGCCTCGGCGCGGGTGGCGGCCGCGTCGGCGTCGGCGGCGGCCTGGGTGGCCGCGTTCGCCTCGCCGCGTGCCGAGCGCGCGGCGGATTCGGCGTCGTCGGCGGCCCCGTCGGCGGCGTCGGCCGCGGCGCGCGCGTCCTTGGCGTCGTCGGCGGAGGCGTGGGCGTCGGCGTAGGCGTCCTTGGCGTCGGCCTTGGCGCGGGCGGCGTTCGCCTTGCTCTCCGCGTCCCAGGCGTCGTCCCGCTTGGCCTTGGCGCCGTCCCGTGCCTGCTCGGCGGCCTGCCGCTTCTCGCGGGCGGTGGACTCGGCCGTCTCGGCGCGGCCCTTGGCCTCCTCGGCGGTCTTGGCGTAGCCCTCGGCGTTCTTGCGGTGCTGGGCGGCCTCCGCCTGCTTCTGCGCGGCGGTCGCCTTCTCCGCCTTGGCGGTGGCCTCCTCGGCCTCGGCCGCGAGCCGCTTGGCGTGCGCGGTGGCCGCGGCCGACTTGGCGTCCGCCTCGGCCTTGCGCGTCTCGGCGAGCTTGGCGCGGGCGGTGTCGCGGGCGGCCTTGGCCGTCTGCGCCTGTACGGCGGCGGCGTCGGCGGCGGCCTTCGCCTGCGCGTTGGCCTCCTGCGCGGCGGCCGTACGGAAGGCGGCCTTCGACTCGGCGGCCTGCGTCAGGGCGCGGGCGGCGACGGTGGCGCTGTCACCGGCGGCGGCGCGGGTGGCGGCGTAGGCGGTGTCGCCCGCCTTCGCCATCGCGTCCAGCGCCGCGGCGGACGCCTTGGTGACCTGGGCCTTCTGCTGGCCGACGAGCAGCGCGCGGCCCCGGGGGGCGCCCGCCTTGTCGGCGACGGCGTAGGCGGCCTGTTCGGCGGTGTCCGTGTCGGTGGCGTCCTTCTTCGCCGCCGCAGCCTGTGCCTTCAGCAGGTCGAGCTGCTTCTTCGCGGCGGCCTGGGCGTCGGTGACGCCCTTCTTGGCCGTGGTGAACTGGGCCGTCTTCGGGTATTCGAGGCTGTCCGTGCCCTTGTGGCCGGACGGCACGATGTCGAACTTCTGCACACCCGCGGTGCTGCACGTGAGCAGCCGGCTGTTCTGGCCCTTGGTGTACGCCTTCAGGTCCAGGCACTTGCCGGAGCCCGCGTTGACCAGGCTCGTGGTGGCGTGCGGGTTGTACGTCCAGTTCTGGGCCGGGCTCTGGTTGCAGGTCCAGATCTGGATGGCGGTGCCGTCGGCCGTGCCGGCGCTCTTGACGTCCAGGCACTTGCCGGAGGCGACGTTCGCGAGCGCGCCGTCGCGGATCTGCCACTGCTGGGCCGCGGAGCCGTTGCAGGTGTAGATCTGCACCGGGGTGCCGTTGTCCTTCTTGCCGCTCTCCACGTCGAGGCAGTTGGCGGAGGAGCCGTGGGCGTGCAGCACCAGCGGGCTGTCACCGATCCAGCCGGGGCCGCCCGCGGACCAGTAGTCCTGCCAGCGGGTGAGGTGATCGGCGTACCAGGACTGGCCGAGCATCTCGCCCAGCGCCTTGGCGCCGGCGGCGAGCGCCTTGGTGGCGTCGCTGTTGGCGGTCAGGATCTGGTTGCGCTGGACGGCCTGGGCGGCGATCTCCTGCTGCCACTCGGCGGAGGCGTCGGCGACCTCCTTGCCCAGCACCTTGTCCGGGTCGACGGGGGTGCGCCAGCCGCAGGCCGCGAAGCGGGTCTTCAGGTCCTCGACCGCGATGCGGTACTCCAGGCTGCCGGGCTCGGGCGCGGTGCGCGCGAATCCGCCGGAGGACAGGAAGAGCCGGGCGTTGTCCGCGCCGGTCGGCTCCATGTCCCAGTTGACCAGATCGTCCCAGGCGGCGTGCTCGGCCGTCGCCTGCTGCCAGTCCTGGCCGGGGACCGTGGGGTCGGGATCCTTGCCGTAGAGCGGGGTACCGAGCTCCTTGACCGCCTTGACGGTCTCGGCGTCGGCCTGGGGCGTGGGGTCCTCGTAGAAGCCGTCCTCGTCCTTCCAGAACTGGGCCGCGGTCCACTGGCCGAGCCCGGTCTGGTCGAAGAAGTCCTTGCGGTTGTCGCCGGGCAGGCCGGGCGGGTCCTCGAAGTCGGCGACCGACTTGAAGCCGCCGGGCGTGGGCAGGCCGGAGATCTTCCAGTCCTTGACCCGGTCGTAGAGGGCCGAGCCCTCCTTGTCGGCGGCGCTGCGGTCCGCCTCGTACGCCTCGGACAGCGGGGTCTTGTTCCAGTACTCCTGGTTCGCCGCGGTGTGCAGCTGCTCGGGGGTCTGGTTCAGCGCGTTCTGGGCGACGCCGTACATCCCGGGGCCGCCCAGGCGCAGCACACCGGCCATCAGGCACTGGTCCTGGCGCAGCCGCTCGGCCGCGGCGGTGTCGAAGCCGTCGTAGCTGTCGGCCACCGGGACCGCGTCCTCGGCCCAGCGGCCGATCAGATCGGACCGCGCGGCGAGCGGGGTCAGGACGGCGAGGGTGAGAAGGGCGGGTACGAGACGCGCGGACCGCCCTGGTCCGCGCCGGCCGCGCCGCACGGGCGGTCTCGGGCCTGTTCTGGACTTCAAAGTGCATCCCTGCTTCGTGAACGGGCAGGCGGGAGCCCGTCCGGAGAGTCCGAAGGCGCGGGACGCGAGCAGACACTTGCCGGCGATTCCCCCGACCGCAGGCCGATGCGCCCACCGCCAGAAGGGTCAGTTCCGGCCGGGCGCGCCGGCAACTCTAGGCAGGTCATGGGCGTACATGACAAGAACCGGATCATCCGCTGGCCGAAATCGCCCCCCTCACCGAAACAAGGAGATGCCCCGCAGGACCCGTGCAGCACTTGTGAAACCAGCGGTTTCCGGACACCGCTGCCCGGCCAAGATTGGCCGGATCACACCAGCGCACCTGGGAACCATCCCGCTCCCTGAACCGTCCCCGCCCGCGGTTACGCGCACGGCGCACGACAAAGGCCCCACCGCTCGAAAGCGGCAGGGCCTTGGTCTCACATGGGGTACCCGCGGACGGGTGAGTGGAGATGGCGGGAATCGAACCCGCGTCCAACGGTGCGGAACCAGGGCTTCTCCGTGTGCAGTCCGCTACGATTTTCTCGGCCCCGGAGATCACGCGGACAAGTCTCCGACGGGCTCAGTCACTGTTTGGTTTCCCTCTTCACCCCGTGACCGGGATCAAGGTTTAGTCCCCTAGCTGATGCCAGGATCCGGGTCGGGAACAGCCCCGGGCTGACACTCCCTGTATAGGAGGCTCGCGATCGCTACCTGAGATCAGGCAGCGAGGGCGAAGGCCTGCTGGGAGGAATCGCGCTTGGTATTGGCGATTATTTTTTTCGGCCTGTGGTTTACGAGATCATGGCCGCTTCCTCGACACGCTTCCCCTGCTTCGACAGCCGCTGTCGAAACCGATCATCCCCATGTTGTTTTTTCAATCCCTCCGAAGAGGCCCTCAGAGGCCCTCCGCAGAGGCGGCGCGCACCGGCTGTGCGGTGCAGTTGCCATCGTACGTGACCAACGCGGCTCCTTGCCAGCTTATTCCCGCTGCCCCGGCGCCCCGCCCGGTCCCGTCACGCGTCACGCGCGCGTCACGCCTGCTGCTTGCGGCGCACCGCCGACATCACCCGCTCCGCGTCGCGGCGGTCCTGCTTCTCGCGCAGCGTCTGCCGCTTGTCGTACTCCTTCTTGCCCTTCGCCAGCGCGATCTCGATCTTGGCCCGGCCGTCCTTGAAGTACAGGGCGAGCGGCACGATGGTGTGCCCCGTCTCCTGGGACTTCGACTCCAGCTTGTCGATCTCCTCGCGGTGCAGCAGCAGCTTCCGCTTGCGCCGGGCGCTGTGATTGGTCCAGGTGCCCTGCGTGTACTCCGGCACATGCACGTTGTGCAGCCACGCCTCGTGGTCGTCCAGCTGCACGAACCCGTCGACCAGCGAGGCCCGCCCCTGACGCAGCGACTTCACCTCGGTACCGGTCAGCACCAGACCGGCCTCGTAGGTGTCGAGGATGAGGTAGTCGTGCCGCGCCTTCTTGTTCTGCGCGATCAGCTTGCGCCCTTTTTCCTTAGCCATAGTGCGGTCCATTTTGGCACTAGACGGGGGGTGGACGGGAAGTCCATTTCCACGGTCTCCCAGTCACCCGGCCTGGGACGGCTCAGGTCCGGGCCGCGGCCCCTCGAAGGCAGCGGCCACTGCTCCTCAGCGAACGGGACGGATCATCACCGTGAGTCGTGGGGAGGCCGGTGACGGCTGGCTGTGGCCGATGTCCTCGTATCCCCACGACCGGTAGAGCGCGTGGACCTTGCCGTCGCCGGCCGCTCCGTTGACCATCAGCGTCACGTACCGCTCGCCGGGGCTGGCGAGCAGAAGGGCGTCGTGGATGCGCCGGGCCGTTCCGGTCTTACGCCAGTTCGGCCGGACGCCGATCTCCTTGATGGCCAGGGCCGGATACTCGGTGTATTCATCGGCCGGTGCCGGGCTGGTGCGCTGCCAGTAGCGGTCGCCGTGCTCGATCCGGTTGCCGTAGGCGTATCCGACCGGGTGCTCGTCGGCGTACGCGAGCACGGCCACGAAACCCGGCTCGGTGCCGTGCCGGTCGAAGCGCTCGCCGAAGGCGGTGACTGCGTGGTTCGGCAGGTGAGCAGTGGCGCGCATGTGACTGCGGTGACATCAGGGGCGGGCGAAGAGGTGCGGTACGACGGTGGGCTCCGTGATCACGTGGCAGTCCTCCAGGTGGCGGTGTGCTCGGTCCAGTCCTGAATGATGGTGTTGCCGGGCGCGGCGGCCCGTAGCGCGGCCCCGAACTCCTGGAGCATCCGGGCGACCCGGGCGTGCCGGGTAGCGGTGATGGCGGGGACTTCCATCGCGGTGGACGCGGCGGCGTCGGCCTCCCCCTGCCCGAGCTGGGCTTGTGCGAGCCGAGCAGTGTTGATCGCGCGGTCACGTTGCATCTGGGGACGGAGCAGGGCCAGGCTGCGGTGAGCGTGCGCTTCCGCCTGTTCGAAGTTGCCGAGGCGGAGATGTGCGGACAGGGCCAGCGTTTCCAACTCGGCTCCGTCACCCACAGCGGCCATCCACATCGGGCGAACGGCGTCCGGGTCGGCGCGTTCGAGCGCGTCCTGGGCAGCTCCGAGGGCGCGGTGGACGGCCGCGGTGTCACCGGTGAGACCGAGGGTGGCGGCATGCCGGGCATGCCCGAGGCAGCTGAACAGGGGATCACGCCGCGTGATGTGCAGGCTTCGCGCGACGTCGTTCGCCGCGAGGGCGTCGGCGGGCAGGCCCATGTGCCGGTACATGCTGCCCGCGTGGCTCCAGACTCGGAATTTGATCGCCTGGTCGCCGGACATCTCGGCAAGGGCCTGAGCCTCACGCATGTGTGCCTTGGCGGTGTCGTAGCGGCAGCCGTCGATGGCGGCCCACATCGCTGAGGAACGGAACGCGGCAGCAGAGGCATACAGGCTGCTGCGCACACGCGGCGCGACGCTGCCGGCGTTCTGAAGGTTCAGTGCCTCGTCCGCGAGCGCGGCGGCCCGCTGCTCGATGCCGGGCTGCCCTCCCCAGCGGATGTCGCTGGCGATGATCTCGGTGAATCGCTGCTGCAGACGGTCGACGTCGCTCATGCCGATACGTCGGGGGGCGGTACCGGGAACTGCTGCCGCGGCCACAGCGATTCCGCTGATGAGGGTACGGCGCTTCATGTCGTCCTCCTGCTGGGGGGCGCGGGCGGGCCGAGCCCGCCCACGAGGCACGAACCCTAATTCCGTTGCGGACATCCCCGTCACGGCCTCAAGAGCCCTGCGGGTGAATTCATTCGGCCAACGGACCCGGCCCGACTTCCAGGAACGGACCGACGAACCGTCATAGCTGCCTGTGCGTCCGGTCAGCCGCTCCACAGCTCTGTTGGCCGCTTCAGCCAGGCTGTTGGCGCTGTGGCCGTGCTCCTTCATCCACGTCTCAAGAGCTTCGTTGCGCGCGGCACTCATGCGCGCAACGTAGCGGCACATACGCGCCACGTCAGGAGAACCGCGAGTCACATCCCCCTAGGGGCGAAGCCCGGTCTCTTGCCCATCGCCCTAACCGAGCCACTGGCTGACAGAGTTGTCTGGTCATCGGCAGTCGGCGCGTAGCAGGCCGCCGACCAATGGCCCGGCCCACCCTCTGTGTGCAGCGGAGGGAAGGCGAGCAGGGCATCCCCGACTCCCCGAAGAGGTCAGGCGTGAAATGACCAGAACAAGCATGGTCCCCGGTGTGTCCGGCGATCGGAACGAGCCGGAGCCGGACACGGACCGCCCGGCCGGGCACGGGCCGACGCGTGCGAAACGGCTGCGGCCGACCTGGCATCCGGTCGCCTCGGCCACCGGATGCCCGTCCTACAGCGGAGTGTTCCCACGGGACGAGCGGGCCGCCGGGGAGGCGCGGGTGATGGTGGCGACCGTGCTGGCCGTGTGGCATCTGCCCCGGCTCGTGGCCGACGCCGAACTGGTCGCCTCGGAGCTGGTGACCAATGCCGTCCGGCATGCGCGTGGCCCGGACGTGGGGATGACGGTGACCCGTACGGGACACACGAAGGTGCGCGTGGCGGTCACGGACGGGAGTCCGCTGCTGCCGCGCCTGCGGGGCGCGGACCTGCTGGCCGAGACGGGCCGGGGGCTGCGTCTGGTCGACGGTCTGTCCCAGGACTGGGGCGTCACGCCCTGCGTCCGCGGCAAGAGCGTGTGGGCCGAGGTGGGAGAGGCGGGAACGGGATGACCGGCACCGACCGCCGCCCCGGTCCGACCGGTGCCTCATCGGTACTGCCCCCCGTCCCCGCCGGGATCACGCCCTACCTCGCGGGCTACAGCCGCGAGACACCGCTGCCGCTCGCCCTGGTCAGGGATCCGGTCCGGGACCGGCTGGCCTACGCGGACGAGACGCCGTACGACCGGGACAGCTGGGGAACGCTGTGGACGCGGACGGCGATGCCGCCGAGGGGCCGGCGCGGGAGTCCGCGGCCCCGGGCCGTCCATCCGTACCGGCAGCGCCGCGCGATGCTCGACCTGTGGTGCCCGATCTGCAAGCAGCCGGTGGATCCCGGCTACACCGGCCCGTACCTCTTCCTCCGCAGGGCCGAGGGCGGGCCCGTCTGCGAGGGCGAGCACACCGGCAGCCCGCCCCTTCATCTGCCCTGCGCCGCCGTCGCCGTCCAGGTCTGCCCGGACCTGCGGGACTGCTGGACAGCGGCGTGGGCGCGGCACGCCCCCTACTGGGGTGTCACGGGTGACGTCCACGACCCGCGGACGCTGGCGCCGCGCGCGGTGAGGGTGGAGATCCAGGCCGAGTCCTCGGCCGTCCGCTGGACGGTCGCCCACCGCATGCTCGTCGAACTCCAGCACGTCACCCCTCTGAGCCGGGCGGCCCTGGAGAGCGAGTGGGCCCGTCTCGGCCGGGAGCGCTTGGAGCACGAGTTCGCCCGGATAGCGGCGCTGACCGGTGCCGTACGAAACCCGCCCGGGGCGGGAGCGGCGGCACCCGGCGGCACCGGGTGGTCTTCCGACGCTACGAAGGGTCCCCCAGCCCCGTCAGGACCGTGCGGGCGCGGGACAGCGGGTCCGTCCCCGCGTCCAGGTCGGGGGTGATGCCGTGGCCGTCGACGCTGCGGCCGGCGGGGGTGCGGTAGTGGCCGACGGTGAGTTCGGCGACGGAGCCGTCGGGCAGCCGGGTCGGCATCTGGACCGAGCCCTTGCCGAAGGTGCGGGAGCCGACGACGAGGGCGCGGCCCCGGTCCTGGAGGGCGCCGGTGAGCAGCTCGGCCGCGCTCATCGTGCCGCCGTCGACCAGGGCGACCAGCGGCCGGGTGGTGTCGCCGCCGGGCTCGGCGTGCAGGGCGCGCTGGCTGCCGTCGACGTCGTAGGTGGCGACCAGGCCGCCGTCGAGGAAGGCGGAGGCGGTGGTGACCGCCTCGGTGACCAGGCCGCCGGAGTTGCCCCGCAGGTCCAGGACGATCCCGGAGCGGGCCGGGGCGCCGCGCACGGCCGTGCGGACCTTGTCCCCGGCGCCCTTGGTGAAGGCGGTGATCCTGATGACGGTCGTACCGTCGGACAGGCGCCGCACCGAGACGGAGTCGGTGGACAGGCGGGCCCGGCGCAGCGTCCGCGTCCAGGTGCGCGAGCCGCGCTGGAGGCCCAGGGTGACGGAGGTGCCGGCGGGCGCGTCGTCGGCGTCGCCGCGCAGCAGGGAGACCACGTCGGTGACGGGCCGGCCGTCCACCGTCTCGCCGTCCACGCTGCGCAGCCGGTCGCCCGCGCGGATCCCCGCGTCGGCGGCCGGTGAGCCGGTCTGCACCTCGGTGACGTCGATCCGGCCGTCCCGCGCGCGCCGCGCCCACAGCCCGACGCCGGTGTAGCGGCCGTCCAGGGCGTCCTGGAACTCCTCGTAGTCGCCCGGGGAGTAGACGGCGCCCCAGCGGTCGCCGCTGCGGCTGACGGCGTGTTCGGCGGCCTCCACCGGCGACTTGCCCGCGGCCATGGCTTCGGCGGCGGCCCGCGCGACCTGTTCGGACGGGCTCACGGGGGACGACGACCGGTGCGCGGAGGCGGCGGCGGAGTCGGGGTCCGAGGGGCCGGGGGCGGAGCCGGGAGCGGGCGGGCCGACGGGGGCGGACGGGACCGGGACCGCGCGGTGCGCGGACGCCGCGGACCCGCGCTCGTGTCCGGGCAGCGAACCGGTCGCCGCGCCCGCCACGAGCACGCCCACGAAGACCAACGTCAGACCGGCCCCGGAGCGGCTGCGGCGGGGCTGACAGAAGGGGTCACGGCCTGACATGGCGGTGAGTCTAGGACAACGCGCAGGGCCGCACGCGCGCTTGGCGGTGCGGCCCTGCCGACATGTGTCACACCATCAGATGGACAAGCGTCACACCTTCAGATACTTGCGCAGCGCGAGGAAACCGGCGAGCGCGGGGATCAGGAAGCTCGCGGCGAGGATGAGCGGCAGCTTGGTGAGCACCGCGTCCCAGCCCACGAAGTTGATCAGCTGGAGCTTCGAGGACAGCGCCACTCCGTTGTCGATCACGAAGTACTGCACGGTCACCAGGAAGGAGGAGGCCAGCAGTCCGCCGATCAGCCCGGAGACGGCGGCCTCCATGATGAACGGCGCCTGGATGTAGAAGCCGGAGGCGCCGACCAGGCGCATGATCCCGGTCTCCCGGCGGCGGCTGAACGCGGAGACCCGCACGGTGTTGACGATCAGCAGCGTCGCCACCGTGAGCATCACCGCCATCACGCCGCGGGCCGCCCAGTTCAGATAGCCGAGCAGGGTGAAGAGGTTGTCCAGGATGCTCTTCTGGTCCTGCACGGTCTGCACGCCGTCACGGCCGTTGAAGGCGCTGGCGATGACCTGGTACTGCTCCGGGTTCTTCAGCTTGATGCGGTACGACTCCTGCATCTGGTCCGGGGTGATCGAGGAGGCCAGCGGCGAGTTGCCGAACTGCTCCTTGTAGTGCTTGTACGCCTCGTCCTGGGATTCGTACGTGACCTTCTCCACCACCGACATCTTCTGGAGGTCGGCGAGGATCGCCTTCTTCTGGTCCTCGGTGACCGCGCCCTTGGCGCACTTCGCGTCGGACTCGGCGTTGCTCTTGTTGCAGAGGAAGATCGACACGTTGACTTTGTCGTACCAGTAGCCCTTCATCTTGGTCACCTGGTCGCTCAGCAGGAGGGATCCTCCGAACAGGGCCAGGGACAGGGCCACGGAGACGATGACGGCGAACGTCATCGTCAGGTTGCGGCGGAGACCGACACCGATCTCCGACAGGACGAACTGGGCGCGCATGGCGTCTGGTCAAGCCTTTCCGTCGTGGACTTTCTCAGTGCTGGTAGCCGTAGACGCCGCGCGCCTGGTCGCGGACGAGGCGGCCCTTCTCCAGCTCGATGACGCGCTTGCGCATCTGGTCCACGATGTTCTGGTCGTGGGTCGCCATCACCACGGTGGTGCCCGTCCGGTTGATGCGGTCGAGCAGCTTCATGATGCCTACGGAGGTCTGCGGGTCGAGGTTGCCGGTGGGCTCGTCGGCGATCAGCAGCTTGGGCCGGTTGACGAACGCCCGCGCGATGGCGACGCGCTGCTGCTCACCACCGGACAACTCGCCCGGCCTGCGGTCCTCCTTGCCGCCGAGTCCGACGAGGTCCAGCACCTGCGGCACGGACTTGCGGATCTCGCCCTTCGACTTGCCGATGACCTCCTGCGCGAAGGCCACGTTCTCCGCGACCGTCTTGTTCGGCAGCAGGCGGAAGTCCTGGAAGACGGTGCCCAGCTGGCGGCGCATCTGCGGCACCTTCCAGTTGGACAGCCGCGCGAGGTCCTTGCCCAGGACGTGCACCTGGCCGTGGCTGCACCGCTCCTCGCGGAGGATCAGCCGCAGGAAGGTGGACTTTCCGGAGCCGGAGGACCCCACGAGGAAGACGAACTCGCCCTTCTCGACCTCCAGGGAGACATCCCTGAGGGCGGGGTGGGTCTGCTTGGGGTAGACCTTGGAGACACTGTCGAATCGGATCACGGATGCACCACGGGTCGCCGGGGGTAGATGAGCGTGACCATACGCGAGTCGGGTGTGGGTGCGCAGTCACCGGTCGGGGTTGGGGACAGTTGTGCGTTTTGTCGTGCCCGCGGCCCGGATCCGGGAGGACCCCGCGCTGAAATCCGGGGAACCTGGCATGGTGGAGAAGGGAACGTTCGCGTGCCCGCGGGCGTTGTCACGGGTGTAACCGGTGCAAGGAGGGCGAGCGCATGACGTACGACCGGCTGGTGTGCGCGAACTGCGCGGCGCCCGTGAGTGAGGGCCGCTGCCCGGTGTGCCGCGCGAACCGCGAGCGGCTCCAGCAGGAGAACAACTTCCTCGCGGGGCTGAACCCGATGGCGCTGATCGCGCTGCTGGCGGTGCTGATCGCCGGGGTGGCGCTGCTGGCGCAGCAGACCGCTTAGCGGCGTACGGAGCCGCGGTCGGCGGGCCCCGCCGGGAGCGGGTGGACAGGACAGGGCTGAGGGGCCCGGAGCGGTGCGCTCCGGGCCCCTCAGCAGGTGTCGCTCACGCCCCGTGAGGCCGTGGGCACACTCAGGCGGTGGCGCCGCCGCGGCCCGCCATCATGCGCGGCAGGATCCGGAAGCCGATACCGCCGGCGATCATCGTCGCGGCACCGATCAGCAGGAACGCGGTCTGGCCGGCACCGGTCTCCGCCAGCTGCTTGCCGCTGCCCTGGGGCGCGGTGTTCGCCGGGGTGCCGGCCGGCGTGTCCGTGCCGGTGTCGGTCAGGGCCGAGGAGCCCTGCTCCTGCGGGGCGGGGCCGCCGCTGCCGCCGCTGCTGCCGTCGGGGGTGGTGCCGCCGGTGTTCCCGCCGTTGCCGCCGGTGTTTCCGCCGTTGCCGCCGGTGTTTCCGCCGTTGCCGTTCCCGCCGTTGTTGCCGGAACCGCCGCCGTTGCCGCCGTTGCCGCCCCCGCTGTTGCCGGAGCCGCCGTTGCCGTTGCCGCCGTTGTCGCCGCCCTGGGACGTACCCGTGGAGGTGCCCTCGGACGTACCGGTGGAGGTGCCCTCCGAGGTGCCGGTGGACGTGCCCTCGGACGTACCCGTGGAGGTGCCCTCCGAGGTGCCGGTGGACGTGCCCTCCGACGTACCCGTGGACGTGCCCTCGGACGTACCGGTGGAGGTGCCCTCCGAGGTGCCCGTGGACGTACCCTCCGAGGTGCCCTCCGACGACCCGGTGGAGGTGCCCTCCGAGCCCGTCGAGGTGCCCTCGGACTGGCCCTCGCTCACACCCAGCGAGGTGCCCTCGTTGGTGCCACCCTGGTCGGTTCCTTCGCTGGCGCCCTCGTCGTCACCGCCGGCGGCGACGCCGAGGCTGACCGGACCGACCTGCACGTTCGCGTCCAGCGCGGAAGCCGCGCCCGCGGCGGTCAGCGAGGCACCCGCGGCGATCACCGCGCCGGCGGCTATGCGCGCGACCCGGACCCGCGTCTTCTTCGTCATATGTTCGCTACCCCCAGTAGCCGATCGTCAATGAGGCCGCGCCGGGGGCAGTGATCGACGGAGGTGCTGAACGATGAAGCCCCCCGGTTCACATGCGCCCCGTACCTACGCATGCCGCGCCTCACCCTTCCCATATTTCAAAGCAACGTCAAGGCCGTTGCGACCGCGATGTCCGGGTAAGCGCTCTTTGCCGGAGGAAGAGCGATGTGAGTGTGACGCAAAACCCAGACATCGGGCACAGAAAAGGCAACTGCCGCCACGAGGGCAGCAGTTGCCTTGTCGACAAAGCGTCCGATCTCTACTTGCTCTGCTGTTCCTGCTGCTTGCGCCAGCGAATCCCGGCCTCCAGGAACCCGTCGATCTCGCCGTTGAACACGGCCTCCGGGTTGCCGACCTCGAACTCGGTACGCAGGTCCTTGACCATCTGGTACGGGTGCAGGACGTACGAACGCATCTGGTTGCCCCAGGAGTTGCCGCCGTCGCCCTTGAGCGCGTCCATCTTGGCCTGCTCCTCCTGGCGGCGCCGCTCCAGCAGCTTGGCCTGGAGGACGTTCATCGCCGTGGCCTTGTTCTGGATCTGCGAGCGCTCGTTCTGGCAGGAGACCACGATGCCGGTGGGCAGGTGGGTGAGGCGGACGGCGGAGTCGGTGGTGTTCACGCCCTGGCCGCCGGGGCCGGAGGAGCGGTAGACGTCCACGCGCAGCTCGGACTCGTCGATCTCGACGTGGTCGGTCTGCTCCACCACGGGGAGGATCTCGACGCCCGCGAAGGAGGTCTGCCGACGGCCCTGGTTGTCGTAGGGCGAGATGCGCACCAGGCGGTGCGTGCCCTGCTCCACCGAGAGGGTGCCGTAGGCGTAGGGCACCTGCACGGCGAAGGTGGTCGACTTGATGCCGGCCTCTTCGGCGTACGACGTCTCGTAGATCTCGGTCTTGTAGCCGTGCTGCTCGGCCCAGCGCAGGTACATGCGCTGGAGCTTCTCGGCGAAGTCGGCGGCGTCCACGCCACCGGCCTCGGCCCGGATGTTGACCAGGGCCTCACGGGCGTCGTACTCGCCGGACAGGAGGGTGCGGACCTCCATCTCGTCCAGCGCCTTGCGCACGGAGGCCAGCTCGGACTCGGCCTCGGCGCGGGTGTCCGGGTCGTCCTCCTCCTCGGCCATCTCGAACAGCACAGCGAGATCGTCGATCCGTCCGCGCAGCCCCTCCGCCTTCCTGACCTCGGCCTGGAGGTGGGAGAGCTTGCTGGTGATCTTCTGCGCCTCGTCCGGGTTGTCCCACAGGGAGGGCACTGCCGCCTGCTCCTCGAGCACGGCGATGTCTGCCCTCATCCTGTCGAGGTCCAGAACGGCCTCGATCGACTCCATGGTCGAGGAGAGGGACTTGAGCTCTTCGGATACGTCGACGACTGCCACGCCTCCAGCGTAACGGCTCCGCCGGGCGGCCAGCGCCGGGCCGGGGCGGGGGTGGCCGCGGGGGCGGGGCGCGGGGGGCGGCGGGGCCGCGGGGCCGGGGCGGGGAGCGGCCGGGGGCCCGCGGGGTCAGGGCGCGGCGGGCGCCGAGTGCTCCGTGTCCCGGGCCGGGCCGTCCGCGCCGTCGCCCGAGGACGCCCACCAGGCGCCCGCGCCCACCGCGCCCGCCAGCACCAGACCGGCCACGCTGAGCGTGATCCGGCGGCGCCGGGCGGCCGTGCGGTGGCGGGCCGAGCCGGGGCGGGGCGCGCCCGGCGCCCGGGGCGCGCGGGCGGTGCCGCGGGCGCCGCCGGCCAGCTCGTCCGGCGCGGGCACCCGCATCGAGGTGTGGGTGTCACGGTTGGAGTCCGGCTGCGCGCCGGGCACCAGCGGGACCGCGCCCCGGCGGCGGGCCCGGTCCCCGGCCGGTGCCGCCGTCTCCTCGGGCGCCTCGTCCGCGCCGTCACCGGCGGCGTCGGCGTCCGGTTCGTCCACCTCCAGGGGCGGCATGCCCGCGAGCAGCGGCAGCAGCTCGCGCAGCCGGGCCGCCAGCTCGGAGGCGCGCAGCCGGGAGGCGGGCCCCTTCGCCAGACACTGCACGATGAGCTGCCACAGCTCGTCGGGGATGCCGGGCAGCGGGACCACGGTCTCGGTGACATGGCGGCGCAGCACCGCGCCGGGGTGGCCGCCGCCGAACGGGGTGAAGCCGGCCAGCAGCTCGTAGAGGACCGTGGCCAGGGCGTAGATGTCCACCGCCGCGCGCGGCGGCAGCCCCTCCACGATCTCCGGGGCCAGGTAGTCCGGCGTGCCGATGATCCTGGTGGCGCGGGTGCGCTTGGGCGAGTCGATGAGCTTGGCCACACCGAAGTCCGTCAGCAGCGCCGGGTGGGCGCCGCCGGGACCGAGCGGGCCCTGCATATCCAGCAGGACGTTCTCCGGCTTGACGTCCCGGTGCACGACCCCGGCGGCGTGCGCGGCGGCCAGCCCGTCGGCGACGTCGGCCACGATCGCCACCGCCGCCTCGGGCGCCAGCCGCCGCTCGCGCTCCAGCCGGGTGCGCAGGTCGGTGCCGCGGACCAGGTCCATCACGAGGGCCAGGTCGTTGCCGTCGACCACCAGGTCGCGCACACAGACCACGTTCGGGTGTTCGAGGCCCAGCAGGGCCGTGCGCTCCTGCACGAAGCGGCCCACCAGCTCCTGGTCGGACGCGAGGTCCTCGCGCAGGAGCTTCACGGCGACGGGCCCGTCCGGTCCCTCGCCCAGCCACACCGTCCCGGCGCTGCCCCGCCCCAGGATCTGGTGCGCGGTGTACCGGCTGCCGATCTTCCGTGCCAAGACTGCTCCTACAGACGCGTGTTGCCGACAAAACTACGCGTCCGGCGGGGCGGCCTTCACCGCGGCGGCCGAAATCACCCGCCGGGTGTCGACAAATCCATGAACTCGCGTCGACGGCGGCCGCCGGGCGCCGAGCGCCGGTCAGCTGCCGCCGAGGTCCTTGACCCAGCCGGTCGCCGTGTCGAACCAGTCGCCCAGCTGCGCCCAGTAGCCCTTGCCGGTCCCGATCCAGCTCTGGAGAGGGCTCAGCTCCCACACCAGCCAGCCCGCGACGAACAGGATGACGACCGTGAACAGGCAGCCCTTCAGGCAGCCGAGCCCGGGGATCTTCATCGGGTTCGCGCCACGCCGGCGCGGCTCCCTCGGCTCCCGCGCGGGCCGCTGCGGCTCGGGGGCGGGCGGCGCGTACCGCTGGGGCTCGCGGGGCTGGTGCTGCGGGGCCGGGGCGTACTGCTGCGGCTGCGGGGTCGCGTACCGGGGCTGCTGCTGCCCCTGCGGATATCCCTGGCCGGGCTGCTGCGGATAGCCGTAGCCGGGCTGCTGCGACTGCGGCGGGCCCTGGGGGCGCTGCCGCTGCGGCTGCTGCTGCGGCCGGGCGACCTGCCGCTGGGGGCGGCGGCGCAGCGGGTCCTCGGTCGGGTCGAGGTACTGGACCTGCGTCTGGTCGTTGCGGTCGCGGGCCGCGCGCAGCTGGGACTGCCAGGGGTGCGGCTCCTCCGGCTGCTGACCCTGCTGGCCCTGCTGACCGTGTTGTCCCTGCTGACCGGGCGGCACGGGCGGCATCACGCGGGTGGGGCCCGCCGCGCCCTGCGGCAGCACGGTGGTCGGGTCGGCCGCGCCGGGCACGCCGTCCGGGCCCTGCGGGCCGCCGGTGTGCGGCAGGACGCTGGTCGCGCCGTTCGGGTCGTACGCCGGCGGTGCACCCGCCGCGCCCTGCGGCAGCACCGTCGTGGGGTCGGCGGCGCCGGGCACGCCGTCCGGCGCGGGCACGGTGGCGGGCGCGGGATCGGGGGCGAGGAGCGCGCCGACGCCGTCGGCGGCGGCGATCTGCGCGGCGTTCGCGTGTACGCCGACGCCCTCGGCGACCACGCGCAGGGCGCGCGCCAGGCTCTCCGCGCTCGGCCGCTCGTCCGGGTTCTTGCGCAGGCAGCGCTCGATGACCGTCCACAGCGGGTCGGGCACGGTGGAGGGGCGGCGCGGCTCGGCGCTCAGGTGCTGGTGCAGGACTTCGAGGGCGGAGCCGCCGGAGAACGGCGGGCGCCCGGTGATCAGCTCGTACAGCAGGATGCCGGCGCCGTAGATGTCCACGGCGGAGGTCTGCGGGCGGCCCTCGGCGGACTCGGGCGCGACGTAGGCGGGTGTGCCGACGAACTCGTGGGTGCGGGTCAGTCCGGGCGAGTCGGCCAGCCGGGCGATGCCGAAGTCGGTCAGCATCGGGTGCATCCGGCCGTCGTCCTGCTTGAGCAGCACGTTGGCCGGTTTCAGGTCCCGGTGGACCACGCCGTCGGCGTGGCTCGCGGCGAGCGCGTCGGCGATCTGGGCGGTGAGCAGCGCGGCGGCGACCGGGGTGAGCGGGCCGTTCTCGCGCAGGTAGCGGTGCAGGTCCGGGCCGTCGACGAGGTCCATGACGAGCGCCAGCAGATCGCCCTCGACGACCAGATCGCGCACCCGCACGATGTTCGGGTGGGTGAGCCGGAGCAGCACCGAGCGCTCTCTGAGGAAGCGCATCACGATGTCGGCGTCGCTCGCCAGCTCTTCCTTGAGGACCTTGATCGCGACGGTCTCGCCGGGCTGGCCGGGCACGGCCGCCTCGGCTCCCGCCCTCTGGTGCTGGCGGGCTCGCCAGACGGTCCCGGTGGCGCCGCGTCCGAGCGGTTCCTCCAGGAGGTACTTGCTGCCTACCGGCCGCACGTCATGCGCTCCCTGTCGCTTGCCTACGTCGCTTGCCTACGTTCCGACACACTGTAGTGCCGTCCTGCCCGGCACCGGCCTGTCGGAGAACCCGGTGCCCGGCTCCGCCGCGGTGCCGTCCGGCGGCACCGCCGGTGACCTGTCCGATGCCGTCGTCCGGGCCCGTCGTCCGATCCCGCCGTCCGGTCCCGCCGTCCGATGTCGTCATTCGAAGGCAAGACGTCCGATCGGGACCCTCAGGTTGCCGGAAAGCGGACGTGACCGATCTCAAACGGTCGGCCGCGGGGCATCGGCCAGGCACTTTTGGGGGCAGAGCCGACCATTCAAGATCACTTCGCGGTGGGCGGCGGGCGCGGTGTCAGTGGCAGGTGCGAGGATGCCCCCAGTACTGGCCGACGTGCCCGTGCGGCGGTGGGGGGAATGTCCGCGGTTGGGGGGCCGCGGAGCGGCATCGTCCCTCCCCCGTTCGCGGGCGCCCGCGCAGAAGGGACCGCTGACGGCGATGCAGATCCGGCTGACCGTCGTAGACCCGCTGGGCCCGCCCTCCCCCATGGCCCCAGGGCGCGCCGCGAGCCGAGACGTGCTGGTCACGGCCCCCGCGGGCACAGCCCTCGCCGCGGTGGCGTCCGCCCTGGCCGCCGCCGTCGCCGGGGACGGCGGCGCGGCGGACGGGCGCGGCGCCCGGGAGCCGGGAGCCGGACCGGTGGTGCTGTACGCGGGCGCGGACCGGCTGGACGCCCAGCGCTGCACGCTCGGCGAGCCCCCGCTGCTGGACGGCGCGGTGCTGTCCGTGGGCGCCCCCGCCCAGCCCGAGCCGCACCCCGAGCTGGACGAGGCCCCGGCCCGGCTGCATGTGGTCGCCGGTCCGGACGCGGGCGGTGTCCATCTGCTGCACGGCGGTCAGATCACGGTCGGCCGCTCCGCCGACGCGGACGTCCCGCTCGACGACCCCGACGTGTCCCGCGTGCACTGCGCGGTCACCCTCGCCTCCGACGGCCGGGTCTCGGTCGCCGACCTCGGCTCCACCAACGGCACCGTGCTGGACGGCCGGCCCGTGGACCCGCGCCCGGTCCGCTTCGTTCCGGGCGCGCTGCTGCGCGTCGGCGAGTCGGTCCTGCGGCTGACGCCGTCCGCGGGCCCCGCCGACCGCCTGGAGACGGCCCCGGACGGCGAGGGCCACGCGCGCGTGGCGCCCGCCCGAGCCGGGGACGGCGCCGCGGACCGCCCGGAGGCCGGTGGGCCCGCGGGCGCGGTGACCACCTCCGGCACCGGCGCCGCCGCCTGGGCCGCCCCGGCGCCCACCCCCTTCGACCCCACCGTGGTGCCCGCGCAGGGCGGCGCGCCGCGGATCGAGAGCCGCGGCGGGGACACCCACGCGGGACGCTTCGGAGCCACCGCTCACCCGGGCACCCACCCGGAGTACGGCGATCAGGCGGAGTACGGCGATCCGGCGGACCGGACCGGCGATCCGGACGGCGGCCTCCCGGACAGCGGCCTCGGCGGGAGCGGCCGCAAGGGCACGCCCCTCCGGGGGACCGACGTGCCCCAGGGGCTGCGCAGGCGCGGCGGGCTGGGCGCCTGGGCGCGGCGGCTGACCGGCGGGCGCGGCGAACCGACGGCGGCCCGCGACGAGGCGTACCCGGCACACGAGGCGTACCAGGCGTACGACGACGGAGTGGCCGACGCGCCCGGCCCGGCCCTGCCCGAGACGGGGACGGCCGCCCGGCTGCCGGAGACCTGGCCGGACCCGGCGGCGCTGCTGCTGACCGCGCTGGGCCCCGGCCCCCGGCTGTGGGAGCGCGGCCCCGGCCACCCGGAGGCGCTCACGGTGCGCCTGGGCACGGCCGACCGGCCGGCCCCCGACGGCTCGGGGCGGCTGCTGCCCGCGGTGCCGGTGACCGCGGACCTGCGCGAGGTGGGGGCGCTGGGCCTGGCCGGGCCGCGTGCCCGCCTGTCCGGGCTGGCCCGCGCGGTGCTGGCCCAGCTCGCCGCGCTGCACTCCCCCGGCACGCTGGAGATCGTGCTGCTCAGCACGGACCGGGCCCGCCCGTCGCAGGAGCGCGCGGCGGAGTGGTCCTGGCTCGGCTGGCTCCCCCAGGTGCGCCCCGGCCACGGCCAGGACTGCCGGCTCCTGCTGGCCTACGACCGCGAGCAGGCGGCGGCCCGCACCGGCGAGCTCCTGCGCCGCCTGGAGGACCACCTGACGGACACCCGGACCCCGGACCGGGCGGCGGACGGAACCCCGGACCCCGCCACCCACCCGGCCACCGCCGCGGCCGCCCACCCGGCAGACCACCCGGCCACCGGCCAGGCACCGCCCGCCGACGGAGCCGCGCCCCCCGCGCCGTACCCCCCGGAGGCCGCCCCCGCCGCCGTCCCGCCCGCCCGCCGTCCCTCCTGGGCGCGGGACGAGGAGGCATCCGGTGCAGGCGCCGGTCACACCGGGCCGTACACGGTGGTCGTCGTGGACGGCGACCCCGGCGGCGCCACGGTGCGCGACGCGCTGGTCCGGCTGGCGCAGGAGGGCCCCCGGGCCGGGATCCATGTGGTCTGCCTCGCGGAGGCGGAGGCCGCCTCGCCCGCCTCGCCGGTGACGGAGACGTACGAGGCGGCGTGCGCGGTGTCGCCGGTGTTCCGGGAGTGCGGAGCCGTCGCCCTGCTCAGCGGTGACGTGGCGACGGCGCTGCACCTGATGCGGGTGGCGCGCGCGGACGGCCGGGCGCGCGGGCCGGTGGCCCCGGGCACCGTGGCCGTGCTCGACGCCGTCTCCCCGGCCTGGGCCGAGCGGTTCGCGCGGGCGCTGGCGCCGCTGCGGCCGGTGGACGGGCCGGAGGGAGCGGAGGGGAACCGGCCCGCGCGGGTGTCGGCCCCGCTGCCGCTGTCGGCCCGCCTGCTGGACGAGCTGGGGCTGGCCCGTGCCACCCCGGCGTCCCTCCAGGCCCGCTGGGCGGACGCAGCCGACGACAGCGGGGCCGTGGGCGGCCGGGCCTGCGCGATACTCGGGGCCGGTCCGCGCGGGCCGGTCTGCGCCGACCTGGTGGCCGACGGGCCGCATCTGCTCGTCGAGGGACCGGCGGGCAGCGGCCGTACGGAGCTGCTGCGCTCGGTCGTGGCCTCGCTGGCCGCCGCCGAGCGCCCCGACCGGCTCGGCGTGGTGCTGGTGGACGGCCGCGACGGCACCGGCACCGGCGGACCCGCCGAGGGCCTGCGGGTGTGCACGGACGTCCCGCACGTGACCACCCACCTCACGGCCAACGACCCGGTGCGCATGCGGGAGTTCGCGCAGTCGCTGAGCGCCGAGCTGAAGCGGCGGGCGGAGCTGCTGGGGATATCCGACTTCGCCGCCTGGCACGGGCGGCGGACGGGAAGCGGCCGGGTCGTCGCCCAGCGCACCGCGTCCCCGGGCACCCCGGCGGGCGCCGGGGCGGGAGCGGCCGATCTCGACACCCCGCCCAGCTCCACCCTGCGGCTGCGGCCCGCCGCGGCGCGGGCGCGGGCCGAGGCGGCGCCGCCGCTGCCCCGGCTGGTGGTGGTCGTCGACGATCTGGACGCCCTGGTCTCCCCGGCGCTCGGTTCGCCCGGCCGGCCCGCCGCCGGTTCGGTGGTCCGCGCGCTGGAGGCGGTGGCCCGGGAGGGCGAGCGGCTGGGCGTGCACCTGGTGGCGGCCACCGCGCCGGGCGGCCGGACGGAGCGGACCGAGCCGGTCCGCCGCGCCACGCTGCGCGTCCTGCTGGAGCCGCCGGTGTCCGGCCGCGGGAGCGCCCCGGCGGGCGCGCCCGGCCCGGAGGCCGCGGGCAGCCCGGCGCCGGGGCGGGGGCGGCTGACCACCGCCGACGGGCGGACGACGCCCTTCCAGGGCGGCCGGGTGACGGGCCGTATCCCGCGCACCGCGACCCAGCGCCCCACGGTGGTGCCGCTGGACTGGGACCGCATGGGCGATCCGCCCACCCGCCGCTCGGTGCGGGAACTGGGCAACGGCCCGACCGATCTGGCCCTGCTGGCGAGCGCGCTGGAGCGGGCGGCGCGGGAGGTGTCGGCGGCCCGGGTGCCGTCCCTGATCTGAGGGAATCGCGAGCGCCGCTCCGGTGCGGCTCGTCGCCCCGGCGAGCCGCGTGCGATCCCCTCTCGAACCGTCCTGACGCGCCGTCACGACCTGGTCACGATCGGGGCGTCGACGTCGCGGGCGCTCTTGCCGACCCGCGGGCCCCGGCGTAGGACAGTGCACCACGGGACAGTGCTCGGACGTTCGACGAGGACGAAGAACGGGGCAGTGATGCGCAGCACGAGCGGCACCATCCGGACCGTACGGTCCGCCAGGTCCATCACCCGAAACACCCGAACCAGCCGCACCAGTCGACCCACCCGCACCGGCCGCACCACCCGCTCCTCCGCCAGGCTCGCGGCGGTCGCCGTCGCCGGGGCGCTGGCGCTCTCCCTGACCGCGTGCGGCGGTTCGGACGACGACAAGAAGGCCGACGCGAGCCCCGGCAGCAGCGCGGGCGGCGGGGACGGCGGGAGCGGCGCCACCGTCACCCTGCCCCGGCTGGACGGCGCCTCCCTGGAGGTCGCCGCCGTCTGGACCGGCGCCGAGCAGGCCAACTTCAAGAAGGTCCTCGCGGAGTTCACCCGGCGCACCGGCGCCAAGGTCACCTTCGTCCCCGCGCAGGACCCGATCATCAACTTCCTCGGTTCGAAGATCGCCGGTGGCCAGCCGCCGGACGTGGCGCTGCTCCCGCAGCCGGGCGCCGTCCGGCAGGCCGTGGAGAAGAAGTGGGCCAAGCCGCTCGGCGCCGGGGCCCAGGCGCAGCTCGCCAAGAACTACTCGCAGGGCTGGCAGGACATCGGCAAGGTCGACGGCAAGCAGTACGCCGCCTACTACAAGGCCGCCAACAAGTCGCTGATCTGGTACAACGCCAAGGTCTTCGAGAACGCGGGGGCGGGCGAGCCCAAGACCTGGAAGGACCTGCTGGCCACCGCGCAGACGGTCTACGACTCCGGGGTGACGCCGTTCTCCGTGGGCGGCGCCGACGGGTGGACCCTCACCGACTGGTTCGAGAACGTCTATCTGTCCCAGGCGGGCCCGGAGAAGTACGACCAGCTCGCCCAGCACAGGATCAAATGGACGGATCCGTCCGTGCGGCAGGCCCTCACCACGCTCGCGCAGATCTGGTCCAGGAAGGACTATGTCGCGGGCGGCCCGAGCGGCGCGCTCCAGGTGGAGTTCCCGGCGTCGGTCACCCAGACCTTCACCGGTGGCGACCAGCCGAAGGCCGCCATGGTCTACGAGGGCGACTTCGCGCAGGTCAACATCGGCGAGACCAAGGCGAAGGTGGGCACGGACGCCAAGGTGTTCCCGTTCCCGGCCGTGGGCGCGAGCGCGCCGGTGGTCTCCGGCGGCGACGCGGCGGTGATCTTCAAGGACTCGAAGGCGGCGCAGGCCCTGGTCACCTTCCTGGCCTCGTCGGACGCGGCGACCGTCCAGGCGAAGCTCGGCGGCTATCTCTCGCCGAACAGGAACGTGCCGGAGTCGGCGTACCCGAACGACGTGCAGCGCAAGATCGCCAAGGCGCTGGTCGCGTCGGGCGACGACTTCCGCTTCGACATGTCCGACCAGGCCCCGCAGGCGTTCGGCGGCACGCCCGGCAAGGGCGAGTGGAAGGACCTCCAGGACTTCCTGAAGAACCCGTCGGACGTCGCGGGCGCGCAGGCGAAGCTGGAGAAGGACGCGGCGGCGGCGTACGGCGGCGGGAGCTGATCCGGCGATGACGCCGGCCGCCGCCGAGGGGGTCGCCGGGAGCACCGCGCCCCCCTCCGCCCCTCCGCCGAAGCGCAAGAGCGTGACCGGCACCCGCAGGACCGTGGCGGTGCTGTTCCTGCTGCCCGCCCTGGTACTGCTCGGCGCGCTCGTGGTCTACCCGATCGGGTACTCGCTCGTCCGCAGCTTCTACGACTCCTCGGGCGACTCCTTCGCCGGGTTCGACAACTACAAGGCCCTGTTCACCGACGACGGCATCCGCACCGCGCTGAAGAACAACATCATCTGGTTGGTGGCCGCCCCGGCGGTGGCCACCGCGCTCGGGCTGGTCTTCGCGGTGCTGACCGAACGGGTGCGCTGGGGCACGGCGTTCAAGCTGGTCGTCTTCATGCCGATGGCCATCTCGATGCTCGCGGCCGGGATCATCTTCCGGCTGGTGTACGACCAGGACCCGGACAAGGGCGTCGCCAACGCGGTGTGGGTCGGCGTCCACGACACGTTCGCGCGGTCCTCGGCGTTCCCGAAGGCCCACCCGGGCCGCGACTCGCCGCTCAGGCCCGACCACGGCGGCTTCCTCACCGCGCAGCCGGTGCACACCGGACGGCCGGTGGCGCTGCCGCTGGTCGGGGTCGCCCCCGACCAGATGCCGGACGGCGCGAAGCGGGCCACCGAGGCGACGGCCGACCCGGGGAAGATCACCGGCACCGCCTGGCAGGACTTCACCCGCGGCAAGGGCGTCGGCCGGCCCGGCGCGGTCGACCCGTCCGAACTGGGCTACGACGGCATGCGGATCGAGGCGGTCAAGGACGGTGCGGTGGTGGCCCGCACGAAGGCCGCCGCCGACGGCACCTTCACGCTGCCCGCGTCCGCCGACGGCGCCCTGCTGCGGCTGCCCGCCGACAACTTCAAGGCCCCGTACAACGGCGTGGACTGGCTGGGCCCGTCGCTGGTCACCCCGGCCATCATCGGCGCGTACGTGTGGATGTGGGCCGGGTTCGCCATGGTGCTGATCGCGGCGGGGCTCGCGGGCGTGCCGCGGGAGCTGCTGGAGGCCGCCCGGGTGGACGGGGCCAACGAGTGGCAGGTGTTCCGCCGGATCACCGTGCCGCTGCTGGCGCCGGTGCTCGCGGTCGTCGCGGTGACTCTGATGATCAACGTACTGAAGATCTTCGACCTGGTCTTCATCATCGCGCCCGGCTCCTCGCAGGACGACGCCAACGTGCTGGCCCTGGAGCTGTACCGCAAGGGCTTCTCCGAGGGCCGCCCCGGTGTGGCCAGCGCGATCTCGGTGTTCCTGCTGCTCCTGGTGATCCCGGTGATGGTGTTCAACATGCGGCGGCTGCGGCGGGAGGTGCGGCGATGAGGGCGCGCCAGGCGTTCTGCCGGGGGTCCGGGGGTCGCCCCCCGGAGGGACACAGCAACATGAGGCGGCTGCGGCGGGAGGTGCGGCGATGACGGCCGAGGCGGTCACTCCGGCGCGGGCGGTGCCCGCCGCGCCGCCCGCGCGGGCCCGCCGCCCGCTCGGCTCCCGGCTCGCGGAGATCGCGGGCGGGAGCGTGGTGCGGGTGGTCCTGATCCTGGTGGGCCTGTTCTGGCTGGTCCCCACGATCGGGCTGCTGCTGTCCTCGCTGCGCTCCCCCGAGGACATGAGCGCGAGCGGCTGGTGGACCGTGTTCACCCGGCCCTCCCAGCTGACCTTCGGCAGCTACCGGAAGCTGCTGGAGAACGGCGACATCACCCATTCCCTGCTCAACACCGCCCTGATCACCGTCCCGGCGACGGTCCTGGTGGTCGTGGTCGGCTCGCTGGCCGGTTACGCGTTCGCCTGGATGGAGTTCCCGGGCCGCGACTGGTGGTTCCTGGCCGTGGTCGGCCTGCTGGTCGTGCCGGTGCAGGTGGCGCTCATCCCGATCGCCGAACTCTTCGGGAAGATCGGCCTGTTCGGCACCATCTTCGGGGTGATCCTGTTCCACACCGGCTTCGGACTGCCGTTCGCGGTGTTCCTGCTGCGGAACTTCTTCGCGGAGATCCCGCGCGAACTGCTGGAGGCGGCCCGCCTCGACGGCGCCGGTGAACTGCGGCTGTTCGCCCGGGTCGTGCTGCCGCTGGGCGGCCCGGCCATCGCGAGCCTGGGCATCTTCCAGTTCCTGTGGGTGTGGAACGACATGCTGGTCGCGCTGGTGTTCACCAAGTCCGGCACCCAGCCGATCACGGTGGCCCTCCAGACCCAGGTGCGCCAGTTCGGCAACAACGTCGACGTGCTGGCGCCGGGCGCGTTCATCTCGATGGTGATTCCGCTGGCCGTGTTCTTCGCCTTCCAGCGGCAGTTCGTGTCCGGCGTGATGGCGGGCGCGGTCAAGTAGCCGCGCGGGCGGCCGCGTACGGCACAGGGGGCGGACCGGCACCGGTCCGCCCCCGCCCGTTCATCCGCGGTCCCCCATATGCCGTACCGAACCGTAACCAATTCACTCCATCGGCCGTTTCCGGGCACGGCAGCACCGACCGCCCGCGCGACCCTTGGATGTCCCGTTGCCCAGGTTCAGTGTCATCGTCCCCGCGTACCGGGTCCAGGCGTATCTGCACGCGTGCCTGGAGTCCGTGCTCTCCCAGTCCTTCATGGACCTCGAACTGATCGCCGTGGACGACTGCTCGCCGGACGCCTGCGGGGAGATCATCGACGAGTTCGCCGCCCGCGACCCGCGCGTGCGCGCGATCCACCTGGAGGAGAACCAGGGCCTGGGCGCCGCCCGCAACGCGGGCATGGCCCGCGCCACCGGCGAGTACCTGCTCTTCCTGGACAGCGACGACACCCTCACCCCCGAGGCGCTGTGGGCGATCGCCGCCCGGCTCAAGGAGACCGGCGAACCCGACGTCCTGGTCTACGGCTTCGCCCGCACCGACTGGACCGGCCGGCCCGAGCCCGACCCGGCCGGCGGCCTGCTGTGCCAGGAGGGCCCGGCACCCTTCCGGCTGGCCGACCGCCCCGACCTGCTGCGGGTGCTGATGGTGGCCTGGAACAAGGCGTACCGGCGCGACTTCGTGCGCCGCGAGGAACTCGCCTTCCCGGACGGCTACTACGAGGACACGCCCTGGACGTACCCGGCGCTGCTGGCGGCCGGGTCGATCGCGACGCTGGACCGGGTCTGCGTGCACTACCGGCAGCGGCGCCGGGGCAGCATCCTGGGCACCACGAGCCGCCGCCACTTCGATGTGTTCGCGCAGTACGACCGGGTCTTCGCCTTCCTGGACCGGCGTCCCGAACTGGCCGCCTGGCGGCCGGTGCTGTTCCGGCGCATGGTCGACCACCTCACGACCGTGTTCACCCGCCCCGGCCGGCTGCCGCGCGGCAGCCGCGCCGAGTTCCTGCGCCTGGCCCGGACGTACTACCGCCGCCACCGCTGCCCGGGGGCCCGCCTCGCCCCGCGGACCCGGCTGCGGCACGCCCTGGTCCGGCTCGGCCTGCACCGCGTCTTCCGCGGGCTGCGGCTGGCGATGACCCTGCGCCGCCGGGTGGCCCGAGGCGGCCTGCGGTGCCTGCGGGCGCTGCGCGCCGCCCTGCTCCAGGCGCACTACCGGATCCAGCTGTGCCTGCCGGTGCGCGCCGACCGGGCGGTGTTCGCCGCGTACTGGGGGCGCGGGCACGGGTGCAGTCCGGGGGCGCTGGAGGCGGCGTTCCGCGCGCTGGCGCCGCACATCCGCACCGCGTGGATCGCCCGGCCCGGCCACCACGGCCGCACCCCGCCCGGCACCCGTCGGATCACCCCCGGCACGGCCGCCTACTGGACGGCGCTGGCCCGCTCCAAGTACCTGGTCAACAACGTCAACTTCGACCGCCGCCTGGTCAAGCGGCGCGGCCAGGTGTTCGTGCAGACCCAGCACGGCACCCCGCTCAAGCACATGGGCCTGGACCTCCAGGAGCACCCGGCGGCGGCCCGCGGCATGGACTTCGCCGAGCTGCTGCGTGGCGTCGACAAGTGGGACTACGTCGTCTCCGGCAACCGGCACACCACGCTGACCTGGGAGCGTGTCTACCCCGGCCGGTACACCACGCTGGAGTACGGCTGCCCGCGCGACGACGTCTTCCTGCGGGCGACCTCGGCGGACGTGGCGGCGCTGCGCGCGTCCCTGGGCATCCCGGACGACGTGGTGGCGCTGCTGTACGCGCCGACCCACCGCGACTACCGCCGCACCCAGCGGCCCGCGCTGGACCTGGAGCGCTTCGCGCACCGGCTGGGCCCCCGCTTCGTCGTCCTGGCCCGCGCCCACTACCTGGCCGAGGCCCCGCTCACCGGCGGCCCGGCCCCGTCCGCGCACCGGGCCCCGGCGGCGGGCGGCCGGGTCGTCGACGTCAGCGGGCACCCGAGCGTCGAGGAACTGTGCCTGGCCTCCGACGCCCTGCTCACGGACTACTCGTCGATCATGTTCGACTACGCCGTGCTCGACCGCCCGATCGTGCTGCTGGCCGACGACTGGGCGGCGTACGAGGCGGCCCGCGGCACCTACTTCGACGTGCGCGCCGAGCCGCCCGGCGCGGTCGCCCGCACCGCCGACGAACTCGTCGACATCCTCACCGGCGGCCACTGGCACGGCTCCCGCTCCGCGCGGCTGCGGGCCGCCTTCCGGGAGCGGTTCTGCCCGCTGGACGACGGGCGCGCCGCCGAGCGGGTGGTGCGCCATGTGGTGCTCGGGCAGCGGGACGAGGCGGCCGGTCTGCCGCCCGTCGTGCCGCTCGCCGGGCGCCGTCCGGTGCCGTCGCGGGCCGCGGCCGTCCGGGCCAGGTCCCGGCTGGCCACCGTGCCCCCGCCCGCGGGCCCCCAGACCGTCCACGAGAGCCACTGAGCCGTCCCCGCGAGCCACTGGAGAGAGAGCAGGATGCCCCGCTTCAGCATCATCGTCCCGTCCCACGGCGTGGCGGGCAGGCTGTCCCTGGCGCTGGACTCCGTCCTCGCCCAGTCCTACGGCGACTTCGAGCTGATCCCGGTCTGCGACGGGCCCGGTGCCCCGGCCGCGGACGTGGCCGCCGACCACGCCCGCCGGGACTCGCGGGTGCGGCCCGTGCACTCGCCCCCGTCCGCCGGTCTGGGCGGCGCGCGCAACGCGGGCACGGCCGCGGCGACCGGCGCCTATCTGCTCTTCCTGGACGGCGACGACATGCTCGCGCCGGGCGCGCTGACCGCGCTGGCCGGGCGGCTGGCCGAGACCGGCGACGTCGACGTGCTGTACTGCGCGCACGAGCGGACGCCCTGGTGGGAGGGGACGGCCGAGCGGGTGCCCCCGGCCGGGGACACCGGCGGATCGCTGCCCGACGGCGTCTTCGCGCCCGCCGACGCCCCCCGGCTGACCGGTGCGGGACTGCCCGCGTGGAGCGCGGTCCACCGCCGGGCCTTCGTGAGCGCCCACGGCCTCGCCTTCTCCTGCGGCCACCACACCGACCTCGGCTGGGGCGTGCGCGCGGTGCTCGCCGCCGAGCGGGTCGCGGTGCTGCGCGAGAGCGTCGTACGGCATCTGCTGCGCCGCCGGGGCAGCCGGCTCGGACTCCCGGGCGAGCACCACTTCGACCTCCTCGACCAGTCGGAGCGGGTGCTCGTCCGGGCCACGGAGGCGGGCCTGCCCGCCGAGCGGTACGCGCCGCTGTTCGCGCACGTCATGGAGCTGGTCGTGGAGACGGCCCGGCATCCGGAGCGGCTGCCCGCCGGGCGCCGCCGGGCGTTTTCGCGCGCCGCCCGCGCGCTGTACCGCGCGCACCGCCCGGCCGGGTTCCGGCCGCCCGCGGGCGGCGCGGGCGCGGCGCACCGGCTGCTCGCCACCGGCGCGTACCCGGCGCTGCGCGCGCTGGGCGCCGCCGCCGGGCCCGCCGCACGGTCCGCGCGGGCGGGCCGTACGGCCGCCGCTGCCCTGCGCCGGGTGCGCGCCCGCCTCGGCTACCGCTGGCACCTGCACCGGCCGCTCGACGAGCGCCTCGTCGTGTACTGCGCCTACTGGGGGCGCGGCTACGCCTGCAATCCGGCCGCGCTGCACGCCAGGGCCCGCGAACTCGCCCCGCATCTGCGGGGGGTGTTCCTGGTCGAGGCGGGCCAGGAGCACACCCTGCCCGAGGACGTCGACCACGCGGTGATCGGCAGCCCGCGGTACTGGAAGGTGCTGGCCCGCGCCAAGTACCTGGTGAACAACGCCAACTTCGCGGACGCCGTCGTCAAACGGCCCGGCAGCGTGCACCTCCAGACCCAGCACGGCACCCCGCTGAAGACGATGGGCTGCGACCAGTCGGTGTACCCGGTGGTCGCGGCGCAGTCGGGCAGCTTCACCCGGCTGCTGCGCCGGGTGGACCGCTGGGACCACAACCTGTCCGCCAACCGGCACTCCACCGAGGTGTGGGAGCGGGCCTTCCCGGGCGCGTACGAGACGCTGGAGTACGGCTATCCGCGCAACGACCTGCTGCTGACGGCCGGTGCGCGGGAGGTGGCCGCGGTCCGGCGCGCGCTGGGCGTGCCCGAGGACGCGACGGCCGTGCTGTACGCCCCCACCCACCGCGACCACCGCACCGGCTTCGAACCCGGCCTGGACCTGGAGGAGTTCTGCGCGGCGGCGGGTGACGACGTCGTCGTCCTGCTGCGCGCCCACTACTTCTACGACCGGGGCGGGCGCGCGGGCAGCGGCCGGGTCATCGACGTGACCGGGCACCGCTCCACGGAGGAGGTGTGCCTGGCCGCCGACGCGCTGGTCACCGACTACTCGTCGATCATGTTCGACTACGCCGTCCTGGACCGCCCGGTCGTCGTGTACGCCGACGACTGGGAGGTGTACCGCGAGACGCGGGGCGTCTGCTTCGACCTGCTGGAGACCCCGCCGGGGCCGGTGGCGCGCACCCCCGGCGAGCTGGCCGGCCTCTTTCGCGACGGCGCGTTCGCCGGGCCCCGGTCGGCGGCGCTGCGGGCGGCGTTCCGGGAGCGGTTCTGCGCCTTCGACGACGGGCGGGCCGCCGAGCGGGTGGTGCGCCGGGTGTTCCTCGGCGAGCCGGAGGAGGCGCTGCCGCCCGTGGTCCCGCTCGCCGCGCGCACCCCGGCCCCGGCCGCCGTGCCCTTCCCGAGGTCCGCCGCCCCGTTCGTGAGGAGCTGACGACAGCAGTGCCCCGCTTCAGCATCATCGTCCCCTGCTTCCAGGTGCAGGGCTTCCTGCGCGAGTGCCTCGACTCGGTCCTCGGGCAGTCCTTCCGGGACGTCGAGGTGATCGCCGTCGACGACTGCTCCCCGGACGGCTCCGGCGCGATCCTCGACGAGTACGCGGCGCGCGACGCGCGCGTGCGCGTGCTGCACCTGCCGGAGAACGCCGGTCTGGGCCGCGCCCGCAACGCGGGGGCGGAGCGGGCCACCGGCGACTTCCTCTTCTTCCTCGACAGCGACGACACGCTCACCCCGGGCGCGCTGCGCGCCATGGCGGACCGGCTGGCCGAGACCGACGACCCGGACGTGCTGGTCTTCGACTACGCGCGCACCTACTGGTGGGGCGGGGCGCGCCGCAACGCCCTGGCACGGGTGCTGGCCGAGGCGGGCGGCGCGGGGACCTTCACCGCGGCCGAGCGCCCGGAGATCCTCGATCTGCTGATGGTGGTGTGGAACAAGCTGTACCGGCGCGACTTCGTCGGCAAGCACGGCTTCGCCTTCCCGCCGGGCTACTACGAGGACACGCCCTGGACGTTCCCGGTGCTGCTCACCGCGGACCGGATCGCCGCGCTGGACCGGATCTGCCTGAACTACCGCCAGCGCCGGCAGGGCAGCATCCTGTCCACCACCAGCCGCAAGCACTTCGACATCCACGACCAGTACGAGCGGGTCTTCGCGTATCTGGACGACCGGCCCGACCTCGCGTCCTGGCGGCCGTATCTGCACCGCAAGGCGGGCGAGCACTGCCTCGACATCCTGGCCAAGCCGGACCGGGTGCCCCCGGCCGACAGGGCGGAGTTCTTCCGCCGCACGGCCGAGCTGTTCGCCGCGCACCGGCCCGCCGGGGCGCCCGTGCCCGACGGACTGCGGGTCCTGGAGGGCGGGTACGCGGCGTACGCGCTGCGGCGGCAGGCCGCGCGGGCGCGGCGCGAGGCGGGCCGCCGGGCACGGCAGGTCCGCCGGGCCGCGGCGCGCCGGGCCAAGGACGGCTGGGGCGCGCTGCACGCCCGCCGGCCGCAGGCCGAGGACCTGGTCCTGTACTCGGCCTTCTCGCACCGCGGGGTGCTCGGCGACCCGGCCGCGGTGTACCGCAGGGCCCGGGAGATCGCCCCGCAGCTGCGCGGGGTGTGGGTGGTGCGCGACCCCGAGCGGGCCCAACTCGCCGGGCTGCTGCCGCCCGGCACCGAGTACGTCGTGCCCGGCGGCCCGCGCTTCCGGCAGCTCGCCGCGCGCGCCGCGTACTTCGTCAACAACGTCAACTGGCCCGACGTCCCCGGCAAGCGGCCCGGCAGCGTGCACATCCAGACGCACCAGGGGACGCCGCTGAAGTACATGGGGGCCGATCTGCTGGGCAAGCCCGGCGCCCGGCACGGCGTGGACGTCCCGGGCATGCTGCGCCGGGCCGACCGCTGGGACCACAGCCTGGTCGCCAACCGCCACTCCGAGCTGGTGTGGGAGCGCGCCTACCCGTGCCGCTTCGGCTCCGCGCGCACCGGCAGCCCGCGCAACGACGTCCTGGTGGGCGCGGCGCCGGACGCCGGGGCGGCGGTGCGCGCCCGGCTCGGCGTCCCGGCGGACCACACCGTGGTGCTGTACGCGCCGACCCGCCGCGAGTACCGGCGCGGCGGGCACGTCGAGCGGTTCGATCCCGCCCGGCTCGCCGCCGACCTGGGCGAGGGGCACACCCTCGTGGTCCGGCTGCACCCGTCGCTCGCGGCCGGTCCGGCGCGCGGCCTCGGCCTGGCCGAGCTGCACCGGCGCGGGGTGCTGGTGGACGCGACGGACGAGCCGTACGCGGAGGACGTGCTGCTCGCCGCCGATGTGCTCGTCACCGACTACTCCGCCCTGATGTTCGACTACGCCAACCTGGACCGGCCGATCGTGGTGCACGCCGATGACTTCGACGCGTACACGGCGAGCCGGGGCGTGTACTTCGACGTGCGGGCCGAGCCGCCGGGCCATGTGGCGCGCTCCTACCGCGAGCTGGCGTGGCTGCTGGCGTCGGGGACCTGGCGGGACGCGGAGTCGGCGCGGCTGCGGGCGGCGTTCCGGGCACGGTTCTGCGAGTTCGACGACGGCTGGGCGGCGGAGCGGGTGGTGCGCACGCTGCTGCTGGGCGAGCGGGACTGGACGCCGCCCGCGCCCGCCCCGGCCGCCGCGCGGACGGCACCGGGCGGCGGCGCCCAGGTGCCCGCGCAGGCGTCCGGGCACGACCGGCTCGCACCGTCCTGAGCGGACACGGCCGGTGTGCCCGCGCCCGGGTCACTCGATGACGAGGTCGACCGGGATGTTGCCGCGGGTGGCGTTGGAGTAGGGGCACACCTGGTGGGCCTGCTCGACCAGCTCGCGGCCGGTGGCCTCGTCCACGCTCTCGGGCAGCTCGATGCGCAGGGTGACGGCGAGCGCGAAGCCCTCGCCCTTCTTGCCGAAGGCGACCTCGCCGGTGACCGCCGCGTCGCTCACGTCCACCTTGGCCCGGCGGCCGACCAGGGCGAGGGCACCGGCGAAGCAGGCCGCGTATCCGGCGGCGAACATCTGCTCCGGGTTGGTGCCCTGTCCGTCGCCGCCCAGTTCCACGGGCGCGGCGAGCTGCACGTCCAGCTTGCCGTCGGAGCTGTAGGCGCGGCCCTCGCGGCCGTGGGTGGCGGTGGCGACGGCGGTGTAGAGCGTTTCCATGACGATCCAGCCCTCTCGGAAGACATCGGTGCGCGGTTCCGCGGTTCCTGCGGTTGCCGCGCCACGAGTAGAGCACACAATTAAGTTGTGCACAACTGAATGATGCGCGAGGTACCTCGGGTACCCTGAGGCACATGACGACCGAGGTACCGCGGACCCCCGCCCCCGACGAGGAGTGGCTGCGCCTGGACCACCAGATCTGCTTCGCGCTGCACGCCGCCTCGCGCGCCTTCACCGGCGTCTACCGCTCGCTCCTGAAGGACCTGGGCCTGACCTATCCGCAGTACCTGGTGATGCTGGTGCTGTGGGAGCGCGACGAGATTCCCGTCAAACAGCTCGGCGAGCGGCTGCGCCTCGACTCCGGGACCCTCTCCCCGCTGCTCAAGCGGCTGGAGGCGGCCGGTCTGGTGACCCGGGAGCGCAGCGCCCACGACGAGCGCTCGGTCCGGGTCCGGCTCACCGCCGAGGGCACGGCGCTGCGCGGGCGCGCGGCGCTCGTACCGCCCCGGATCATGGCGGCCACCGGCCTCGGCCCGGACGAGATCGAGGACCTGCACGTCCGCCTCGCCCGGCTCACCGACGCCCTGGACTCGGCGGCGCCGGGCCTGTCCGGGCCCGCGGCCGACGCGACGGACCCGGCGGGCACCGCGCACTGCGGCTGAGCCGCTGCCCCCGGCGGACGGGCGGGCAGGCCACACTCCCGACTCTCCCCGTGGAACACCCGCGTCACCACATCTACCGCCTTCTTACCCGTCTGCGGCCGTGTACCGGCACGGACAGGGCATCGGCGCGGTCTACGATCCGCGGTGATGAGTGCCTTCCGGAGCGTGCCGCGGCCATCGGCCCGCACCTCGACGCGACACCGCCTCCTCGCCCTGGCGGCCGCCTGGCTCCTCACCCGCGCGGCGACGCTGACGCTGCTCGCCCACGACACGCTGCCCCCGCTGGGCGGCGGCGCCGTGGCGCGCGAGGTGTGGAAGCTGTACCACCACTGGTACCTGGTGCTGGCGCACGGCGCCTTCCCCGCGCACGACCCGCTCTGGCAGTACCCGCCGGGCGCCGCACCGGTCCTGCTCTCCCCCGCGCTGCTGCCGTGGCTGACGTACTTCCAGGCGTTCGTGGCGCTCGCCCTGGCCGCGGACGCGGTGATCGCGGCGGCCCTGGCCCACGCGGGCACCCGGCCGGGCGGCAGCCTGCGCGGCGCCTGCTGCTGGACGCTGGGCCTGCCGCTGCTGCTGCACGTCCCGCTCGCCCGCTACGACCTCCAGGTCACCGCCTTCGCCGTGCTCGCCCTGCTGGCCCTGCGCCGCTCCCCGCGCGCCTGCGGGGCGCTGGCCGCGCTGGGCGCGCTGATGAAGGTGTGGCCCGCGCTGGTGCTGCTGGGCACCCCCCGGGGCCGTACGACCCGCTCGGCGTGGACCTGGGCGGCCGGGACCGGCGCGCTCGCCGCGCTGGTGCTCGCCGCGGTGTTCCGCAACCCGCTGGCCTTCCTGCGCGGGCAGGGCGGGCGCGGGGTGCAGATCGAGTCGTTCGGCGGCACCCTGCTCGCCCTGGCGACCCACGCCGGCTGGCCGGGCGTCGTCCGCTACCGCTACGGCTCGCTGGAGTTCACCGGGCCGTACGTCAGCACCGTGGCCCATGTCTTCCTGGCGCTGTCCGCCGCGGCCCTCGCGACGCTGCTGCTCTGGCGCCTGCGCGCCCGGCGCCGGACCCCGGACACCCCCTGCGACGCCGCGCTGAGCGCCACCCTGCTGTTCACCGTGACCAGCCGGGTGATCAGCCCGCAGTACATGGTCTGGCTGCTCGGACTCGCCGCGGTGTGTCTCACCTCACGGCACACGACCCAGCGCCCTGTCGCCGCCCTGCTCGCCCCGGCCTGCCTGGTCAGCGCGGTCGCCTATCCCGCGCTCTACGGCCAGGTGGAGGCCTCCACCTGGGCCGGATGCGCGCTGATACTGGCCCGCAACGGCCTGCTGGCGGCGGCCACGGTAGTCTCGTTCGTCCGGCTGTGGCGCTCGACGAAGGCGGAGGTACCCCGCAGACAACCCGAGCAGGACCCGCACCGTCTTCCGCAGGGGACCCTGAGTCCCTCTTAACGGGGGACAACCGACCGCACCTACGATCGCGCCCGTGGACTCCATGCACCCGCATTCCCGCCAGAACCCGCCCGTCAGCATCGTCGTCATCGGTTACAACGACGTCGCCCGCATAGCGCAGGCGGTGCGTTCCGCACTCGCGCAGGGGCCCGCGGTCCGCGAGGTCATCGCCGTCGACGACTGCTCGACGGACGGCACCCACGAACTCCTCCTCGGCCTCGCCGCCGAGGAGCCCAGAGTGCGGGTGATCAGGCGCAGGACCAACAGCGGCGGCTGCGGCAGCCCACGCAACACCGGCATCGACGCGGCGACCTCCCCGTACCTGATGTTCCTCGACAGCGACGACGTCCTGCCGCCCGGCGCGACGCATGCGCTGCTCACCGCCGCCGAGGCGGAGGACGCCCAGGTCGCGGCCGGCCTGTGCGTACGCCGCGAGCTGCCCTCCGGGCACGACGTGCCCTGGCAGAGCGCGCTGTACGCGCACAGCGCGGTCCTCGGCCACCCCGCGCAGCTGCCCGCGCTCGTGCACGACACGCTGTGCGTCAACAAGCTGTACCGCACCGACTTCCTGCGCGAGCACGCCATCCGTTTCCCCGAGGGCCGCTTCCCCTACGAGGACTTCGTCTTCACCGCGCGGATGCTGGCCGCCGCGCCGCGCATGGCCCTCGTCCCGGACCGGGTCTACCTCTGGCACGTGCGCCGCTCCGCCGAACGGCTGTCGATCTCCCTGGACCGGGCCCGCATCGAGAACTGGCGGGCCCGTACCGAGGCGAGCGAGCAGGCGTACGACATCCTGCTGAACGCCGGGCAGAAGGAGCTGGCGCGGGCGGCCCGCGCCAAGTTCCTCGACCATGAGCTGCGCATGTACGCGCGCGAGCTGAGCCTGCGCGATCCCGAGTACCGCCGCGCCTGGTGGACGCACACCCGCGCCTACCTGCGCGGCTACGACGCCGCCGACTGGGCGTCCGAGCCGACCGCGCCCGGCCGGCTGCTGGCCCGGGTGATCCTGGCCTCCCCCGAGCCGCGCGACCTGCCCCGGCTCAAGGAGCTGGCCGCCCGCCCCGCCCGGCTGTGCCCGCCCTACGCGCGCGGCGAGGGCGGCGTCCCCGTCTGGTCCCGGGACCTGCCCCAGGTCACCCTGGAGCCGTATCTGACCCGGGACGCGCACCGGCTGCCGCTCGCGGTGGACGCGGCGCTGCGCCCGAGCACGCGCACCACCGTCCTGCGGCTGCGCCTGCACGAGATGTACGGCAGGGTCGCGGCCACCGGTCCCCGCACGCTGGAGGCCGAGTGGCGCCACCGCGAGGCGGGCCACGCGGCCCAGCGCGCCACGGTCCCGCTCCGGCCCACCGGTGACACCTGGCGGGCCGAGACGGTCGTGGACCTGGCGGCCCTGGGCGCCGGGACCTGGGACCTGCACCTGCGGGTGCACTTCGCCGACGGCACCAGCCGCGCGGTGACCGGACACGCCTGGGCGGGCACCGGCATGCTGCGCCGCAGCGTCGTGCCGAGCCTGCGGTTCGGCGCCCTGCTGGTCCAGCCCTACGCCACGCACTCCGGCGCGCTGGCCCTGCGCCTGGCCACCGGCTGGCGCGGAGCCACGTCCGTGCTGCGCGGCAGACTCCGCCGACTGCTCCGCCGGGGCACCGGATAACGCCCCGGCCGTCCCACCGCACCACCGCACCACCCGGGCCAACTGACGAGGAGACGCCCACCATGACCTGGCTGATCACCGGAGGCGCCGGCTACATCGGCGCCCATGTCGTCCGCGCGATGACCGAGGCGGGCGAGCAGACCGTGGTCTACGACGACCTCTCCACGGGGCTCGGCGACCGCATCCCGGACGGCGTCCCGCTCGTCGTCGGCTCCACCCTGGACGGCGAGCGGCTGGCGCGGACCCTGGCCGAGCACCGGATCACCGGCGTCGTCCACCTGGCGGCCAAGAAGCAGGTCGGCGAGTCCGTGGAGCTGCCCCTGCACTACTACCGGGAGAACGTGGAGGGCCTGCGCGTCCTGCTGGAGGCCGTGACGGCGGCCTCGGTGGACGCCTTCGTCCTCTCCTCCTCCGCGGCCGTCTACGGCATGCCGGACGTGGACCTGGTCACCGAGGAGACTCCGTGCGCGCCCCTGTCGCCGTACGGGGAGACCAAGCTGGCCGGCGAGTGGCTGGTGCGCGCGACGGGCCGGGCGACCGGGCTGGCCACGGCCTCCCTGCGCTATTTCAACGTGGCGGGCGCGGCCTGTCCCGAACTGGCGGACACCGGCGTCTACAACCTCGTGCCCATGGTCCTCGAAAGGCTGACGGAGGGCGAGGCGCCGCGGATCTTCGGCGACGACTACCCCACTCCCGACGGCACCTGCGTGCGCGACTACATCCATGTGGTGGACCTCGCCGAGGCGCATGTCGCCACGGCCCGCGCGCTGCGCGCCGCCCCCGGCCGCGACCTGACCCTGAACATCGGACGCGGCGAGGGGGTCTCGGTGCGCGAGATGATCGACACGATCGGCGCCGTGACCGGCCGCCACCGCGCCCCGGCGGTCACCCCGCGCCGCCCCGGCGACCCGGCCCGCGTCGTCGCCTCCGCCGACCGCGCCGCCGCCGCGCTCGGCTGGAAGGCCCGCCATGACGTCCAGGACATGATCACCTCCGCCTGGGCGGGCTGGGTCCACCACCACCCCGAGGCGGCCCGCGCCTGAGAGCAGCGGCGACGGCCCGCCCGGACCCCGCGGGGCGGACGCCGGTCACCGGGGCTCCCCGGCCGCCGCACCGGCCGCCGGGGAGCCCCTTGCCTTCCGCGAGGCCGCCGCACATGCCGCTGCCCGGCCGGGTCGGCGGACACCGCGGGCACCCGGGCCGCCCGTGCCCCGTCCGGGCCCGGTGGGCGGCCCGCTCCGCCTTACAGCGCCTTACAGCGCCTTGAGCGCCGCCGCGGTGCCGCGTGCCAGCGCGGCCAGATAGCCCTTGGGGAGCTTGGGGGCACGGATGACGACCGCGCGCCAGTACAACGGCCCGGAGATCAGGTCGAGGGCCAGGTCGCGGTCGAGACCGGCGCGGATCTCGCCGCGCTCCGCCGCCGCCGCGAGGATGCTGCTGGCGACGCCCTCCTGACCGTCGCGCAGGGCCTTCTGCACGGCCTCGGCGAGATCGGGATTGCGGGCCGCCTCCGCCTGGAGGTCGGGCAGGATCTGCGAGGCCACCGGATGGCGCAGGGCGCGGGAGGTCACCTCGTAGAGCAGGCGCAGGTCCGTCTCCAGGGATCCGGTGTCGGGAGCGGGCAGGCCCTGGACGGCGAGCGCCGAGACGACGTCGAGCACCAGGTGCAGCTTGGAGCGCCAGCGGCGGTACACGGCGGTCTTGCCGACGCCCGCGCGCCGGGCGATGCCCTCGATGGACATGCGCGCGTAGCCGACGGCCGCCAGTTCACCGAAGACGGCCGCCCGGATCGCCTCCGTGACGTCCTCCCGCAGGACGGCCGCCCCGGCGGGCGTGCGGCGGCGCGGGCGCGTCTCGGGTTCGCCGGGGTTCGTCGTCATGGCCTCCAGCATAGGGCGTGACGACGAAACGGTTGCGTCGCGACGTCACTTGGGCCTACGCTCACGTTGCGACGATACGGTCCCGTTCCGACGTAAGAGAACGTGAAGAGAACCGTAAGGAAACGGGCGGCGGACAAGCGTCCCGCCCCCGCGCCCCCTCCCCCCGACCGAAAGCAGCGGATGTGAGCCAGGTCCTCCACACACCGCCCCCCGCCCCGGCCGCCGCCGAGGACGATCCGGCGGCGCTCGCCGCCCATCACGGCCTGTCCGTCAGCGGCGCCCGCCCCACCCTGTCGGCGTATCTGCGCGAGCTGTGGGCACGGCGGCACTTCATCACGGCGTTCGCCACCGCCAAGCTCACCGCCCAGTACAGCCAGGCGAAGCTCGGCCAGGTCTGGCAGGTCGCCACCCCCCTGCTGAACGCGGCGGTCTACTACTTCATCTTCGGCGTCCTGCTCGGCACCAGCCGGGGCGTGTCCGACTACATCCCGTTCCTGGTCACCGGCGTGTTCATCTGGACGTTCACGCAGAGCTCGATCATGGCGGGCACCCGGGCGATCTCCGGCAACCTCGGCCTGGTGCGGGCCCTGCACTTCCCGCGCGCCGCGCTGCCCATCTCCTTCGCGCTCCAGCAGCTCCAGCAGCTGCTGTTCTCGATGGCCGCGCTCGTGGTGATCCTGCTCTGCTTCGGTGTGATGCCCGCCGCCTCCTGGGCGCTGGCCGTCCCGGTGCTGGTGCTCCAGTTCGTCTTCAACGCGGGCGTGTCGATGGTCGTGGCCCGGATGGGCGCCAAGACCCCGGACATCGCCCAGCTGATGCCGTTCCTGCTGCGCACCTGGATGTACGTCTCCGGGGTCATGTGGAGCATCGACGCGACCCTCAAGCACAGCAGCATGCCGCACGTCGTCAAGACGCTGCTGGAGATCAACCCGGCCGCCGTCTACATCGACCTGATGCGCTTCGCGCTCATCGACAGCTTCAAGGCCCACCAGCTCCCGCACCACGTGTGGGCGTACGCGCTGGGCTGGGCGCTGCTCGCCGGTGTCGGCGGCTTCGTCTACTTCTGGAAGGCCGAGGAGAGGTACGGACGTGGCTGAGCACAGCAGCGGCAACATCCCCACCGTCATCGCCGACCGGGTCGACATCGTCTACCGGGTGCACGGCACGGGCGCCGGACGCGGCACCGCGACCGCCGCGCTCAACCGCATCCTGCGGCCCGGGAAGGGGGAGAAGGCGGCGGGCGTGCGCCGGGTGCACGCGGTGAAGAAGGTGTCGTTCATCGCCTACAAGGGCGAGGCGATCGGCCTCATCGGCACCAACGGCTCCGGCAAGTCCACCCTGCTCAAGGCGGTCGCCGGGCTGCTCCCGGTGGAGAGCGGCAAGATCTACACCGACGGCCAGCCCTCCCTGCTCGGGGTGAACGCGGCCCTGATGAACGACCTGACCGGCGAGCGCAACGTGCATCTCGGCGGCCTCGCCATGGGCATGTCCCGCGAGCAGATCAGGGAGCGCTACCAGGAGATCGTCGACTTCTCCGGCATCAACGAGAAGGGCGACTTCATCACGCTGCCCATGCGCACCTACTCCTCCGGCATGGCCGCCCGGCTGCGCTTCTCCATCGCCGCCGCCAAGGACCACGACGTGCTGCTCATCGACGAGGCGCTGGCCACCGGCGACCGCAAGTTCCAGATGCGCTCCGAGGAACGCATCCGCGAACTGCGCAAGCACGCGGGCACGGTCTTCCTGGTCAGCCACAACAACAACTCGATCCGCGACACCTGCGAGCGCGTCCTGTGGCTCGAACGCGGCGAGCTGCGCATGGACGGCCCCACGGACGAGGTCCTGAAGGCGTACGAGACCTTCACCCGGAAGTAGCCGGCCGCCTGCGACCGCCGGTCCTCCCCACCCGCCGGCCCCCGCTCGGGCCTACCGCGTCACCGCGTACAGCACCTGCCCGCCCGGTCCGCCGGCCACCGGGCGCAGGCCGGGATCCCGCTGCGGGCGGCGGCCGTCGAGGACCCAGCGCACGCGGTACGTCCGCAGGATGTCCCGGCGGGCGCCGCGCGGTGTGCCGCGCGCGAAGTAGCGCTCGGCGGCCCGCTCCCGCCGGGCCGCGTCCGGCAGGAAGAACTCCGGGTAGCCGGGCGCCACGGTGTAGGCGCCGTAGGCGGGCACCAGCCGGGACGGGAAGTCACGGGCCATCACCACATCGCCGTACCGCACATGCGGGGTGATCCAGTGGTATCCGGTCCAGGGCGGCGTGTAGCGCGCGGCGAGCACGGGGGGCAGCGCGTCCCGCCCCACGACGTACCCGGCCACCCCCGCCTGCGTCCAGGCGCCCACGGCGAGCGCGGCGGCCAGCGCCCAGGCCCAGCGCAGGCGCACCGCGCGCCGGCCGCCGCCGAACACCTCCAGGGCGATGGCGAGCTGCGCCGGGACCAGCGCGGCGGGCAGTGCCCGGCCCCAGGAGTAGTGGCCGCTGACGAAGCCCGCCGCGCACACCAGCGCGCCCAGCGCGCAGAAGATCACCAGCGGGTCCCGCCGGTCGCGCCGGTACCGCAGCACCAGCGCCGCCACCCCGAGCAGCGCCAGCCAGTACCGGCCGGCGAAGTCCGTGTAGAGGGCGCGGTGCACGCTCGCCAGCCCGTCACCGGCCGAGAACAGCGCGAAGAAGTCGTAGTACGGCCACAGCCACAGCACCAGCAGGCCCAGCCCGGCCGCCGCGGCGATCCGCGGCCACCACACGCGCGGCGGCCGGGCGGCAACGACCGTGGCCAGCGCGCCCAGCGTGGCGACCACTCCGGTGAACTGGTGGCAGAGCAGGATCACCGCCCACAGCACGCCGGTGCCCAGCCACACCTCCCAGCCGGCCGGCGCGCGCAGCGTCCGGCTGAGCCACGCCCACAGGTGGAAGGAGAGCCCGAGGGCGAACACGCTGGGGTAGGAGACCGTCAGCGCCAGCGAGTTCAGGGAGAGGAAGCCGCTCCAGTTGATGAGCACGGTGCCCCAGAGCAGCACCAGGCTCAGCGCGGCCAGGGCGGGCGCGGCCGGATGCGGGCTCAGGGTCCGTACGTACCGGCGTACGCCGGTGACCAGGAGCGCGAGTCCGGCGAGCGCGGCCAGCCGCAGCACGATGAAGACCGACCAGCCGCCGGCCCGTGCGACACAGCCGAGCAGCAGCATCCACGGCGAGTAGTAGGGGCTCGGGGTGTCGGCGGCGACGAGCGGGTTGCCGGGGTGCAGCAGACCGTGCCGCAGGCGTTCGACGGTGGCCGCGTGCATGCCGAGGTCACCGGCCCAGGGCAGCCGGACGATCACCAGGAGCAGCAGGACGAGGAGCAGCGCGACGGCGGCCCGGGGCGCGGCGGAACGTTTCACGCGGACGGCCGTCGGCAGGGACGCCGCTCGTCCGGCGGAACGCGCCTCAGGCGGCGCGGCGCGCATCGCGGGCAAGGACCGGGGCGCGGTGGGCGGCGGAGGCGGTGTACCGGACGCGTTTCACCATCACGCGCGCAACTTTAACCGAATGATCCCGATTAGCCGGAAAGGGTACCGGGCGCCGTACGGCGTTTCCGCCCGGCGGAACGGGGCGGGCGGGGAGGCCGGGGCGGACGGGCGGACGACGCGAGGGCGCCCCGGGCCATGCGGCCCGGGGCGCCCTCGTACTACGGCGGTGCGCGCTACGAGTGGGTGCGCAGCAGGGTCCGCATCGTCCGCATGGCCACCGAGAGGTTGGCCAGGTCGAACGCGTCCGAACCGCGGATCTCCTCCAGGGTGGTGCGGGCCCGGGAGAGGATCGGCGCGTTCTTCTCCTCCCACACCTCGAACCGCTGCTCCGGCGTGGCGGTGGCGTCGCCCACGGCCAGGACGTCCGCCGTCAGCGCCGCGTGCGCCGCGTACAGGTCCTCGCGGATCGCCGCACGGGCCATGGACTGCCAGCGGTCGTCGCGCGGCAGCTCGATGATGCGGTCCATCAGCTGGGTGATGGCGAGCCGGTCGGCCAGGTCGTAGTACACCTCGGCGACGTCCATCGGGTCCCGGCCCATGCGGTCGGCCACCGAGACGATGTCGAGCGCCGGGAAGGCGGAGGAGAACCCGGCCACCCGCCCGGCCAGTTCGTCCGGGACACCGGCCGCGGACAGCTCGTCGTAGACCTGCTGGTACCACTCCTGGTCCGCGCCCTTGAGCAGCTTGGGCAGCTGCGCCCACACCTGCTCGACCCGGTCGGCGAAGAACTCCACCGTCTCGCCGAGCTGGAGCGGCTGCGGCCGGTTGTTCAGCAGCCAGCGGGTGCCGCGCTCGACCAGGCGGCGCGAGTGCAGCCGGATACGGGTCTGCACCTCGGCCTCGACCCTGTTGTCCAGCGCCTCGACCGCGTCCCACACCGGTGCCGAGCGGAAGATCGCGCGGGCCACGGTCTGCGCCCGGACGATCTCCTCCAGCGACGCCCCGGTCTCCTCGCGCAGCCGGTGCAGATACGTCGTACCACCGGTGTTGACCGTGTCGTTGACCAGGACGGTCGTGGTGATCTCGCGGTTCAGCGGGTGGTGGTCGATCTGCTCCTCGAACCGCTCGCGCAGCTGGGTCGGGAAGTAGGTGTGCAGCAGCCCGCGCAGATACGGGTCGTCGGGCAGCGAGGTGTGCAGCAGCTCCTCGGCGACCGTGATCTTCGTGTACGCCAGCAGGACGGCCGTCTCCGGACCGGTCAGGCCGTGTCCCGCGGCCAGCCGCTCGCGGATCTGGCGGTCGGTGGGCAGGAACTCCAGCGCCCGGTCCAGATGGCCCTCGCGCACCAGGTGCTTCATGAAGCGCTGCTGGGCGTGGACCATGTCCTTGGACTGGGCGAGGGCGTTGGCGATCGCCGTGTTCTGCGCGTAGTTGTTGCGCAGCACCAGCGCGCCGACCTCGTCGGTCATCTCCGCCAGCAGCTTGTTGCGCTGCTTGACGGTCATGTCGCCGTCGGTGACCAGCCCGTTGAGCAGGACCTTGATGTTCACCTCGTGGTCGGAGGTGTCCACGCCCGCGCTGTTGTCGATGGCGTCGGTGTTGACCCGGCCGCCGGTCTGCGCGAACTCGATCCGGCCGAGCTGGGTGCAGCCCAGGTTGCCGCCCTCGCCGACGACCCGGACCCGCAGGTCGCGGCCGTCGACGCGGATGGCGTCGTTGGCCTTGTCGCCGACGTCCGTGTTGGACTCGGTGGACGCCTTGACGTACGTGCCGATGCCGCCGTTCCACAGCAGGTCCACCGGGGCCTGGAGGATGGCCCGCATCAGGTCGGCCGGGGTCATCTTGGTGACGCCGTCCTCGATGCCCAGCGCCTCGCGGATGTGCGCGTTGACCGGGATGGACTTCAGCGTGCGCGGGAAGATCCCGCCGCCCGCCGACACCAGCGCGGTGTCGTAGTCGGCCCAGCTGGAGCGCGGCAGGTCGAACAGGCGGCGCCGCTCGGCGTAGCCGGTGGCCGCGTCCGGGTTCGGGTCGATGAAGATGTGCCGGTGGTCGAAGGCGGCGACCAGGCGGATGTGCTCGCTGAGCAGCATGCCGTTGCCGAACACGTCACCGGACATGTCGCCGATGCCGACGACCGTGAAGTCCTGCGACTGGGTGTCGACGTCCAGCTCGCGGAAGTGCCGCTTGACCGACTCCCAGGCACCGCGGGCGGTGATGCCCATGCCCTTGTGGTCGTAGCCCGCGGAGCCGCCGGAGGCGAAGGCGTCGCCGAGCCAGAAGTCGTAGGACTCGGCGACCTCGTTGGCGATGTCCGAGAACGTCGCCGTGCCCTTGTCGGCCGCGACCACCAGATAGGTGTCGTCGCCGTCGTGGCGGACCACGTCGCGCGGGGGCACGACCTCGCCCGCCACCATGTTGTCGGTGATGTCGAGCAGCGCCGAGATGAACATGCGGTAGCTGGCGATGCCCTCGGCCAGCCAGGCGTCCCGGTCCACGGACGGGTCCGGGAGCTGCTTGGCGACGAAGCCGCCCTTGGCGCCGACCGGCACGATCACGGTGTTCTTCACCATCTGCGCCTTGACCAGGCCCAGGATCTCGGTGCGGAAGTCCTCGCGCCGGTCGGACCAGCGCAGACCGCCGCGGGCGACCTTGCCGAAGCGCAGGTGCACGCCCTCCACCCGCGGCGAGTACACCCAGATCTCGTACGCCGGGCGCGGCGCGGGCAGGTCCGGGATGGCCCGCGGGTCGAACTTCATGGAGACGTAGTCGTGCGGGCGGCCGGCCGCGCTCTCCTGGAAGAAGTTGGTGCGCAGGGTCGCCTTGATGACGGTGAGGAAGGAGCGCAGGATGCGGTCCTCGTCGAGGGAGGCCACCTGGTCCAGGGCCGCGTCCAGCTCTTCGAGCAGGGCGTCGACCAGCTCGTGGCCCGCGCGCTGCCGCTCGGGCGCCATCCGCGCCTCGAACAGGGAGACCAGCAGCCGGGTGGTGTGGACGTTGTTGCGGAGGGTGTCCTCCATGTAGTCCTGGCTGAAGGTGGAGCCCGCCTGGCGCAGGTACTTCGCGTAGGCGCGCAGCACCATGGCCTGGCGCCAGCCCAGTCCGGCGCTCAGCACCAGCGCGTTGAACCCGTCGTTCTCCGCCTTGCCGGTCCAGGCGGCGGCGAAGGCGTCCTGGAAGCGCTCGCGGGCGTCGTCGGCGAGGTAGTCGCCGCCGCCCGCGGGTGCCTTGGGCATGCGCAGGCCGAAGTCGTAGATCCAGGCCGTCGTGCGGTCCGCGCAGCGCAGCTCGTAGGGCCGCTCGTCGGTGACCTCCACGCCGAGCCGGCTGAGCACCGGCAGCACCTGCGAGAGGGAGACCGAGCCGCCCTTCTGGTAGATCTTGAAACGGCGCTCCTCGGGGGCGGCGCCGACCGGCTCGTACAGGCTGAGCGCGAACGTCTTGTCGTCGTCGAGCTGCTCCAGGTTGACCAGGTCGGCGACGGCGGCGCGCGGGCTGTGGTCGGCCTTGTAGCCCTCGGGGAAGGCGGCGGCGTAGTGGCGCAGCAGCTCGGCGGCGCGCTCCTCGCCCAGCTCGGCGGTGAGCGCCTCGGCGAAGGCGTCGGCCCAGGAGCGGGCGGCCTCCACCAGCCGGGCCTCGATGCGCTCCTTGTCGGCGTCGGACAGCTCGGGCAGCTCGGTGCCCTGCGGGACGCGGACCACGAAGTGCAGCCGGGACAGGATCGACTCGGTGTTCCAGGCCGTGAAGTCGACGCTGGTGCCGCCCAGCTCCTCCTTCAGGATGTCGATGATCCGCAGGCGCACGCCGGTGGTGTAGCGGTCGCGCGGGAGGTAGACCAGCGCCGAGTAGTAGCGGCCGTACTCGTCCTGGCGCAGGTACAGCCGCAGCCGGCGGCGCTCCTGGAGGTAGAGCACGGAGGTGGCGATCGTCTGGAGCTCGGCGACCGGCGTCTGGAACAGCTCGTCGCGCGGGTAGGTCTCCAGGATCTGGGTGAGGTCGCGGCCGTCGTGGCTGTTGGGCGAGAAGCCGGCGAGGTCGAGGACCTCCTCCACCTTGCGGCGGATCACCGGCACCCGGCGCACCGACTCGGTGTACGCGGCGGACGAGAACAGGCCCAGGAAGCGGCGCTCCCCGATCACCTCGCCGTTCGCGTCGAACTTCTTGACGCCGATGTAGTCCAGGTAGGACGGCCGGTGGACGGTGGCCCGGCTGTTGGCCTTGGTCAGCACGAGCAGCTTGTGCTCGCGGGCCTTGGCGCGGGCGTCGGCGGGCAGCCGCTCGAAGGACGGGCTGACCGGGTGGCTGTCCTCGCCCGCGTGCGGCGGGTCCGATCGCAGTATGCCCAGACCGGTGCCGGGCACCGCGGCCAGGGAGTCGTCGCCGTGCAGCTCGTACTCGCGGTAGCCGAGGAAGGTGAAGTGGTCGGCGGAGAGCCAGCGCAGCAGCTCGCGGGCCTCCTCGACCTGCTGTCCGGGCAGGTCGGCGGGGACCGGCTCGTCGGGCAGGCCCTCGGCGATGCGGATGGCCGCGTCGCGCATCTTCTCCCAGTCCTCGACGGCCTCGCGGACGTCGGACAGGACCCGCAGCAGATCGGCGGTGATCTGCTTGAGGTCGGACCGGTCGGTCTCGCGGTCGATCTCGACGTGGATCCAGGACTCGATGTGCGCGTCGTGCGGCAGCGGCTCACCGGCAGGCGCGGCGGGCAGTACCTCCAGCAGCTTGCCGGTCACGTCGCGGCGGACGACGACCTGCGGGTGGACGACGACGTGGATGCCGCGGCCCTGGCGGGTCAGCTCGTTGGTGACCGAGTCGACGAGGAAGGGCATGTCGTCGGTGACGACCTCGACCACGGAGTGGCTGCACGTCCAGCCGTTCTCCTCGACGGTCGGGGTGTGCACCCGGACGTTGGCCGTCCCCTGCGGGCGGTTCTCGGCCAGCCGGTAGTGCGAGAAAGCGGCTCCGAAGACGTCGACCGGGTCGCGGTCCGCGAGGTCCTCGGGTGCGGTGTGCAGGTAGTAGCGCTGGAGGAAGGCGAGCACACAGTCCCGGTCCGGGGTGCCCTCGCCCGTCATCCCGGCCGGGAGGTGCCCCCCGGCCGGACTGTTCTCAGCTACCCGAACGGCCCTTTCGAGCAACTCGGCCTTGGCTTCGTCCAGCTTGGTCTGCATTGTCCTCTGGCTCCTGTCGCGCGCCGTTGCGTGACGTTGAAGGAAGTACGGTCTCGGCCCTTCCGGCGTGACGTCGCGGTCCGGGGTGTCCGGACCTTTCCGACGCTATGCCGAGAGGTGAGAAGAGCGGGGGGTTATCGGCCAACTTCGACGCGTCCGTGGAGTGTGACGCTGCTCTCGCCCGCGCCGCGGCCGGGCATCGGCCCGGCGTCCTGGAGGCGCGGGGGTACACGAAGGCCCCGGCCGACCCGCGAGGACCAGCGACCGCCGCCCGGTCACGGATGTGGTCCGTGCACTCCGGGCGCAGAGCGGAGGCGAGCGCGCCCCCGCGAACTATCGCGCTGATCACGCCACCAGGCTATCGCTCTTCACGGGTGCCCCGTCATGAGCCGTATGTGTACAAAACCGGGGGTGGAACTTTGACGTTCTGCACAGGGACAGACGGGGCGGGAGGTGCGTGCCGCCGCCGCCCGGCGCCCGGCCACCTTCCGGCGCCGCCGGGCGCCCTCAGGCGGCGAGGCGCTGCGCCTCGGTGACCGCCTCCCGGAGGGTGTCCACCACCGGGACGCCGACGCCCTCCAGACTGGCCCGGCTGTGCGACCCGCCCGTGTACAGCACCGCCCGCGCCCCCGCGTGCCGCGCGGCCAGCGCGTCGTCGGCCGCGTCGCCGATCACCACCGTGCGCGCCGGGTCGACATCCTCGGCGAGCGCGCCCAGGTGCCGCACCATGTGCTCGGCCTTGCTGCCGCCGGAGGGCCCGGTCCGGCCCGCCACGCGTATGAAGTGCGTCTCTATCCCGAAGCCCCGCACCAGCGGGACCAGGTCCTCGTGCCCGTACATGCTGAGGATCGACTGGCTGTGCCCGGCCGACGCCCAGCCCGTGAGCAGCTCCACCGCGCCGTCGGCCAGCCGGCAGCGGGCCCGGTGCTCGGTGTAGTGCCGGTGGAAGGTGTCGTCCATGACCTGCCACTCGGCGTCCGTGGGCAGCCGCCCCATCAGCCGCTCGTAGAACTTCGGCACCGGCACGCAGTACAGCGCACGGTAGCGCTCCAGCGTGATCGGCTCCAGGCCCAGCTCGGCGAAGGCCGCGTTCGTCGCCCCGATGATCGCGTCGTTGTCGTGGAACAGCGTGCCGTTCCAGTCCCAGACGATGTGCGCTCCCGACTGCATCCCCATACCGAAGAACGTACCCGCCGCCACTGACAACGGGCACGGGGCGGGGACGGACCGCCTGGTCCGCGCGGTCCACCCGGTCGGTGCGGTCCACCCGGTCGGTGCGGCCCCCACGGTCGGTGCGGTCCGCCCGGCTCAGATCAGGTTCGGGATCTCCTGCGTGGCGTACCAGAGCAGCTCGTGGTCCTCGGCGCCGTCGACGACGAACTGCGCGTCGTCGTCGCCGGTGTCCGCCGCGCCCAGGGCGCCGGCCGCCGCGGTCACGTCCGCCACCGCGTCGTCCGCGTCGACGTGCACCGCCGCCGCCTTGGCCAGCGGTACGGTCCCGGTCACCGTGACCTCGCCGACCGCGGCGGGGTCCAGGCCCCGGTCGGGGTCGGCGCTCGCCGCGCGGTCGGGGACGTCCACGGCCACCACGACCCGGCGGCGCGGCGCCTGCGGGTCCATGGCCAGCAGCCGCAGCGAGGCCAGTGCGGCCCGGTTCAGCGCGGCGTACTCCAGCTCCTCCAGGTCGTCGGAGACGTACCACTCGCGCAGCGCGGGGGTCACGGCGTAGGCGACGAGCGGTTCCGGTCCCAGCTCCCCGGCCGTGTGGGCCGCGGCGAGCCCGGGGAGGGTCAGGGGGACGTAGACGCGCATGGCCGGCCGCTTTCTCGGTGGGATGAAGGTCCGCAGGGCGCCGGGAGACCGCGGGAGGGCCACCCGGACGGCCTTCAGGATACGTGCGGAGGCCCCCTTTCGTGTCCCCGGCCGCACCCTCCGGGACGTCCACCGCGCGCCCCGCGCTTCACCCGGTGCACCCCTGTTCCGCCGCGCCGTTACGGGGGCCCGTCCGCCCAAGTTCACCCGGACAGGTGAAACCGGCACACCGTCGACCCGTGCGGAACCTTCCTTGCTCCCTCGCGGCGGGTCCCGTACAAGGTCCCCAGCAGGAAGTTACTGCTCGGTACAGCGGGTTCGCACCGACCGGCGGCCCGCGTTCCACGGCGCACAGCCAGAGCACACCGAGAACGGGGACGCATGAACAAGGTCATGACCAGGGCGCAGCGCCGCCCCGGCACCCGCCCGCCCGGCCGCCGCGACGCCCGCCGCCCCGGCGGCACCCCGCCGCGCACACCGGGCGGCAGCCCGGCACGCACCGCGAGCGACGGCCGCCCGCCGGGCTCGCCCCGGGGCACCGGCCCCGCCCGCACCGGTCCCGCCGACAACCGCCCGCCCACCGCACCGGCCACGCGCCGGACCACCCCGCACCACAGGACCGCCGACGCCCGCCCACCGGCCGCACCCGGGCTTGCCGGGCTTCCCGGGGACAGCGGGGGCGCCCGGGAACGGGAGCGCGCCGCCGCGTCGGCCCTCGCGGCCGCTCCCGCCACCACCGACCTCTTCGCCGACCGGCTCCTGGCCGTACTGAGCGGCCTGCGCCCCGTCCACTGGATGCTCCGGCACACCGCCGGCCAGGCCTACGACGAACTCGTCCGCCTCGCCGAACACGGCCCCCTGCGGGCCCGCGGCGCCCATCCCGTCGTCCGCGACATCGGCTACTTCGAGCCCCGGCCCGGCGCCCTGGAGGTCTTCGCCCGCATCGGCGCCGGTCCCCAACTGCGCGCCCTGGCCTTCCGCCTCGAACGCGGCCGGGACCGCCGCTGGCGCTGCACCGCCGTGGAACTGGCCCTCCCCCGCGGCCCACGCCCACGCCCACGGGAGGAGTGACAGAGCCCGAGAAGCGGGGGCGGCCCCGGAACGGCAGCGGGCCGGAGGCCCCGACGGGGCACAGCAAGGGGCACAGCAGGGGCGGATGAGCCCACCAGAGCCCTGAGACGGCCCGGAGAGCCCGAGGATGCCCCGAGTCCTCCCCAAAGCCCTCCGAGTCCCCCGGCCCAGCCCACAGCCGCTCACAGGCCCGCCTGAGGCCCCGTCCACCGGCACACCGCCGGGCGGGTGAGGGCGGGCAGGCGGCCACCGGGCGACCCACCGACCTCTGCGGGCCGTACGGGCCGGACCTCAGCCGGTTTCCGAGGGCGGGTCAGGTGGGCCAAGCGGACCAGCCCGCCGCCGGGCGCACGCCGAAGGGCCGGGCACCGAACCGTGCCCGGCCCTTCGGTCGGATGCCGCTCCCCGGAGACAGGGAGCCGCTGTCACTTCTTGCGGCGACGGCCGCCCTTCGCCTGCTTGCGGCGCTCCGCGCGCGTGAGACCGTCCGACTCGGAGCGGACCGGCTCGTCGTCGCTGGCGAACTCGCCCTCGACGACACCACCTTCCCCGTCCACGGTCGGCGCGGAGAAGTGGAGGTCACGCCGCTGCGGCGCGTCCAGCCCCTTCGCGCGGATCTCCGGGCGCGCGCCCGCCTGCGCGGGCACCGCGTCCTGCGGCGCCTTCTCCAGGGACGGCGCCGCGTCCTCGACGGGGACCTCCTCGACCTGCTGCTCGACCTGGACCTCCAGGTTGAACAGGTAGCCGACGGACTCCTCCTTGATGCCGTCCATCATCGCGGAGAACATGTCGAAGCCCTCGCGCTGGTACTCGACCAGCGGGTCCTTCTGCGCCATCGCGCGCAGGCCGATGCCCTCCTGGAGGTAGTCCATCTCGTAGAGGTGCTCGCGCCACTTGCGGTCCAGGACCGACAGGACCACGCGGCGCTCCAGCTCACGCATGATCTCGGAGCCGAGCTGCGTCTCGCGCGTCTCGTACTGCTCGTGGATGTCGTCCTTGATGGAGTCGCCGATGAACTCGGCCGTCAGGCCCGCACGGTCACCGGCCGCCTCCTCCAGCTCCTCGACGGTGATCTTCACCGGGTAGAGCTGCTTGAACGCGCCCCACAGCCGGTCCAGGTCCCAGTCCTCCGGGAAGCCCTCGGCGGTCTCCGCCTGCACATAGGCGTCGATGGTGTCGTCCATGAAGTGCTGCACCTGCTCGTGCAGGTCCTCGCCCTCCAGGACGCGGCGGCGCTCGCCGTAGATGACCTCGCGCTGCCGGTTGAGGACCTCGTCGTACTTCAGGACGTTCTTACGGGTCTCGAAGTTCTGCTGCTCGACCTGCGACTGGGCGGAGGCGATCGCGCGGGTGACCATCTTGTTCTCGATGGGAACGTCGTCGGGGACATTCGCCATGGACATCACGCGCTCGACCATCTGTGCCTTGAACAGACGCATCAGGTCGTCGCCCAGGGAGAGGTAGAAGCGGGACTCGCCCGGGTCGCCCTGACGGCCGGAACGACCGCGCAGCTGGTTGTCGATACGGCGCGACTCGTGCCGCTCAGTGCCCAGCACATAGAGGCCGCCGAGCCTCTCGACCTCGTCCTTCTCCGCCTTGACGGCCTGCTCGGCCTTCTCCAGGGCGGCGGGCAGCGCGGCGGCCCACTCCTCGATGTGCTCCTCGGGGTCGAGGCCGCGCTGGCGCAGCTCCGCCTCGGCGAGGTCCTCGGGGTTGCCGCCGAGCTTGATGTCCGTACCGCGGCCGGCCATGTTGGTGGCCACGGTGACGGCACCCTTGCGGCCGGCCTGGGCGACGATGGACGCCTCCCGCTCGTGGTGCTTGGCGTTGAGCACCTCGTGCTGCACGCCGCGCTTGCTGAGCTGCTGCGAGAGGTACTCGGACTTCTCGACCGAGGTGGTGCCGACCAGGATCGGCTGGCCCTTCTCGTGCTTCTCCGCGATGTCGTCGACGACCGCCTCGAACTTGGCGACCTCGGTGCGGTAGATCAGGTCGGACTGGTCCTTGCGGACCATCGGCCGGTTGGTCGGGATCGGGACCACGCCGAGCTTGTAGATCTGGTGGAACTCGGCGGCCTCGGTCATCGCCGTACCGGTCATGCCGGAGAGCTTGTTGTAGAGGCGGAAGAAGTTCTGGAGGGTGATCGTGGCGAGGGTCTGGTTCTCGTCCTTGATGTCCACCCCTTCCTTCGCCTCGATCGCCTGGTGCATGCCCTCGTTGTAGCGGCGGCCGGCGAGGATACGACCGGTGTGCTCGTCGACGATCATGACCTCGCCGTCGATGACGACGTAGTCCTTGTCCTTCTTGAACAGTTCCTTCGCCTTGATGGCGTTGTTCAGATAACCGACGAGCGGGGTGTTCACCGACTCGTAGAGGTTGTCGATGCCCAGCCAGTCCTCGACCTTGGAGACACCGGACTCGTGGATGGCGACGGTGCGCTTCTTCTCGTCGACGTCGTAGTCGCCGGTCTCCTCGACGCCCTTGAGCGGGTTGCCCGCCTCGCCCTTCTTCAGGCGCGTGACGAGCTTGGCGAAGTCGCCGTACCACTTGGTGGCCTGGTCGGCCGGGCCGGAGATGATCAGCGGCGTACGGGCCTCGTCGACCAGGATGGAGTCGACCTCGTCGACGATGGCGAAGTTGTGGCCGCGCTGGACCAGTTCGTCCTTCGCCCAGGCCATGTTGTCGCGCAGGTAGTCGAAGCCGAACTCGTTGTTCGTGCCGTAGGTGATGTCGCAGCCGTACTGCTCGCGGCGCTGGGCCGGCGTCATGTTGGCGAGGATGCAGCCCACGTCCAGGCCGAGGAACTTGTGGACGCGGCCCATCATCTCGGAGTCGCGCTCGGCCAGGTAGTCGTTGACCGTGACGATGTGGACGCCGTCGCCGGACAGGGCGTTCAGATAGGCGGGCAGGGTGCCGACGAGCGTCTTGCCCTCACCGGTCTTCATCTCGGCGACATACCCCATGTGCAGGGCGGCGCCGCCCATCAGCTGCACGTCGTAGTGCCGCTGGCCCAGGACGCGCTTGGCCGCCTCGCGTACGGTGGCGAACGCCTCGGGCAGCAGGTCCTCCAGGCTCTCGCCGTCGGCGTACCGCTGCTTGTACTCATCGGTGAGGGCCCGCAGCTCGGCGTCGGAGAGGTCGACGAAGTCCTCTTCGATGGAGTTGACCTGGCCCGCGATGCGGTGCAGCTTGCGCAGGATCTTGCCTTCGCCTGCACGCATGATCTTCGAGAGGACGGACACGGGGGTTGGTCTCCTTGCCGGTCGGGCCTGGGACGGTCGGTTTCCATTGGCTTGGCTGAGCAACGGCCATCGTATGCGAGGACCCGGCCCAGCCGGGAGGGCCTGCCGCGAGGGCACTCCTCCACTGTGCCCCGCGCCGCCTCCACAGGGAACAACGGACGGGAGCCGCGGATGGTGCCGCGCCCGCCCCGGGATGTGCGCGAACCGTGACCGCCCGCTCACCGAGCGGGAAACGCGATGGCGCCCTCCGCGGCCCGCGAGCAGAATCGGCCGATGGAACCCGTCATCCTGACCACCGCCCGTCTCGTCCTGCGCACCGTCGGGTCCAAGGACACCGACGCGGTGTACGCCGCCGCGCTCGACCCGGACATCCAGCGCTGGACCACGGTCCCCTCCCCCTATCAGTACGAGGACGCGCGCGGCTTCACCGAGCGGATCGCGCCCGACGGCTGGGCGGACGACTCGATGTTCACCTTCGGACTCTTCCTGCCCGCGCCCGGCGACGGCCTGGTGGGCATGCTCGGCATCACCCGGCGCGCCCCGGGCACGGCCGAGGTCGGCTTCTGGGGCACCAGGGAGCACCGCGGCAACGGCTATGTGTCCGAGGCGGTCCGCGCCACCGCCCGCTGGGCCTTCGCGCACCTGGCCGTGGACCGCCTGGAGTGGCGCGCCGAGGTCGGCAACACCGCCTCCCGCGCGGTCGCCGAGCGGACCGGTTTCACCGTCGAGGGCACCCTGCGCGCGGCGCTCGACAACAAGGGCGTACGGCGGGACTGCTGGGTGGGCTCCCTGCTCCCCTCCGACCTGGGGCTGCCCGCGACGGCTCCCTATGTACCCGCCCCTGCCCGGTCCTCCGGCGGATGACGCCCAGGCCGGGGCGGGCTGTCAGTGGCAGGCCCTATCGTGCGGTCCATGACGAGCGTCCCGCGCCCCATCGCCGATCTGTCGGCCGACGAAGCCCGCCGTATCGCCCTGCGCGCCCAGGGCCTCCTCGGCGCCCCCGACCGGAGGTCCGGTGTGCGGGGCGTGCTGCGCCATCTCGGCGCGGTCCAGCTGGACACCATCTCGGTGCTCGCCCGTTCCCACGAGCTGATCCCCTACGCCCGGCTCGGCGCGGTGGGCCGCACCACCGTGGAGCAGGCCTACTGGACCGGCACCCACGCCTTCGAGTACTGGTCGCACGCCGCGTGCGTCCTGCCCATCGAGGAGTGGCCGCACTTCGCCTTCCGCCGCCGCGCCTACCGGGGCCGCCCGCACTGGAACCACCGGCTGCCCGGCGGCACCTACGACCAGGTGATCAAGCAGCTGACCACCGAAGGCCCGCTGACGGCGACCGAGTTGGGCGGCGCCAAGCGGACCAGTGACTGGTGGGACTGGTCGGGGACCAAGGTCGCCGTCGAGCGCGCCCTGATGTACGGGGAGGTGGTCTGCGTCGAGCGCCGCGGCTGGAAGCGGGTGTACGACCTGGCCGAGCGCGCCGTCCCCGCCGACCTGCTCCACGACGAGCTGGACGACACCGAGTGCCTGCGCCGCCTGGTCGGGCTGGCCGGCCGGTCCCTGGGCGTGGGCACGCGCGCGGACATCGCCGACTACCACCGGCTCAAGGGCGACCAGGTCGACGCGGTGATCGCGGACTCGGGGCTGGTCCCGGTCACGGTCGAGGGCTGGGGCAGGGCCGCCTGGGCGGACCCGGAGGCCCTGGCGACCCCGCCGCGCGGCCGGCACCGCACCACTCTGCTGTCCCCGTTCGACTCGCTGATCTGGGACCGGGCGCGCACCGAGCGGATCTTCGGCTTCACCCACCGCTTGGAGGCGTACGTCCCCAAGCCCAAGCGGGTGCACGGCTACTTCGCGATGCCGGTGCTGGCGGGCGGCCGGCTGGTCGGGCGTGTCGACCCGGCCCGCGAGGGCCGCACGCTGGTGGCCAGGCAGGTCACCCTGGACGGCCCCAAGGTGGTCCCCGCGGTGGCCCAGGCGCTGGTCGAGGCGGCGGGCTGGGTGGGCATCACGGACGTGCGCGTGGAGCGGGTGGACGCCCCGGAGCTGCGCGAACCCCTCACCCAGGAGGTGAGCCGGGCGCTGGCCGCGGCCCTGCACTGACCGCTTGCACAGAGAGAGGCGGCCGACAGCGGTGCCGGACGGGGCGGCAGGCGGCGGGCGGGCGGGACGACCGGGGCGGGGAGACAGCGGGGCCGGGAGAGGCAGCGCGGCGGGGAGAGGCAGCGGGGCGGCTCAGCGGATCTCCAGGATCTTCTCCCGCATCGCGTACACCACCGCTTCCATCCGGGAGTGCAGCTGGAGCTTCTCCAGGATGTTGCGGACGTGGTTCTTCACGGTGTTCTCGGAGATGAACAACTCCTTGGCGATGTCCCGGTTGTTCATTCCCGTCGCCACCAGCTTGAGGACCTCGAGCTCCCGGTCGGTCAGCCGGGGAGCGGGCACGAGACGGCGCTCGTCGGTGCGCTGGATCATCGACTTGAACTCGGTGAGCAGCTTGGACGCCATGGACGGGCTGATCTGCGACTGCCCGTCGGCCACCGCGCGGATCGCGGTGGACACCTCGTCCGTGGAGATCTCCTTGAGGAGATATCCGGTCGCGCCCGCCTTGATCGCGTCGTAGAGGTCGGCCTCCTCGTCGCTGATCGTCAGCATGATGATCTTCGCGCTGGGGGCGACCTCCTTGATGGAGGTGCACGCCTCGATCCCGCCGCGCCGGGGCATCCGCACGTCCATCAGGACGATGTCGGGCAGCAGGTCGGCGGCCTTGTCCACGGCCTCGGCGCCGTCGCCCGCCTCGCCGACGACCTGGATGTCCTCCTCGGCGGCGAGCACGATCTCCAGGCCACGGCGGAAGAGGGCGTGGTCGTCGACCACCAGGACCCTGATCGGCTCCGCACGGGACGGGCCCGTGTCCGGACCCATGCCGACGGCGCCGCGGTCGGCGTCCTCGTCCCGCATCGGTCCGAAGCTGTCCGTCATCGTTGTTCCTCCCCCTGAGGCTGTGGCCCGGTGTGGGGTGCCGTGGCTGGCCAACCCGAGGCAACGGCCCAGCCGTTGGGCCGTTGCGGCCATGATTCCATGCTCGGCGCCCCCCGCGGTGACCGAGCGAGGCGCGAGGGGGTCGCACGTCGGTGCCCCCGGGGGCGCACACGCGCACTCCGGGGGCACCGGCCCGGCTGTGTCCGCCGGAGCGGGACGGGGCGGGTGGTCAGCCGCCCAGCATGCCGCCCGCCTCGGGCGAGTTCTCCACCGCCACCATCGTGTCCGTCCTGAGGTGGATCACGCCGTAGTCGTAGGCGTGCCGCCGGTAGACCACGCTCGGTTCCTTGGTCTCCGAGTCGACGAACAGGTAGAAGTCGTGCCCGACCAGCTCCATCTCGTAGAGAGCCTGGTCGAGGGTCATCGGAGCGGCGAGGTGGGTCTTCTCGCGGACCACGAGCGGGCCGTCGCCCTGCACCTCCAGCGAGCCCACCCTCTTCGTCGGCACGTGGTCAGCGGCCTCCTCGGCGGCGGTCTGCCCGCTGCCGTTGAGCGCGGCCACGCCCGGCACGCGGTCGGGGACCTCGGACGCCGGGATCCGCCGCGCACCGCGCCGGGAGAAACGCTTGTCGTGCTGCTTGCGCAGCAGCGCGTGCAGCTTCTCCGCCGCGAGGTCGAGTGCCGCGTACGGGTCGCTGGCCGCCGCCTCCGCCCGGACCACCGGACCGCGGGAGCGGAGCGTGATCTCCACTCGGTCGCAACGGTCGGCCTGCCGGGGGTTGGGCTCCTTGGACACCTCGACGTCGAGGCTGATCACCTTGCCGTCGAGCTTCTGGATCTTCTCCAGGTTCAGCTTCTCGGCCACGTGCTTGCGGAACCGGTCGGGCACCTCTGTCTTGCGGCCCTTGACGACGATGTCCACGCAGAACTCCGTTCCCGGATCGCTCCGCTTCGACGGCGGAGCATCTCCCTTTCGCACCCGGTTCCGGTCAGGTCCGGAACCTCGGACTCGGTGACGTCCACCTCCCCTTCCCCGCGGGCGAGATCTCCACCCTGCCGATACGGGGAGATTGCGAAAAAGCGCAAACTCGCGGCACGGCATTCGGATATGACGGGAACGGCCTGCGCCTTTCCCTCACACCCCGAACATATCTCGCCGGGTGGGATGGCGTCACCCTCTACCGCGGTGTACCTCCATCCAGGTGAATTGACCCTGTCATTACCTGCAACGATGCGTCTCCGCTGTCAGTTCCGTCTATTTCGAAGGAATCCGGTGGAGCGGCGACGACGGCCGCGCAGATCACGTCACCGCTTCCGCCGGCATCCGCCAATTCGGATGTGCCGTACAACGGGTTCCCCTCCTTCCGCCGTGTTACCGGCTTCCGTTCCTCCATCCCTTCCCGGACCCGCGCCGTGTACACGGCCGACCTCACCGCGCGCGCCGCCTCCGTCAGCGAGGCACCCGTCGTCATCAGGTCGTCGACCAGCACGACGGACCCTTCCAGGAGCAGCGGGCCACCGCCCGGGACCGTCCGCAGCGCACCGGCGAGGTTCGCCTGCCGCTGCCGGGAGCCGAGCGCCGACTGGTCGGCCACGGCGCGCCGCTGCCGCAGCACGGTGAGCGTCCGGGCCGGCAGTCCCGAACGGCGCAGCTCACCGGCGGCCGCCAGCGCGATCCGCCGCACCGGATCGTGCCCCCGGGCCCGCACGGCGCCCCGCGCGGAGGGCACCGGCACCAGCAGCACCGGTCTGATGCCGCCCCGGACCGGGTCCCGGCTCCCGGCCGCGCGCAGCCCGGACCGCACGGCGCCCGCCAGCGCCGCACCCGGTGGTCCGGCCAGGGACAGCGCTCCCCTTTCCTTGTGGGCGAGGAGAGCCGCCCTGACCTCGTCCGCGTACGGAGCGGCCGCGTGCACGGGCGGCAGACCGCGCGGCGCCGGGTCCGGCCGCACCCGGCCCGGCGCGGCCCGGCCGAGAGCCGCACGGCACCGGGGGCAGAGCACCGTGCGCGGCCTGCCGCAGCCTCCGCACTCGGTCGGCAGTACCAGGTCGGTGAGGTCCCGCCACCACCTGCGCATACATCCACTGTGCCGAGGCGGCGCCGCGTCGGCCACCCCTGTGGACAACGGGGCGCGACGCCCTGTGGACAACCCCTACGACGCCGGGCAGGGCTTCACCCGCACGAGTGAAGGCCCCGGCCCAAGAAGGGACCGGGGCCGAGGTCGGGGCCCGGAGGCCGGAGGAAAGCCGTACTCACCCCGAAGCCGAGACCCCCTCGAAGCCGAGACTCACCCGGGATAGACGGGCTCCGCCCCCTCCTTGACCACCTTCTGCCACTGCGCCACGGACGACATCCGCACCAGCCCGTCCGCCTCCGAGTAGGCCACCAGCGGCAGCCGCTCGTCCTCGGACGCGGCGATGGAGCGCACCCCGGTGAGCGCGGCGGGCGCGGGGACGTCCGGCGTGGAGCCGTCGACCTGCACGTACCGCATGGTCTGCACACCGCCCTGCTCGCGTCCGGCGACCACGAGGCGGCTGTCGCCCGCCCAGGACATGGCGGTGACGTCCTCCATGTCGGGGGCCGCCGACCGCAGTTCGAGCACCGCGACCGCGGACCGCCCATCGGCCTTGGCGTCCCGTTCGATCCGCCCGATGAGCAGGGACTTGGTGTGGTCCTTGTGCTCCACGAGCAGGGCGATGCGCACACCGTCGGCGGCGACCCGCACCGCGTCGATGCGTCCGTCGAGACCGGGGACGGCCACCTCGACCGGCTGGCCGGTGCCCTGCTCCAGCACCATCAGCCGCGGCCGGGCCGGATCGCGGTCGGCCACCCACAGGTCGCCGCGCGCGTCCCAGCTCGGCGGTGTCAGCCGGTCGTCCTCCGTCTTGCCGTTGCTCCGCAGCACCGGCGTACCGAGCGCGCCGCCCTGCTCCAGCGGCCCGACGAACAGTTCCCTGCGGTCGTTGCTGACCCCGGCGGCGCTGCGCTCGTCCCATGCCACCGCCGCCGAGCCGAGCCGCTGGACGCCCTCGCCCAGGGCGCCCGGCACCGGTTCGACCGTCGTCCCGGAGCTGGCGCCGGGGATCCGCACCAGCCGGCGCTTGTCGTCGAGGAAGTACAGGTACTCGGGCCGCTTCACCGGCCCGCGGGTGGCCACAGTGCGGGCCCGGTCCGCGCCGAGCGTGCACAGCGTGCTCCCGTCGGCGCGCTGCAACGCCACCGTCTCCACGGTCGGCGTGAGGTTCTGCACCGTGTACAGCACCTGCGCGGCCATCTCCCAGCAGCGTTCGCTGCCGACCCCGGACGCCTTGGCGTTCAGCGGCACGGTCAGCCGGTTCTGGTCGTCGGGTGCCAGCCCGGTGACGTCCTTGCGCAGCGCCGTCCCGGTCGGGAAGCTCGACCTGACCACCCGGTCCAGCCAGCGGGTCGGGCCGGTGAGCACCGAGCGGACCACCTGGGTCATGGCGTCGACGCGCTGCCGTACGTACACGGGATCGGCGACGGCCGTGGCCGGTCGCCGGACGCCGCCCGGCGTGTTCGAGGCGAAGTAGTACTTGTTGACGGGCATGTAGTTGCGCTGGAAGTCCGAGCGGCCCATGAGGACCCCCTGCGGCGGCGTGTCGATGCGCCACTGCCCGGACTTCCTGTCGCGCGTCAGGTGCACCGACTGGCTGTAGCGGCCGTCCAGCGGCGCGTACGACTGCTGCTCGTCCACCCGGGCCACCTTGCTGCCGGTGAGCGTGAACGCGTAGTCACCGGTGTCCTCGTGCGCCGTGGCCCGGTCGACCTCGATGTCCCATCCGTCGGCGAGCACGGTCGTGGACGTCTCGGGCCGCCACTGCCGCGCGGCCGTCGTCGTCAGATACTGCCGGGCCGTCGCGTACTGCGGGTCGTCGCTGGTCAGCGCCTCAAGGAAGCCCTGCACGATCTCGGACGGCGGTGCGTTGTCCCTGGGAGGCATGGCGAACACCCGTACCTCGGTGTCCTGGCGCGGCGTGGACTCCACGTCCCGCAGGTCGCCGTTGTCGGGCATCGAGGCGCACCCCGCGAGCAGGACGACCCCCCAGGCGGCGCACACCAGCGCACGCATCCGCCGACGCCGCGCGCCCCCCTCGCGGTCAGCGCCCACGAAATGCCTCCCCCTGCTCCTTCGCGGCCCCGGGCCCGGCGCCCTCCGGGCTCGCGACCCCGCCCGCACGTTCCTCGGCCGGCCTCTCCACGGCGGACGTCCCCGCCTCCGGCGCCGACGCGGTGGTGTCCTGCCGCCGTGTGCCCGAGGCGGGCCGCGGCACCACGCGCGCGCCGTTGCCCGGCAGCGCGGTCGGATCGGCGGTGGGGGCCGCCACGGGCGACCGGGCCGCTATCGGGTCCCGGCTCTGTCCCGCGCAGCGCTCCGCGGTCGGCTGGGCGGGCACGGTGGCCCGCTTCGCGGCGCGGCCCGCACCGGCCGCGTCGCGGCCGCTGTTGCGCCGCGCGTCCTTGGGCTCCAGCGGTATCGGCGAACCCCGCAGCGGCTCGTCGGCCGTCCTGGGCAGCGTCAGCCGGAACTGCGAACCGCCGCCCGGCTCGCCCCACGCCTGGAGCCAGCCGCCGTGCAGCCGGGCGTCCTCCAGGGCGATCGACAGCCCCAGACCCGTACCGCCGGTGGTACGCGCGCGTGCCGGGTCGGCGCGCCAGAAGCGGCTGAAGACGCGGGTCGCCTCACCCGGCTTGAGCCCGACGCCGTAGTCGCGCACCGCGACGGCGACCGCGCCGCCCGCGGCGCCCAGCCGGACGACGACGTCCCGCCCCTCGCCGTGCTCGACGGCGTTGACGACCAGATTGCGCAGGACGCGCTCCACCCGCCGGGCGTCGACCTCGGCGACGACGGGCTGCTGGTCGCCGGTGACGCGTATGCAGGTGCCCTTGCGGTCCGCGAGCGGCTCGGCGCCGCTGACCACGCGCCGCACGACCTCGCGCAGGTCGACCGGTTCCGCCTCCAGGGCCGCGGCGCCCGCGTCGAAGCGGCTGATCTCCAGCAGGTCGGCGAGCAGCGACTCGAACCGGTCCACCTGGTCGAGCAGCAGCTCCGCCGACCGCGCCGTGACCGGGTCGAAGTCCTCGCGCGCCTCATGGATGACGTCGGCGGCCATCCGTACGGTCGTCAGCGGTGTCCGCAGTTCGTGCGAGACGTCGGAGACGAACCGGCGCTGCATCCGGGACAGGTCCTCCAGCTGGTTGATCTTCAGCTGGAGGTTCTGCGCCATCTTGTTGAACGCCTCGCCCAGACGGGCGATGTCGTCCTCGCCGGTGACCTTCATCCGCTCCTGGAGCCGCCCGGCCGACAGCCGCTCGGCGATCCCGGCGGCCATGCGCACCGGCGTCACCACCTGGCGCACCACGAGCCAGGCGATCGCGCCGAGCAGGACGACGACGAAGAGCCCGGCCGTGGCCAGCGTCCCCTTGACCAGGCCGAGCGACTTCTCCTCCTGGGTGAGCGGGAAGAGGTAGTACAGCTGGTACGGGTCGCCGTTGGGGTCGTTGACCTGCTTGCCGATGACCAGGGCGGGCTGGGGCACCTTGTCGGCGTCCTTGTAGACGATGCGCGTGTAGCTCTGTGCGGCGGTCATGCTGCCGTTGATCCGGGCGCGCAGGTCCTCCGGGACGCTCACGGTCGGATCCACCTGGCCGGAGGCGCGCGGACCGCGCCCGCCGACGCTCTCCTCGCCCGCGGGCAGCGTCACCACGTCGAAGGCGCCCTGGCCGCCGCTGGAGAGCGAGGAGACCAGTTCACTCATCCAGGAGATGACGTTCTGCGAGGCGTGCCCGTCAGCGGGTGTGCCGGCGGCATCGTCCCCGGCGCCGCTCGCGGCCTCGTCGGCCCGCTGCTTGGCGACCGCGAACCCGCCCGTCGCCTGGCTCTGCGACGCCTTGACCTTGGCGTCGAGCAGACCGTTGCGGACCTGGCCGATGACGACGAAGCCCAGCAGCAGCACGACACCCAGCGACATCAGCAGGGTGGTGGCGACGACCTTGAGCTGGATGTTGCGCCGCCACAGGCGCATGACGGGCAGCAGCGGCCTGCGCACCCAGCGCATCAGCAGCCGCAGCACCGGGCTGCCCTGCACACCGCCGTGCAGCAGCCCGCCCTCCAGGAGGCGTCGCCAGCGGGAACCCGCGCCCTTCCGGCCGACAGGCCGCTCCGCGCGGGTCCCGGTCCGTCCGGGCGCCGAAGCGGCACTGTCCCCGGACATGTCAGCTCGGTCCGGCCTTGTAGCCGACACCACGGACGGTCACCACGATCTCCGGCTTCTCCGGGTCCTTCTCGACCTTGGAACGCAGCCGCTGGACATGCACGTTCACCAGGCGGGTGTCCGCCGCGTGGCGGTAGCCCCACACCTGCTCCAGGAGCACCTCGCGGGTGAACACCTGCCACGGCTTGCGGGCGAGCGCGACCAGCAGGTCGAACTCCAGCGGGGTCAGCGCGATCGACTGCCCGTCCCGCTTCACGGAGTGCCCGGCCACATCGATGACCAGGTCACCGATGGCGAGCTGCTCGGGAGCGGGCTCCTCCGAACGGCGCAGCCGCGCCCGGATCCGGGCGACCAGCTCCTTCGGCTTGAACGGCTTGACGATGTAGTCGTCGGCCCCGGACTCCAGGCCCACGACGACATCGACGGTGTCGCTCTTGGCGGTCAGCATCACGATCGGCACGCCGGACTCGGCCCTGATCAGGCGGCAGACCTCGATGCCGTCCCGGCCGGGCAGCATCAGGTCGAGCAGCACCAGATCGGGCTTGGCCTCCCGGAAAGCGGCCAGCGCCTTGTCGCCGTCAGCCACGAACGACGGCTCGAAACCCTCACCACGCAGCACGATCCCGAGCATCTCGGCCAGTGCGGTGTCGTCGTCGACGACAAGGACTCGTCCCTTCATAAACGACATCATCCCATTCTCGTAACGGTGGCGAAGATCCAGGTGAGACAGCTCACTGGCCTGTGACGATAGTCGTACGGAGCCGTCACTGTCTGCCCGCGTCCCGGGAACGGGCACCGCACGAGCCCCGGCCGGTGTCCTCCTCCGCCCCGCCGCCTACCCTCTCCCGTGTTCCTCCGCCGCCCGTCGCGAGCGCGCGCACAGCTCGGCCAGTCCCTCGGCCGTCACCGGCGACAGGGCGCCCTGTTCGGTGACGATCGCGGTCACCAGCTCCGGCGGGGTCACGTCGAACGCCGGGTTGTACGCCTGCGTACCGAGCGGCGCGACCGGGATGCCGCCACCGGCGCCCGTCCCCGGGGCCTGCGGTGCCGCCAGCTCCGTCACCTCGTGCCCCGGACGCTGCTCCACCTCGATGGACGCCCCGTCCGGAGTCCGCTCGTCCACCGTCGTCACCGGGGCGACCACGATGAACGGCACGTGGTGGTAGCGGGCGAGCACCGCCAGCGGATAGCTGCCCACCTTGTTGGCCACCGAGCCGTCCGCCGCGATGCGGTCCGCGCCGATCAGCACCGCGTCCACCTCACCCGCGGCGAACAGCGAACCGGCCGCGTTGTCGGCGAGCAGCGTGTACGCCAGACCGTTGCGCGCCGCCTCGTACGCCGTCAGACGCGCCCCCTGGAGCAGCGGCCGGGTCTCGTCCACCCACAGCCGGCGCAGCCGCCCCGCCCGGTGCGCCGCCAGCGCCACCGCGAACGCCGTGCCCTCCCCGCCCGACACCAGCGCCCCGGTGTTGCAGTGCGTGAGGATCCGGTGCCCACCGGCCGGCAGCAGCTCGTCCAGCAGCGCGAGCCCGTGCTCGGCCATGCGCGCGCTGGCCCGCGCGTCCTCCCGGTGCAGCTGCCGCGCCGCGGCCAGCGCCGCCGGAGCGGCCAGCAGCGGATCACCGGTCTCGGCCAGCGCGGTGTGATAGGCCGACCGCGCCCGGTGCACCCCCACCGAGAGGTTCACCGCGGTCGGCCGCGCTCCCGCGAGCGCGTCGGCGGCGTCGTCCACGTCGAAGCCGCGCGCGGCGGCGAGCGCGACGCCGTACGCCCCGGCGATGCCCAGCAGCGGCGCCCCGCGCACGGCGAGCGACCGGATCGCCTCCACCAGCGCGGGCGCGTCCGTGCACACCAGCTCGACCTCCTGGGCGGGCAGCCTCGTCTGGTCCAGGAGGACCAGGACGGGGCCCTCGGGCGGCTCCTCCCAGCGAAGGGCGGGAATCCCCGGCGGCCGGTTGTCCTCGCGAGCCTGCGCGTACTGATCAGCCATGCCGTCAGTGTTCCCCGTATCCCGCGGACAATGGAAGGCGTACAGCGGCCACCGCGGCAGATCACCCTGACACCGCCCCATGGCACGATGGCACCCCACCTGCCGCCGCGACCGCGGACGGGCACCGTGAAGGAGCGACGATGAACGACACTCCGGGCTGGGCCTCGCCCGGATCCGCCCCGTCCGACGGGCAGGAACCCGGCGCGTCCGGCCCTGCCGACCCCGCCGGCCGCCCCGACCCGTCCTCGCCGGCCCAGCCCGAGCGGCCCGCGGACCAGCCCGGAGCGCAGCCGCAGAACCCCGGCCCCAGGTGGTCCAAGGAGCAGCCTCCGGCCGGCCAGTGGTCCGCGCCCACCGGGGGTCCCGCGGCCCCGGCACCCGGCCAGACCCCGCCCCCGCCGCCCCCCGGCCCCGGCTGGGGCGCCCCGCCGCCCGCGGGCGGCGGCTACGGATACGGCGGGTACGGCGCCCCCGGAGGCCCCGGAGGCTACGGCGGCCCAGGTGGCTACGGACCCGGCGGCCACGGTCCCGGTCCCGGCGGATACGGCGCCTGGGGCGCCGGCTGGGGCGGGCCGCCGCCCGCGGCCAAGCCCGGTGTGATCCCGCTGCGCCCGCTCGGCCTGGGCGAGATCCTCGACGGCGCCGTGTCCACGATGCGCGCCCACTGGCGGGCCGTGCTCGGCATCGCGCTGGCCATCGCGGTCGTCACCGAGATCGTCGTCATCCTGGTACAGCGCCTGGCGCTGAACAACGTCATCGACAACGACGCGCTCAAGGACCCGGACGCCACGCCCCGCGAAGTGCTCCGGGCCACGGGCGACAGCCTCCTCGGCTCCGGCATCATCTTCCTGGTAGGCGTCGTCGGTATCGTCCTCGCCACCGGCCTGCTCACCACGGTCACCAGCCGCGCGGTGCTCGGCAGGTCCGTCACCCTGCGCGAGGCCTGGCGCGACGCCGCTCCCCAGCTGCCCAGGCTGCTCGGTCTGCTCCTCGTGCTGCTGGTCATCTGCCTCGGCGTCTTCGCCATGGGCATGGTGCCCGGCCTCATCGTCGCCGCGACCGGGTCCCCTGTCGGAGGCACCGCGATCGCCGTCCTCGGCGCACTGGGCGCCGGTGTGGTCGCCATCTGGCTCGCGGTCCGCTTCTCCCTCGCCCCGGCCGCGCTGATGCTGGAGAAGCAGGGCATCAAGAAGGCGATGAGCCGCTCCGTCAAGCTGGTCAACGGCTCCTGGTGGCGGATCTTCGGCATCCAGCTCCTGACCGCGCTGATCGTCGGCATCATCTCGGCGATCATCGTCATCCCCTTCAGCCTGATCGCCTCCGCCTTCAGCGACGGCGGGTTCTCCGGCCTCCTGGACGGCAGCACCCAGCTCAGCTGGACGTACCTGGTCATCACCGGCATCGGCTCGGTGATCGGCTCCATGATCAAACTTCCGATCACGGCCGGTGTCACCGTGCTCCTCTACGTCGACCAGCGCATCCGCCGCGAAGCCCTCGACCTGGAACTGGCCCGCGCCGCAGGCGTCCAGGGCCACGGCACCGACGCAGCCGCCTCCGGAAGCTGATGCCGTGAGCCTGCCGGGGGGAGTTCTCACAGCGCCGACCGCGCCCGCGCGCGCGGCGGACCACGCCGACGGGATCCTGCGGTCCCTGCCGCGCATCGGGCACACATTCGCCCTGGCCCAGCCGGACCCCGACGGCACACCACCGGTGACCCTCCCGCGCGACCCCGCGCGGGAGGCCGCCCGCCGCGAACTGTCCAAGCGCGTGTACCACGAGAACGACCCCGGCCTGTTCCAACGCGCACTCGACCACTTCTGGGACTGGGTCGGCAGACTCTTCGACTCCGCCTCGACGGCCACCCCCGGCGGCACGGCCGGACTCGTCGTGATCGTCCTTGCCGTCCTCGCCGTACTGGGCGCCCTGTGGTGGCGCCTGGGCACACCGCACCGCGAACCCGCCTCCGCCCCCGCCCTGTTCGACGACCGCCCCCGCAGCGCCGCCGAACACCGCGCCGCCGCCGAGGCACACGCCGCCCAGGGCCACTGGAACCCCGCCGTCCAGGAACGCATGCGCGCCCTCGTCCGCTCCCTGGAGGAACGCGCCCTCCTCGACACCCGCCCCGGCCGCACCGCCGACGAGGCCGCGGCCGAAGCGGGCCGCACCCTGCCCGCCCACGCCGACCGGCTGCACACCGCCGCCCGCGACTTCGACGGCGTCACATACGGCGGCCGCCGCGCCACCGAGCAGACGTACCGCCACATCGCCGCACTCGACCGCGACCTGGAGCACACCCGGCCCCAGCTGACCGCGAGCACGACGAGCACGACCGGCACCACCCACCGGGGAGCCGCCGGATGACCACCGAGGCAACCACCACGGCCCCGCCCCCGGCCACCTCGACCTCGCCCACCGCCCGGCAGACCTGGACCCGCGCGCGCGGCATCCTGCTCGCGCTGCTGATCCTGCTCGCCGCGGGCCTCGTCCTGGCCGCACTGCGCTCCGGGGACCGGCACGGCCGCCTCGACCCGCGCTCCGCCGACCCGCACGGCAGCCGCGCCGTCGCCGCTCTCCTCACCGACCGGCACGTCAGCAGCCGCGTCGTCACCGGCCTCGACGCGGCACGCGCCGCGGCAGGACCCGACACCACCCTGCTCGTCGCCGTCCCCGACCTGCTGACGCACGACCAGCAGTCCCGGCTGCGCGCCGCCACCGCCGGCACCGGCGGACGCACCGTCCTCGTCGCCCCCGGCACTCCCTCCCTCGACCGCCTGGCCCCCGGCGTCACCGTCGACACCGCACCCGGCTTCGACACCGTGCTCGCACCCGGCTGCACCCTGCCCGCCGCCCGCCGCGCCGGACCCGCCGAACTCGGCGACGGCATCCGCTACTCGACCACCGTGCGCGCCGACTCCTGCTACCCGAGCGACGGCCTGCCCACCCTGCTGCGCATCCCGCAGGCCGCGCACGGCGACACCGTCGTCCTCGGCGCGCCCGACATCCTCTTCAACAACCGCCTCGACCAGCAGGGCAACGCCTCGCTCGCCCTCCAACTCCTCGGCTCGCGCCCTCATCTCGTCTGGTACCTCCCCTCGCTCGACGACGCCTCCGCCCCCGACAGCGGCGAGCGCGGCTTCTTCGACCTGCTGCCCTCCGGCTGGCTCTGGGGCACCCTCCAGCTCTTCATCGCCGCCGCACTGGCGGCCCTGTGGCGGGCACTCCGCTTCGGCCCCCTCGTGCCCGAGAAACTCCCCGTCGCGATCCGCGCCTCCGAAACCACCGAGGGCCGCGCCCGCCTCTACCGCAAGGTGAACGCCCGCGACCGCGCCGCCGCCGCTCTTCGCTCCGCCACCCGCACCCGCCTCGCTCCCCTCGTCGGCATCCCCACCTCCCAGGCGCACACGCCCGAGGCACTCCTCCCCGCCCTGTCCGCCCGCCTGGACGGCGGCGCACAGCCCCTGCACGACCTGCTCTTCGGCCCGCCGCCCGGCGACGACGCGGCCCTCGTCTCCCTCGCCGACCGACTCGACGCCCTCGAAAGAGAGGTACGCCGTCCATGATGGACCCGACCACTGACAACGCCGGGCACACCGGGGACGCGACCGCCGCCCGGTCCTCCCTGGAGGCCCTGCGGGCCGAGATCGCCAAGGCCGTGGTCGGCCAGGACCCCGCCGTGACCGGTCTCGTCGTCGCCCTGCTCTGCCGCGGCCACGTCCTGCTCGAAGGCGTCCCCGGAGTCGCCAAGACCCTCCTCGTGCGCACCCTCGCCGCCGCACTCGAACTCGACACCAAACGCGTCCAGTTCACCCCCGACCTGATGCCCAGCGACGTCACCGGCTCCCTCGTCTACGACGCGCGCACCACCCGGTTCTCCTTCCAGCCCGGCCCGGTCTTCACGAACCTCCTCCTCGCCGACGAGATCAACCGCACCCCGCCGAAGACCCAGTCCTCGCTGCTGGAGGCCATGGAGGAACGCCAGGTCACCGTCGACGGCACACCGCGCCCGCTCCCCGACCCCTTCCTGGTCATCGCCACCCAGAACCCGGTCGAGTACGAGGGCACCTACCCGCTGCCCGAGGCCCAGCTGGACCGCTTCCTCCTCAAGCTGACCATCCCCCTGCCCTCCCGGGACGACGAGATCGACGTCCTCACCCGGCACGCCGCCGGCTTCGACCCGCGTGACCTGCACAGCGCCGGCGTACGCCCCGTGGCGGGCCCCGCCGACCTGCAAGCCGCCCGCACCGCGATCGCCGCGACCACCGTCTCCCCCGAGATCGCCGCCTACGTCGTCGACATCTGCCGCGCCACCCGCGCATCCCCGTCCCTCTCCCTTGGCGTCTCCCCGCGCGGCGCCACCGCCCTGCTGTCCACCGCACGTGCCTGGGCCTGGCTGACCGGCAGCGACTACGTCATCCCCGACGACGTCAAAGCCCTCGCCCTGCCCACCCTGCGCCACCGCGTACAGCTGCGCCCGGAAGCGGAGATGGAGGGTGTCACCGCCGACTCGGTGATCACCGCGGTCCTCACCCACGTCCCGGTCCCCCGCTGATGGCCCTCACCGGACGCGCCGCACTCCTCGCGGCCCTCGGTTCCGTCCCCGTCGGCCTCTTGGACGCCGGCTGGACCGGCGTCCTCGCCGTCAACGCGCCCCTGGCCGTCGCCTGCGCCTGCGACTACGCCCTGGCCGCGCCCGTACGCCGCCTCGGCCTGAGCCGCTCCGGCGACACCTCCGTACGCCTGGGCGACACCGCCGATGTCACGCTCACCGTCACCAACCCGTCCGGCCGCCCCCTGCGGGCCCGGATCCGCGACGCCTGGCCGCCCAGCAGCTGGCAGCCCGGCACGGAGACCGACGCCTCACGCCACCGCCTGACCGTCCCCGCCGGTGAACGCCGCCGGCTGACGACGCGGCTGCGCCCCACCCGCCGCGGCGACCGCCGGGCCGACCGTGTCACCGTCCGCTCCTACGGCCCGCTCGGCCTCTTCTCCCGCCAGGGCACCCACCAGGTCCCCTGGACGGTACGGGTCCTGCCCCCGTTCACCAGCCGCAAGCACCTGCCGTCCAAACTGGCCCGGCTCCGCGAACTCGACGGCCGTACCAGCGTCCTCACCCGCGGAGAGGGCACCGAGTTCGACAGCCTGCGCGACTACGTGCCCGGCGACGACACCCGCTCCATCGACTGGCGCGCCACCGCCCGCCAGTCCGCGGTCGCCGTCCGCACCTGGCGCCCCGAACGCGACCGCCACATCCTGCTCGTCCTCGACACGGGCCGCACCTCGGCCGGCCGGGTCGCGGACGCGCCCCGCCTGGACGCCGCCATGGACGCCGCCCTGCTCCTGGCCGCCCTCGCCTCCCGGGCCGGGGACCGCGTCGACCTCCTCGCCTACGACCGCCGGGTACGGGCCCTCGTCCAGGGCCGCGCCGCGGGAATGCTCCTCCCGTCCCTGGTCAACGCCATGGCGACGCTGGAAGCCGAACTCGTCGAGACGGACGCCCGGGGCCTCGCGGCGACCGCACTGCGCACGGCGCCCCGCCGCTCCCTGCTCGTCCTGCTCACCAGCCTGGACCCGGCCCCCGTGGAAGAGGGGCTGCTCCCAGTCCTCCCTCAGCTCACACAACGGCACACCGTACTGGTCGCCTCGGTCGCGGATCCGTACGTGGCCCGCATGGCCGCCGCCCGAGGCAGCACGGACGCGGTGTACGAAGCCGCTGCGGCGGCCCAGGCCCAGGGCGAACGCCAGCGCACCGCGGAACAACTGCGCCGTCAGGGAGTCACCGTCGTCGACGCGACTCCGGACAACCTGGCTCCCGCACTCGCGGACGCCTACCTGGCATTGAAAGCAGCGGGCCGGCTCTGAAACACGGACCCTTTCCGCTCCAGAAACGGAAAGGGGACGGAAAGAACACCCTGAAAAGCCCCTGAACGCAGAAAAACCCCGCACCGTGAGGTGCGGGGTTTTCCCTAAAATTTGTTCGGCGGTGTCCTACTCTCCCACAGGGTCCCCCCTGCAGTACCATCGGCGCTGTAAGGCTTAGCTTCCGGGTTCGGAATGTAACCGGGCGTTTCCCTCACGCTATGACCACCGAAACACTATGAAACAATCAACCGCACCATGTGTGGCACATGGGGTTGTTCGTGGTTTCAGAACCAACACAGTGGACGCGAGCAACTGAGGACAAGCCCTCGGCCTATTAGTACCGGTCACCTCCACACGTTACCGTGCTTCCAGATCCGGCCTATCAACC